>CAZRVZ010000148.1:0-12048 GCA_964603655.1 uncultured Pseudobdellovibrionaceae bacterium | reverse complement strand
AGTGCTTTCCGGTGGAAAACACGAAGAGAAAACGAGCCCGACGATTCCGATTTCTGGTCGGGTTTCTGGTTAGAGATAATGAAGACTTTCCATATTCTTTCCATGAGGACGGTTTTGAAATGGAGAGTCGGTTTCTAAATTGCGCTAAGTCGTTGTTTGTTTTGGGTTTTTCTAATCGGGGCGGCGGGATTCGAACCCACGACCCTCTGCTCCCAAAGCAGATGCGCTAGCCAGCTGCGCTACGCCCCGTCGATAAATTAGCTATTACTTTCAATACCTTAGCGAGCGAGTTTTCTCAAGCACTATTGCCAACATCGATTTTGGGAACATTTTGGGAACATTCCGGAAAAAGTCGGATCACTTGAGCAACTTTTTCGAGATTGTCGTTCTTTCCGTGAAGGTATCTTTCAGTGATATCCATCGAGGAATGAGCAAACAATTTCATCAAGTCTCCCTCAGTGGCTCCATGATGCATGTACACTTCCGAAGTTGAATGCCTGAGTCCGTGGGTTCCCACTTCCGAGATCCCCAGCTCCTTGCAGTAGCGCTTCAGGGTCTCCAGGTAATACTCGTAGGACAACATCTCGTTATCAAAAGATGTAGCTGCTACAAATTCACCCTTGGAAATTCCCTTTGCGAACCACAATCGTTGGATGAGTTCGGGAGGAATCCGGTGGCTGTGATGCCGTTTGCCCTTCGGAAAGTCCGTAAACACCGGCATTTTCTTGGCCCAAGAATCTTTTCTTGAGTAAGAACGCGCGATGCTGATGGTACCCGACTGCAAATCGATATCAGACCACTTTAGAGCGATGAGTTCACTCGACTAGCCTAAATAATGTACGGCCATTGGATTAGTAGGGGTATCCGTAACCTGATTGCGGGTAAGAGTTGTAGCCCGAACCCATTCCTAAGTAGGGGTAAGAGTTGTAGCCCGAACCCATTCCTAAGTAGGGGTAAGAGTTGTAGCCCGAACCCATTCCTGATTGCGGGTAAGAGTTGAAGCCCGAACCCATTCCGAAGTAGGGGTAAGAGTTATAGCCCGAACCCATTCCTAAGTAGGGGTAAGAGTTGTAGCCCGAACCCATTCCTGAGTAGGGGTAAGAGTTATAGCCCGAACCCATTCCTGAGTAGGGGTAAGAGTTATAGCCCGAACCCATTCCCGAGTAGGGGTAAGAGTTATAGCCCGAACCCATTCCCGAGTAGGGGTAGGAGCCGTATCCAGTTCCATAGAACGGCGTATAGGAATTGGAAGAATTGCCGTAGTTGTAGCTGCCGCCATAAGGGTTGTAATAGTTGGACTGGTAACCGTAGTTGCTACCGTATCCGGTGTTCATGCCAGGTTGCCCATAACCAGAGTAGGGACCTGCATTGAATCCGTAGTCGTAAATGCCGCGTGTGGAAGATGAAGGAGCAACATACCGTGTGCGTGTTGAGACGCCTGAGTCGTGTGACTCAGCCATCAAAGGAACAGCCAAAAACACCAGGGCTACAAAAGTTAGTTTCATTTAAGTTATCTCCACACCGTTTCAATAAAGCGCACATACAACGCACGTGCGGGAGCAAACGGCTCCAAGACTTCTACTGAGCAGGAACCGTTCCAATTATTAACTGGCGAATTGTGAGCACTCCAGCATGGATAACAGTGCCGCAGGTGACGGATTACGCCGTACGGGTGCTTGTTTCTTAGACAAATTAATCGGAAAGTCTAAAATCGGTACGCCGCCGTCGTATTCTTTCGGTCATGAGTCATGAATCCAAACAGTAGTTACGCATGATTTACGCATGTTCTCCGTAGTCCAAAAGTGTGCAACAAATCCGCCGATTCACAGCAAACTCTCTGAGTTTTGAAACCTGGTACCGCTTTTGCACATTCTCTCTCCGGATGCGCGGGTCTCTATGGGACTGTGTGTTGTGCTTTAAGTGTCTTCGGAGGTTTACGATGAGAATATTTACGATTGCGATCATATTACTTACCCTGTCTGGCTGTGGCGCGAGTTGGCCCGAGATTGCAGGCTTGGCGGATAATCAGGAGATTCAAATCCCCACAGCGGCTCCAGGGAGTGTCCTATTTCAGGCAACCATGGCTGATGGAGATTATCGAGACACCGTTATTGAAATTCGCGGAGCGGAAGCTCTTATGGGGAGAGTACAGTGTCAGCAGGGGCAAAATTCGCCAGCGCAATGTACCGATACGACGGCCTACCCTCAGCAAGGTGTCAGCCGAAGCTGTTCCACCCAGCAGCCATGTATCAATTCGCTGATTATTATCTCACGTCGAGGCGATAAGCAGCGATTCATTACCGTGAGAATCAAGGACGTCGGTTACCTGCAGGGTAAATAGGCAAGTAGGCCAAAAAACCAATCATCTTTTCAGGTGGTAGCGAACGCTCGTTACCACCTTGTTTTTTTCAAATAACAGCGCGGTCCGGATGAGAAATGCCGTCTGGTTGTGGAAGATACTGTGCCACCAGCGAGCCGTGACGAATTCTGGGATAACGACCGTGACGATATCATCATCGTGCTCCTGCTCGACGCTCCTGATGTAATCGATAATGGGGCGCACCACCGAACGATACGGTGATGGCAGGGTGACGAGCGGTATGCCAGGACCGAGCTTTTTCCATGTGGCCTTCATGCGATCGGTAGCGGCATCGTCGAATTCCACATAGACGACACGCACGTCTTTAGCGATCGATTTGGCGTACTTGAGCGCGTCTATCACGCCCTTGTGAACGCCCGAAATCGGAACCACGACGGTGTGCTTGATAGGTTGAGAAATATCGAATGCTTCAACCAGCGCTAGCTGGGCCGCCGCTCTTCGATAGTGCGACCTAGTGAGTCTGAACCAAGCCACGTGAATTGGGATGATAATAACGACGATCCAGGCACCGTGGGTAAACTTCGTAAAGGTAATCACGCAAAGAACCATGAGGGTTACCAGCGATCCTGCTCCATTGACCACTGCCGAAATAATCCAATGTGGCTTACGGTACTTGAGGTGGTGTTTCACCATGCCGGCCTGTGAAAGCGTGAACGACAGAAAAACTCCGATGGCGTACAGCGGGATGAGGTAATGAGTCGTTCCTCGGAAGATAATGATCAGTATCGAGGACAACACGCCAAGCATCACGATACCGTTGGAAAAGACCAATCGATCGCCCAAAGACGCGAATTGCCTGGGCAAAAACCTGTCTTTGGCGAGGAATGAGCAGATACGAGGAAAATCGGCGAAGCTGGTATTTGCCGCCAGAAAGAGAATCAGGGCCGTGGAAAACTGGATGAGATAATAGATTGGACCGCTTCCAAAAACAGCGCGTGAGACCTGCGACATCACGGTTTCGGTCGAACTGGGAAGAATGCCCATCACATGGGCCAGGCTTGTGATACCGATAAAAAAAACGGCCAAAATTACGGCCATCCATAATAGCGTAATCTGGGCATTACGAGCCTCTGGTTTTCGAAACGTAGCCACACCATCGGAAATGGCCTCGATGCCGGTAAGCGCCGCGCATCCGGATGAAAACGCCTTAAGGAGTAGCGTTGCCGTGATAACTTCGTAATTCTCATGGAGTAGCCCGGCCGTAGTGACCAATTGCCCGCTCAAATACTGATAGCCGGCGACAGTAAGCAGCGCAGTGATTGAAAAAATAAAAAGGTAGGTGGGCAGGGCAAACACGGTTCCCGATTCGCGCACGCCACGCAGATTGATGGTGGTGACGACGGCGATGCAAAAACACCCGAGTATTACGCGGTGTTCAAAGATGAATGGGACGGCCGAGCCAATGGCCTCCAGTCCCGCCGAGATCGATACTGAAACGGTCAGAATGTAATCGATAAGAAGTGCGGCCCCAGTCACCAATCCGGGCGAGGTTCCCAAGTTATCCATGACGACAAGGTATGCGCCGCCACCACCCGGGTACTCGCGAATAGTCTGCCAATAGGAAATTGCCACGACGAAAAGAAGGATACTGATGGCCGAGGCTATGGGCAGTGACCATGTCGTTGCCGCAACACTGACGAGCGCGAGCGGGATGAGAATCTCTTGCGTTGCGTAAGCGACGCTTGAGAGCGCATCGCTGGCAAATACCGCAAGTGCCTTCCATTTGGGCAGGCGTTCGTGGGACAACTGAATCGTTTCCAGGGGGCGACCAACGAGAAATGTTTTCCAGGCCCGAATTGCCATAATGTATTATTATTTCACGCGCCCGGTCGGTTGGCTACTGATGGCGGAGCGATACGAGATCGTTTAAGCTAATTAAACTACTATGATGTTAATTCTCCTATGGGGACTGGCACCGCTTTGGGCAGGGCCGTTTTCCATAATCAACCGCACCTCTGACCTGCCTTCAGGTAATGCCATTTTTACCGCGATCAGTGCCAACGCTGATAGCTTGGAGACAACGGTGAATGGGGGCTTCCTGAGCGAGGCATCTCGAACCACCTTTAACGATGCGATGGCCAAGGGCGTTACGTCGCAGGGCAATGGCTTGTGGGTGGATAGGGCGTCCAACCCCGATCGCTTTAGCGTGGGCGTGGGCTTACAAGCGCAGGTGAACATGGCGTCGCTCACCGCCTCATCGCTGAATTTTAGTACTAATAACAGCCTACCTCCTATAGGGGGTGGAGCCATGGCGTCTTTAAATGTCGGACTCGCACCAGCACTTCTTGCTAAGCGTCGAAAATCCAGCGATCGGTTTTTCTTTTATTTCAACGGGATGTATTTTTCATCCACCCTGGCATCGGCCAGCGTGCGAATGGCGTCGATTGGGGTGAACGCTCAGTACCGACTCATACAACCCAAACGGTTTCTGCTCTTGGGCTGGGGCGGCATTACCGCGGCGACGGGTTTGAACTATTCGAATCAATTCGTCGGTATGAACTCGAAGTTGCAGCTCACGTCGACCTCGGACGTTGCTGGCCAGACGGTGAGTGTCAATATTGATATGAATTATGAGCTCGGTGTTCGCTCCAATGTTTGGACGATTCCACTAGAGGTATCCACCAACTTTTCGTTACTCTATCTTTTTACCTTTTATTTGGGTGGTGCCGCCGATCTGAATTACGGAAGTGCTTCGCTGAGCGGAACGGCTTCGGGTCCAGTGACGGCCTCTTACACCGGTGGCTTTGGCGGGAGTAATCTTTTCTCTGGCACCGGTTCACTTAATTTAGATGACGGCGTCACCAGCAGGCCCACCGCCATCGTGGGGCGCGCGTTCGCCGGTCTGCAGTTCAACTTTTTGCTTTTCAAGATCACCGGACAATACAATTACCTGACCAACGGCAGCCATGGTCTCGCCGTTATCGCCCGTGCTGCAATCTAACAAAAGGAATTAACTACCTTTTGTTATCCTGCTCGCCGATGACGACGGCGCTTTGTTTAGGGTCTATGCCCGATAGGAGGGTGCGGTAGGTTTGAGTGGATGTCAGTAGTGCTTGGAGAATGCGGGCATTGGCCGCGGTCATTGAGGAAAAAAAGGCGGGCAGTGAGTTGGTGATGATATCGAGAAACTGATAGTCGGTGCCGGTCGGATTTGCCTGAAAGTGCGCCAAGCGTAAGGAGTCATCGATATACGCAAAGGTGTCGCATCCGTTGATAAAATATAATTGGTATTGCCCCGCGGTGAACGTACCCATTTTAGCCAGTGCCCGAATATTTTCGCCATAATCGGAATGGCCGTTGTAAGAGACAAAATCCGAAATACGCGACCGTTCGTTATAACGTTTCGCAAATAATGGAGTGGGCTGCTGAAATCCCAATTTGTCGATGAGCAGCAGGCTGACATTGATGGTGCGACCATTTACCCAAAATGTAAGCTCCAGATCGTTAATCCCCGGGCCGGGCAGCGCGCCGGGTGACAGGGTATGACTTGCCGCCGTCGGAGCTCCATAGGTGGATAGCAGTTGCCGATAAATGGAATTATAGGCGGCAATTCCATTGTCGTTGGGACTTGTGGCATTTGAACGGTCGGTTGCGTAAATAAGCGTTGCGACCAGGCGTCCGTCTTCCCAAATCTTGGCGTACTCGGGGGATTTGCCGCTCGTATTCTGGGCCGAAACCTGCAGGCGGGCTAGCGTTTCGATGGCGGGGAGCACCGTGCTTGACGCTAAAGCGCACCCGGAGCGGATGGGGCGAAAATAGTAATAAAAACTATACCGATTAAGAGCGGGTTCATTGGGGTCGTGAGAGCAGGTGCGCGAGAAGAACTTAAAAAATTCGACAAGCCCCGTTTCATCGCCCCCTCGGGGAAGAAGGAGTCGCAGCGTGTTTGGAATGGCGATATTTCTCGGCCAAGCGATGATGAATTGTGCGCTATACGAAACTCGGAAGCGGTCCTGGTCGCTTTCAATCTTTTCGATTTGCACTCTTGCGTGGCCCAGGTCGGCAACCGCGCCCCTGGCGTTCAAGCTTCCCACAAGAAAACCCAGCTGCTCAGCAATCTCGTCGCGATATTCAGCTTCATTATTAGCTTCGCTGAGGAGTGTCGTCTGAATTTCGGTGTCCAGCCCGAAGGAGGTGAAGGAATCGAAATCCTCAAATTCCGATGCCGAACCAAACGTGCAAAGTCCAAGGCACACGCAAGTGGCGGTGATGAGGCGCATGGGGTATCTCTCCAAAAACGTGTAGCGTAGCGGGAATCGAAATGGCCACCAAGGTCAGGGGCGTTATCTCAGTCTTTCCTGGACCGTCTGCAATGCCGACTCAAATGGCACAGCCGACGCCGGTGCATTGACTCTGATAATTGTGGCACCGTTGGGCGATGCATAATAGCCGGAGTAAGGCATGTATTTTCTAAAGTTGGCAAAGGCCCCCAGGAGAATCACGCCCCGGGTGCGAACGGCATTGGCCAGGTGGGCGGGGCCACTGTCGATACCGATAAAAAGTCGCGCCCGAGAAATGATCTCGGCCGTTTCTAGGATCGAGTATTTATTGGTTTTACCATTCCACGAGTCCAGTATCTGGATTCGGCCGACCTCGATAATCGGCATGCCAATTGCGAGTTGAAGGCGGTGCCAGTGATCGTCACGCCAATCGCGCCTGGTATCTTCGGACCTGGTGTGGGCCACACAAAAATTGGTAGGGAGCGCCAATTTGTCCACCCGATACTTTATCCGTTGTGGAATGTGGATAGCAGGGCTTTCATTTTTAAAGTCCAGACCTCCGGAACGGGAAAACGCTCCCAGTAGACCGCCCTGAAAATGGTAATAATTTTCCATATTGACCGAGAGATCGCCCCCCCTTTTTCTGAGTGAAGGGCCAAACACATGACACGGAAAAACATCGGGATGCAAATCGTAAAATTTTTCAAAATGGAAAAGACGTTCAAGGCTTCTACACTCGGACAGCGAGTTCACGTGTATGCGGCAGTCCAATCCCGGATGGTTGTCTAGTAGTTCACGGTATCTCGGCGACGCAATCCAGACGATATTAGAACGCGGGTGAAGCGACCGAATTTGCTTGATTAACGGTTCACTGGCGACGAGGTCGCCGAGCCGTTCTAGAAGCGCGATGGCAACGATTGGTCGCTGCGTTTTTCGCTTAAGAACAGAAAGCTTGGTCAGATTCATTAAACTGGAACCGGCGAGCTTTGCCGTTTGAATGTTTCCGCCGCGCGCTCTGAGTAGTTGCACGGCATTCCACCAGTTCAGCGAATTCACCGTCGAAAAATAGCACAGAGCCACTCAGTCCGGAAATAGCCTGTCGTTACTCTACGCGTCATCACTATGTGTTCACTTTTTTGTTGCAGGTCTTCAAACTCAATCTTAAAATGCATATCCAAGAACCGGTGTACCGCAAGGCACTGGATTTGAGTCGCACTTCTTACTGGAGGGTAAATCGCCCTCGATTCTTCGGCACTCGCTAAAGTTAAAGTTAAAGTTAATATTTGGGAGGGCTCGTGAGAATTTCCACTCTGTTTCTGTTACTTGCATTTTCAGTGATTGCAGACCCGGCCATCGTTGATTTTAGAACGCTCAAGGATTCTGTAGTTTACGTCGACATGATGGGCCCGGAAAGCGCCGGTGTTAAGGACGGTGTTGATATTTTTCTCCATTCGGACCGAGAACCAGAAACGGTAATCGTGGATGGGCCGCTGGCCCACTGCCGGTTGGACTCCATTGGGCATATCGGTCGAAAATCGTATCACTTGAGCGTCGCTTTTGATCCGATTTTAGATGACGGTGCGAACGGTTGCAGCGTGCTGGTGATTACCTCGAGTCGGGTTCGCAGAGTCAATCTGTCAATTTTTATCGATGGGTAACGGCCACTGCTCTCATGACATCTTCATTTCCAATGCTACGCCGGAACTCCCTCGATGTAGTTTCGTTCCTTGTAACGTGACGCTGCCCAGATAAATATTCCAGATACGACGAGCATTACGACCGCATAGAACATAAACTCTTTGCTGCCTTCACCTTTAAACGGGTTCACAAATGAAATGATGGCAGTACAGAAATTCCCGAGCGTCACGGTCAGAAGCCAGAGGCTCATGATGGTACTTTTCATAGCGCGGGGTGCCTGAGTATAGGCGAATTCCAGCCCGGTAATGGATACCATCACCTCGGCCGCGGTGATGAGAAAATACTGGGGAAATTGCCAAAGTATGGAAACGCTTTCACCCGCTTCGATCCAGGACTGGATCAGCGCCGAGCAGACAAAGGCAAAACCCGTCACGACCATCCCTGCTCCCATGCGCTGTAATGGAGTCACTCGGAAACCGAATCGGCCAACCATGGGGTAAAGAAAAAGACTAAAAAGTGGCACGAATGCCATCACCATGATCGGGTTGAGTGCCGGAATCTGGGATGCTTCGAAATCGTAGCCCCACGCATTTAGATTCATCTGACGAGCCTGCAGCACCCAAGAAGAACCGTGTTGTTCAAAGAGTGCCCAAAACGCCGAGACCCAGATAAATACAGCGAAAATTGCAACCGCCGCCTTTGCGCCGTCGACTTTCTCAGTAGGATAACGGTCGCGAGCGGTATCAAGCCAGTGCTGGCCCGGCTTTTTTTGCCCCAGTGATGTGAGCGCCCGAAACAGAATTCCCCAAAATTGAGCGCTGCCAGCCTTTCCCGTGGGGGGGACGTGTACGTACTGCTTTTTCCCGAGCCAGAAAACATAGGTAGCGATAATCATGAGGGCGCCGGGTACTCCGAAGGCGACGCTGGGGCCGTACTTCACCAGAAGCCACGGTGTGAGTAGCGTTGAAAAAAAGGCTCCGAAGTTGATCGAAAAATAAAAAATCTCGTAAATACTCTTAAGTAGGTGCGAGTTAGACGCGTTGAATTGATCCCCGACGTGGGCTGAGACGCAGGGTTTAATGCCTCCCGATCCCAGGGCGATGAGTCCCAGCCCGACATAGAGACCTATCTCACTTTCCCAAAGCGCGATGGCTCCGTGGCCAGCGCAGTAAAAGAGACTCAAATAGACAATCGTCTTGAACTTGCCCAAAAAGCGATCGGATAGATAGCCTCCCAGAAGCGGCAAGAAATAGTTGGCGGTGATGAAGAGATGATAGATTCCCTTCGCATCGGTTTCTCGCATCATGAGGTATTGCACCATGAAGACAACGAGAATTCCGCGCATGCCGTAGTAGCTGAACCGCTCGGCCGCTTCATTGCCAACGATGTATTTGATCTGACTTGGGTACCCAGTTTTCATAAATGCCTCAAGGAAAGGTTATAGGGTGATTTCTACTTCAGCCTATTCAAAAGCGCCACTTCAAATGCGGCGTTCCACGAGGTGGAGCGTCGTGATGGGAAATAGAATCTGACGAGGTTTGAGCGTCGAAATAACTCTATCGCTCGTCTGAACTGTCGCGACGATGGCAAAACGGCGGTGCGGGCAAAAGAAATGCTCGGCAATCCCGCAGTCCGCGGCCCAGCCATGTTGGCTTGCGAGCCAGCCGTTAGTCTCGTAACCGCCGTCGAGCTCAGAAACGGCGATGCCACGCCGAAGAGCCTGTTCGGTTAGCTCCCAGCGCGCCTCCTGCCACCGAAAGTAATCAAAACTACCCAGAACCGTGTAGGTGCCCATGAGAATGAGCCCCGCCACGGCGAGTTTTAATCGGCGACTATCCGGTTGGAGTCGTGACGCGAGCCATACGGTGACCGCTATCCAAATTCCAAAATGGTAACGCTCAAAAACATCCTTTCGGTATGCCATCACAACGATATAAAACGAGAGGGCCACATAGAGTCCCGAAAATCTTGAAAAGCCAGCGGGCAAGCTCCACTTTGTCCCGGCCAACCAGCGGACGCAAAGCACCGCCAGGCAGATTCCGATGCTGGCCCAAATCGGGTTCGAGTACGGGGGCAGGGTATGCTGGATATAGAGATCGGTGAGTGACACCGGACCGAGCCCAAACGGGCTGATGATGTTGCCGAGAAAGGGAAAAAACCGGTGGAGTGGTTCATTCGGCCAGGGCTCATCTACCCCCTGAATGAAAATGTAAATGAGCGCCGCCATCATCCAGCTTCCAATCACCAGCAGTCGTCGCTTTTTAAGAGGACCCAAGCTCATCACAACAAGCGGAAGCGAAAAGAAAGTCAGATAAAGTGCGGCAAGCGGCAGGTGATAAAAGAGCGGTACACTGTTAAACCGAAAAAGCCACGCCAATGGGTCGGAAAAGGCCGGGTTCAGATTGCCAGAAGCGCGTACCCAGAAAGAATAAAGTACGATGGGGGAAAAAAAAGCAAATCCAGTAGTAATGAGTTGCGGCCACTGGTGCCTAAGTCTTCGCTTCCACCGACGCTGTCCGGGCGCGCCGAAAAGTATTTCCGAAAATACGAGGGCGGGCCACGCAAGTACGCAAAACTGGCGAATCCAAAATGTCGAACCGATGATCGCTGCTGCGGCGATTCTTCTCCAGTCAGGCGATGGGTCCGTTTCCCGTCTCGTTACAGCCGAAAGCCAGAGCCATGCGCCAAAAAACATGGGCGTGTACCCGTAAAGCTCGGTCATGAAGGAGTTGGCCAGATGAAAAAAAATCGGATTGAGCACCAGGGTAAGAAGCGTAATTCCTCGAACTGTTGGCGACGTGTGCCCTAGCTTTAGAAGCGCATTGACGACGCCCAAGAATACTATTGCAACAATCCACGTCAGAATCCTGAGATTGCGGTGAGAAAACCCGACCAGACGGGAATATGCCGCGCCGAGTGCCGCTTGAGCGACCAGTGCAGGCGCAATGGCGACGTCGATCTTAATCCGGCCCGTTTCGGCCAGGGTTTTCGTGACGTGGCTGTATTGCCAATCGTCGTTTATCGGAATGTCGGCTGTGGGGCACACGATGCAAATTGCCCCGAGAAAGACGGCGATGGCTAGAAGGAGTTGTCGGTCCATGATTGTGATCCTGTCGGGTAAATACAGGGGCGCAGCGCTCATTTGTAAAGTGAGATACCAATCTAGCGCGGCGGCGGATACTAATCTTGATACTTGGCACAATTGCTTCACATTTGTGCTGCACACTCCCAAGTAGCGAGGTTTTTATGCGGTACGTGTTCGGAATTACGCTACTAATTCTCCTCCTTTTCTTCTCGGGCTCCCCTCCCATTTGGTAGTTGGAGGGCGTAAATCACCGGTCCAAGTGATGTGTCATGCATATTCACCCCCCTCCCTGAAAATGTCGCTAGCCCTTTTTGAAAAAAACTCCGCGACTGGTACTACCTTTACTCGGTCCTTTCAAGACAACAGAAATAAGAATCCGGGTAAAATGCAATACCTGTTGCTGTCTTGAAGTTTGGATTTGAAGGGGTGCCCCAGTCGATCGTATGGTGGGCAATATCCATGTAAGGATCTCCATCAATGGCCCAACAAGCAGCATGGTACTGGCCGAACAGGTTCCCAACCCCTTCATTAAATGTGATGCGCATCTGAAAAAAAAAATTCATAGGTCATCACCCGTCTTCCGATACGTAGTGGCTGGCGCGAAAACGCGATTATCGTCTGAGATTTGTTAGGCGGCCCACTTCATTTCTCGCCACCTGGCTCTTTCCTGATGGCATTGGTGGCCCGGGATTCTGTTTGTTGATCCCTTTGGTCTCTCATCGTGT
>CAZRVZ010000147.1:0-6927 GCA_964603655.1 uncultured Pseudobdellovibrionaceae bacterium | reverse complement strand
ACAAAAGTTGGATGACTCATCCAAAATTCCACCCTATATTGTGAGCGGAACGCAAAAACATTTTGGCGTGATTTGCAACGTTTCGGGTATTCGGGGGACTTCAGTTTATGGCACCCAATCAATCAAATCCTATTCGTAATTGGCTCAATAAACTCATGGGAATGTTTTCGAGCGATTTGGCGATAGACCTCGGCACGGCTAACACACTCGTGTATGCACGAAATCGAGGCCTTATCATCGATGAACCATCAGTGGTTGCCGTTCACAAAAACCCGCGCGGCGGTCCCAGTCGGGTACTGGCGGTCGGGCGTGAGGCGAAAGAAATGCTCGGACGTACTCCCGGCAGTATCACGGCCATCCGACCGATGAAGGATGGTGTCATCGCCGACTTTGAAGTCACCCAAAGCATGCTCAAGTATTTCATCGCGAAATCCCACGAGAAAATCACGCTCGTGCGGCCCCGAATCATCATCTGCGTTCCTTTCGGAATTACCCAGGTCGAGCGACGGGCGGTTCGCGAGTCGGCGCAGTCTGCCGGCGCTCGCGAGGTGTTCTTAATCGAAGAGCCTATGGCAGCGGCCATTGGCGCCGGACTGCCCATCACGGAGCCCTCCGGCAATATGATTGTCGATATCGGTGGGGGCACGACCGAGGTCGCCGTCATTTCTTTGGGTGGAATTGTTTACAGCCAAAGCGTTCGAGTCGCGGGTGACAAATTTGACGAAGCGATCGTGAACTATATCAAGCGCCAGTACAACCTCCTCATTGGCGACCGAACCGCCGAAAATATCAAAATTGAAATTGGGAATGCCTTCCCGTTTGATGAGGTTAAATACTGCGAGGTCAAGGGACGGGACCTGGTGGTCGGCAGTCCAAAAACGGTCACGGTCAGTAGCGATGAAATTCGCGAAGCGCTGGTGGATCAGGTCAATATCGTGGTGGACGCGATCAAGCAGGCATTGGAGCGTACGCCCCCAGAACTTGCAGCCGACATCGTCGACAAAGGTATCGTCCTGGCTGGCGGCGGCTCGCTGCTCGCCAATTTCGACATCTTGATTCGAGAGCGTACCGGACTGCCGGTAATGTATGCCGAAGATCCGCTCAAGTGCGTGGTCATCGGTTCCGGCAAGGTCCTCGATCAGCTTGATCTGCTAAAGTCGCTGACGATAGAATGATAAGTAGCGTCGGATTCTAAGCCGCATCATTTAGTTTTCGGGCGGCCCCCACGACGGCATAGAGCACTCCATCCCTCCGGGCGAAATACGCTTGCGAAAGGTAGCATCGGTGTTCATCACGTACACTGCGTACTGTCCGCCATCACTGCTGGCATAGGCCAGGTGTCTTCCGGTTGCGGCCCAACTCGGGTTTTCATTGTTAAATCGTCTGCCCGTCGGGTTATCGCCACTCGTTAGTCGCTGAAGGTTATTTCCATCCACATCGATTGAATAAAGATCAAAATTGCCCTCGCCGGTGCGCTGGGCCGCGAAGACTATCTTATCGCCTCGGGGCGACCAGGCTGGCGTTGCATTGTACTGCCCCGCAAAGGTCAGCTGATTGGCGACTTTGGTCGCAATATCGACGATATAAATCATCGGATGGCCCGTTCGTGCGCTCGAAAACACGATCTTATCGCCGCTTGGCGCCCAGTCCGGCTCAACGTCAAAAAGAAGGGATGCCAAATTGGGCTGAAAGCCCTCTCCCGCGATCCGTCGCCATTGAATTGACCGACTCAGAGGTTCTGGTTCTCCGCCGGCAGCTGGAAGCAGGTAAAGCTCGGGTCGACCGTTAAAACTCAAGGTCATCGCTATCTTCTTACCGTCGGGCGACCAGGCTGCCCCGCTGTTCATCCCTTCCCGGGCCGAAAGGGCCTCTCGTTTCCCCGTCGCCAGCTGATGCCGTTTGAGAACCGTACCCATCTGGTTGCCCCGAACATATTCGAACTGTGTGTACGAAATCGACTTCCCATCGGGCGCCCACGCGGGACTCAACGTAATGGTTCCGTCGCCGGTCAATCGGATGGGGTTTCTCCCGTCAGGAGCCGTGATGTAAAGCTCTTTGGATCCGGGGCGTCCATTTCGGGGTGGCATTCGACAGATCATGGCCACCCGACTAAAAAAAAGACCCTTTTCACCGGTGAGACTTTTGAGGATTTCTTCCGACAGCGCGTGAACCAGTCGATCGTATTGGTCCGACGGGTGCTGGTAACGAGTGCCGAATATGCGTTTTTGTCCGGCAACATCATGCAGGGCCGCCTCAAGGGTTAATTGTTTCCCTTTTAACCGGTGCGACAACTTCAGCACGAATGAAGCCTCGAGCGGCTCCCACTCTTCGTACTTTATTTTTTCCAACTCCTGCGGGCGATCGATCTGTGCATACGTTGAAGCATTCAGGAGCTCGAACAGGCCCATGAATTCGATATCATCCCGCAATTGGGATTCAATGGCCTGCGTAAGATTCTTGTCGGGCTTTTGAGAGTCGGTCGCCGTATGCAATTTCCCAAGCGCCAACGTTGCCTTTTTCGTCGTGGCGCCGCTGACCGTAATATACACATCGGCCATGCCCCGGGCGGCAACCATCACCAGTGCCACTGAAACCATCACGAGCCAGAATGATTTTGTCTTCAATTAGATTACTCCGTAGGCGTAAACTCGACTGTAATCCCGTTTGCAATTAAGGACAAATCGGCCGGAACCGGTAGGGGTTGTGCTCTATCAATTGCCTGCAACACCGCGGCATCGTAAAGAGGGTCTTTCGATGATGAGATGATCTCCTTTTTTCTCACCCTCCCGGTGGAAAAGAGCTCGAGATGAACGATGGTAACTAACTCTTTTTTTTTCTGCCACGAAAATACATTGAAATGCTCCTGAATGGCCCGCCGGATTCTAGCATCGTAGAGATCCTTGGACGTCCCCAAATCGCCCGTCATCGCGTTCCCCTGCGCCAGAACATTTCCCTTGAGTTGGGCGCGCCCCGTTGTTTTCTCCCGGTTGAGCGCGAGATTCTTCAGCGCCTGTTCTCGGCTTGCTTCTTTTTCTAGCTCCCTCAGCGCGCGATCCTGCTCATCCTGAACCTGAGTTTTCTCTTGGCCAACCTTTGTTTTGGTCTTGGGCAGCTCCATGATGTCGGGATTCGAAGGTGGGAGCGACTCGGTTATCGGTGCGGGTCGTTCAATTATCGGCTGTGCCATTTCCATAATTTTTTTTTGGTTCGGAAGCGAGTCCGGTAGAGCCACTACATCCACCTGAATAAAATCCTGATAAAGGCTCTTTTTCGCTTCGCGTCTGTCAACATTCAAGAAACCGGTAACGTGCATCGTGATGAGGAGCGCGGCGATCGTCCCATGAATCGCAAAGGAGATCGCCAGTGCCGGAATGGGGACATACAGAAAACCCTGTCTCAGCGAATCGGTCATCGAAATTACTTCTGCTTCTTTTTGGGAGCCTCTTCGGGCATCGTGACTAGTCCGATTTTGTGAATTCCGGAAGCCTTCACCGACGCCATGGTTTGGGCGACAAAGCCGTAAGGCAGCTCCCCGTCCGCGCGAATGAATAACTCCGGCTGCGAACGGCCCCGCATGAAACCTTTGAGTTGCGGCACCAACTCGGCATAGGGGATCTCGGTCTTATTGATGAATACGCGATAATCCTTGGTTAAGCTCAACGTCGTGGGGTCTTCGCTTTTGGAAAGCGCTTTGCCCCCGGCCTTGGGCAGCTGAATTGCGATTCCGCTTTCGAGCATGGGAGCCGCCACCATGAACACCACGAGCAGGACCAGCATCACGTCTATCAGAGGGGTGACGTTTATCTCCGATATTGGCGTGAGATCGTCAGACGAAGAGGAACCAAAGGCCACTGTCACCTCGAGCTACAGGGTTAGGCGGAAACAAAGTTACGTTTAACGATATTCAAAAAGTCGCTCGCAAAATTTTCCATCTGTGAGCGCAACCCGCGAACCCGGTGAATATAAAAGTTGTAACCCATGACGGCCGGAATGGCGCAGACAAGACCGACGGCCGTGGCGATCAGCGCCTCGGCGATTCCCGGCGCGACGGTGGCCAGGCTGGCACCACCCTGAGCACCAATATTTTGAAACGCATTCATAATTCCCCAGACGGTTCCGAATAGGCCAATGAAAGGTGCCGTGCTTCCGGTCGTTGCCAAAAACGGCAGGGATTTTTCCAATCGCAAGTATTCGTTCCGGCAGGTTCGCTGCAGCGCGCGTTCAAGATTTTCCATGGAGGAGTGAGGAGTGATTATCCAGCCCGTATCGGATTTCCCGGATTTCTGCCGCTCCTTGTCCATGATCCGCTGCAGCTCGAGGTATCCGGCCTGGTAAACTCGCGCGACGGCGGCCTGCGGGTGGCGCTTGGCCTCGGAATAGATTCCATCCATGCTCTTGCCGCTCCAAAATATCTCCAGAAAGGAATCTGAGGATGAGGAGCACTTGCGAAGAGTTCGCCACTTAAAAATAATGATGGCCCAGGTCAGTATCGAAAAACTGACTAGCAGAATCAATACGAGTTGAACCACCCCGCTCGCGCTTAGCATGATGTCTATCGCATTGAGCGAGATAACCTGTGTCGATTCCTGGGCGGCCGGATTTGGCATAAGGGTGATGGAACTAATCGTACTTGATTATGGTACTTGATTAAAAATCAGTGTAAGAGATGGTTCAAATAGCGTCAAGAAAACCAGGTACTGCGGGAGAACGGATGAAGAAGTCGGTTAGTGTCATTGGTGGCGGACTGGCTGGCTGCGAGGCCGCGCTTCAGATCGCCAAGCGAGGAATATCCGTCGATCTAGTTGAAATGCGCCCGTTGATTCGTACGCCAGCCCACCGTACCGACAAATTCGCAGAGCTGGTTTGCAGCAACAGCTTCGGCTCACTCTCGGAGCACACTGCCCCCTGGATACTTAAACGCGAGCTCGAGGGGATGGGCTCTGCACTGTTGGAGCTTGCCGTAAAATGCGCAGTTCCCGCTGGAAAATCGCTGGCCATCGATCGGGCAGTGTTCGCCGAGGCGGTAACCGATCGCATTTCCAGCACTCCGCAAATTCAGATTGTGCGCCAAGAGGTTACCAAGCTTCCAATCGATCGTTTCGCGATTATAGCTACCGGCCCGCTCACCTCCGACGCACTGGCGCGTGAAATCTCGGCGCTGCTGGGGCAGGAGTCGCTCTATTTTTACGATGCGATTTCGCCGATTGTATCGGCGGATAGCATTCAATTCGACAAACTGTTCCGCCAAAGTCGTTACGATAAAGGCGCACCCGACTTTTGGAATATTCCGCTCACGCAAAGTCAGTATGAAGAATTGGTGCGCGACCTTCTTTCGGCCGAGGTGGTGCTACCCCACGACTTCGAACCCGAACGTTATTTCGAGGGTTGCATGCCGATTGAGGCGCTGGCAGCGAGAGGGCCGCGGACGTTGGCCTTCGGACCGATGAAGCCCGTTGGCCTTACCGATCCAACCACCGGACGTCGTCCCCACGCGGTCATACAACTGCGCGCCGAAAACAGCCATTGTACTTCCTATAATCTCGTCGGCTTTCAGACCAAGATGAAATACGGGGAACAGGAGCGGGTCTTTCGGAAATTACCAGGCCTTGAAAACGCCGAATTTCTCAGGCTGGGAAGCATGCATCGGAATACGTACATCAATTCCCCACAACACATCCTGCCATCGCTTCAGCTCAGAAGATTTCCGTCGCTGCTGCTTGCCGGTCAGCTCACCGGAACCGAGGGTTATGTCGAATCGATCGCCACCGGGCTCGTCGCCGGGTGGAATGCCGCCAATCTAATCGAAAGCGCTCCGCCACTCATACCCCACGCTCAAACGCTCATCGGAAGCCTGCTCCTTGCCGTCACCGATCCGAGGCGAACGCCTTTTCAGCCGCTCAATTCAAATATGGGTCTCCTGCCGCCGCTTCCAGAGCGATCGAAATCCAAGTTAGAGCGCAATGAACAATTATCGAATCGAGGAAGACTTGCTTTCGATGAGTGGATGCGCGAGGCACCCGGTCGGCCTAATCGGACTAGTCTTTCAGAGGCGACTTATAAGCACCATTCCCAGCTACACCACGACTCACACCACGAGCCAGGCCTTCGCTAGGCACCTTGGTATCCGGCTTTCCACTCAAGCCCATAATTCGACCCAGAGGATTTCCGGATCTTCCCGCAAGAGCGCCCGGGTTAACTACGGGGCTGGCGCCAGGACTGATCGCAGGAACCACCACGGGTCTAATCGTTGCCTGGCCAATAGCCTCGAGGATCTCGATTCGCGTTTTCTTGTGCTCATCGATGGATTTCACGATATTGTCGGTAATTGCTGTCATTCCGGTGTCGGCACCGCTATTTGCCTCAGCGCTGGATTTTCCCAAACTTTCTAAGAGTTTTTGATTATCCTCTTTCACCTGAGTGTCCTTCAGCGAACTCATGAAGTTCTGCAAAGACTTTTCCTGACCCGACGAAAACGTTTTTAAATTTTCCTGAATACCCTTGGATGCTTCCAGTCCCAACTTGGAGATCTCCTCGGCCGCCTTGCGACTCTGGCCGTTGCTTTGTGCGCCGCCACCGCCCATGCCGCCGAATCCACCGCCCATGCCGCCGAATCCACCGCCCATACCCCCAAATCCACCGCCCATGCCGCCGAATTGGTTGTTACCAAATCCGTTGGGATTGTAATTGCCGGAATTATTGAGCGGACCACGGTAATTACCAGAGAAATTACTCCGGCCCGTCTCCCCAAAACTCGCAATTGAGGTGATTAAAAACAGAATCGATACGATGCGTCTCATAAGGCAGCGCCCCCTATGACACTTACTAATTGCACAATGCCTGCCAACGCCAACGGCGGCACGGCCGCAGTAAATGGCCAGAGGCGGTGTATACCGCGTATACAGCGCAGGCACTAAAAAACAAGGGTGG
>CAZRVZ010000146.1:0-2530 GCA_964603655.1 uncultured Pseudobdellovibrionaceae bacterium | reverse complement strand
TTCGAGCGGTGATCGACCGAATCATCAACGATAAGAACTTTCACGATAGACCCCTCCTAGGGAGATAGAAACCTCAATCCCTTGTCGGTACTTCTGCCGCTATTCCTAAGGTGTTCCACAAAGTTCCACAGGCCACTAGGTCTCAACTCCAACCCTAAAAAAACATGAATAAATTCAATAATTTATATTTTAGAAACGATGACTAAAGATTTTTAGTGGGTTGTCGAAAAGATAGGTGTCGAAAAGATGGGTAGGTCCTATGGTGCTTGCCATTCAAATGACAGTTCTTATTTCCATTCTTGGAATCTGTATCGCTGGCTCGCTCTAGCGAATTTGGAACAGAGCCACGCGCAAGACTTTTTAAAAAAAACGGCGCACTAACTAGATTCTGCTGAAAAAGTCCTTCGAGTTTTTCGGGAATAATTAGTTATCCTGTCTTGGAATTCTTCTAAATATGGCCGGGCCGAACCGGACCCGTTATGTGACACCCCGATAAGCAGGAAAGTTTCGTTCCGCCAGGTGACTCATCCACTTATTAAATAATACTCAAGTACTTGAATATATTACTTATAGTATAAAAAATGTCTATTAATATAGACATAATGCCCGTAGCGGTTGATACTGTAGATATGAATGCCGGCACCCTTAAATCCTACTGCGATATAGTGGGGCTGACACAGTCAGAGCTTGCGCGAAGGGCAGGGGTGAGCCGTCAGCTTGTATCTCAGTGGTTTAAGGAAGCGGATCGGGATGGGGCCAGTGATGTAAACGTTTACTCCAGAAACCAGGAGAGACTGGGGGCCGTACTGGGGGTTGCTCCGAGCGAATTGGCGACGGCCTTGCCGATACTTTCCGTTGCAGCCGAAAGAAAGTCGTTGGAAACCTTGCTGTTATGGGATCGTCTTTACCCGGCGCTCGAGCCATTTCTTTCGGGACTTGTTCGGGGTCAGCCCGATGCATTGGCTCGTCTGGTTCAGGTGTTTGGACTCTACGGCGCCGCCAAGAGCGCTGGGCAAATAGTTTGGGATAGGTTTCCCAGATACAAGATGAAAATTCACCCCGCTGTTCGTAAACGATCTGAGGTCATTTGGACACACCACCAAACCCACAGTTAGCCAAACGTGTTTTGCCGAAGGCTTTACTTAAATCCATCCATCATATTTTTAGTCAGCAAGTTCAAGGCTGTGTACTGGTGGGTGGCACGGCCCTGTCGGGATTTTATGCCGGCCACCGGAAATCGGACGATCTGGATCTGTTTACCTCCGACGCAATGAGCCAGCGCGCGGTGGTACTTGCGGCGAAAAGCTTGGTCAATATAGGAGCCAAAATTACCGATGAGGCGGTGTCGATGCAGTATTACCACGCCCAGTGCAGTCTCGATCACCATCTATTCACGTTGGACGCCGTGGAGGATGGAAACCTCTTTCGTGTCGGAACCTTCCATCGTCTTGAAAATGGGGTGATCGTTTGTAGTCTGGAGACACTCCTCGGCATGAAGGTCGCGACACTGGTGAGCAGGTGCAGTGAAAAGGATCTGTACGACCTTTCGTGGCTCCGCGAAAAATTTCCAGGAGCGGATTTGGCAGAATGGATGAGATTGGGTCAAGGCATCGATGGCGGAGTGAGTGCAGAGTCCATTCTGGCGGTGCTACTTTCAAACCGGATTCGCGAATCGGCGTGTGGGTTCTCACTGGATCCAAAGCTGACCGCAAAAAAAATTGCGCGCGGCCTGAATACGTTTCAAAAACGTCTCGTTAAGGAATTGACTGACTACCTGAAACACCTTGCGCCGCCACCGCTGGCTCGGCTTGTGAAAAAGGCGAGACAGGTTTTGAGGTAGGCGAGCTGGGGGCGGGTGTTCCCCCTGTGCCGACGTCCCTCCCCGGTCCAACCCCAAATCGACCCCAGATCCTGCATCGGCGCACGGCCAAAATTTTGTGGATGCACAGGTTTTCAGGTGTATCGAACGACTGAGGAATCCACAGTGAGCGACCACGCCTCGATACCTCCCAGAACGTTCTGAACGTTTTTGAATCCTTTAGAACGCAAGAAACCAACCGCCTGCGCGCTTCGAACGCCGTGGTGACAAAGGCACACTATCTCCTGTTCACTATCGAGGTCGCGAAATCTCTTTGGCAGCTGATCGAGTGGAATAAGTACGCCCCCAAGGCTCGCGATTTTCCACTCCCACGGCTCCCGAACGTCCAATACTAGTATTGGGTCCCCGTGACTGAGGCGATCTCTCAATTCATGCGCAAACATCGCTCCGTAAATCTCCTTAGGCTTTGCCTTAATCTGCAGGCTAAACCCGGGGACCATTGAATGTCACGGGAAAGGCCGCGGTCGGGTGCATGTCACGCCGGGTGCACGGCACGATCCCCCGGTTTCAGGAAAGATGTCGCCTTTAGCTGATACACTGGTTTGACTTAGGGCTCTGAGTCAGACGCGGGGCGTACAGGAGAGACAATGTATACCGAATCATTCAAAGACGCGATGGTTGTGAAGATGACGATTCCCGGTGGGATGAGTG
>CAZRVZ010000145.1:0-1770 GCA_964603655.1 uncultured Pseudobdellovibrionaceae bacterium | reverse complement strand
CGGCAGATGACCCGTAAAAAGTCGGTTAATGCCGTTGATTTGGGCAAGATATTCGGGGCCAAATTTATTAATCGCCGCCGCGACATTTTCTATCTTGGCTTTGGTCGTCATATCGGCATACCAGCTATTAACGACCCGCAGCGCTTCATAAATTTCATTTAAAGGCAGAGTCCGATTACGGATAACAGTTTCAAGAAGTTGTAGCCCTTCCCAGACTGAACGATAATCCTGTTCCTCTGTTGGCACTCCTGCAAGAATATCCGCAGCCTTGCCTCTTCCCTTATATAAGGTGCCTTCATACTCAAAGAAGAAGCGACCCTGCGCATCAACCGGCAGAAAACCATGCATATAGGTATTTCCATAAACATCGATAAGATAGGTTGTAAAGTTCTCCCTAAAGAATTGAGCGATTTCCTTCAAGGTTGAATTCGCAAGATAGTTGGCAAAATTCCATTCGCCTTCACCCGCGGTGCGATTTTCGTTGAGTTCTTTTAAAACCGCTGTCCCCCAATCCTTGTGATAGACCCAATCCTTGGCCCACCATTCCGGTGACTCGTAATTTTTGTAATTGAGCGCTTCGAAGGCGCGCCACCACCAATCCCCTGCCGCGAGGCGCTCCACAACAATCTCACGGACTTCTCGAATGATCTCATCGATCATCTTCTGGGCGTCCACCCAAGCCTGACGGATGTCTTCATTACGAAACCCATCTCTGTCCTCAAAAGCAAAGCCTTGACGGAATTCTTCCTTGAGATCAAGCCACCACTTCAAGGAAACGGTCCCGATGGCTTTGACACCGATGTAGACATCGCCCACGCGCGCATCATATCCACGCAATTTGTTCCAGACTCGGCCTTCGCTGGTTTTGTTCCAATCTTTGATTTTGTCCTTGCTCATCCCGGCAGTCAATAGAGGATACCAGCCCGTGCCGGCCTTACGGGTTTTGCCATCCTCTTCCAATTCTCCGTTGACGCGAAGATCAAAACGTTTCCAATCTTTCTTCAATTTTCCTTCATAGAATAATGTGTATTCCGCCAAACGTGCCGCCCACCAATTCATGTCCTTGGTCTGCGCGTCTTCGATATGTTTCAAGCCAACGACAATATTGATGTCTCCTTCAGTTGCATCAAATTCATCATGATACTGATAAAAGTTATAACCGGCATACCATGGCAAATGAAGGCCCATCAAATTCATGAATTCCCAGAGGTCGTGGTTGCCACCAACGAAATCAGACAATCGGGCACGCACAAGCTCAACCGAGCGACGATAGATCCGCACGCCAAAGGGCCCGCGATCCATAAAATCGCCCAAATTATGGAAAAAGATCTTTTCGCGAAGTTCTTCAAAAGTGATACCGTGTTCTAGAATTTGTTCTTCGATGGAACGATTGGAGAGAAGCTTGAAACGTTGGGGTAAACGATTGGGAACAACTTGATCAATGGCATCGATGATCAGAGCATCGAACTTATCCGCCGTGCCATGAAAATCGGAGATCGTCACAACCGGCAGGAGATTGCCGGCGCCGGCGGCTGTTTGTTCTGCCTCAAGCCCCGCTAAGAATCTCGATAAAAGCGCCCGTTCTTCCCCCGCCGACATTCCCTTGGTCGTCACCGCCATGGCCAGGAGGATCACAACCAGCATCCATCCGTTGCTAAGAATCGCTAACGCATTATGATCGCCAGGATTCTTTCTAGAGAGAGCCCGATAAATGCTGATCCCCTCCAAGACTTCCACCGCTTCAAATAAATCGGAAGGAGGCGGTACAAT
>CAZRVZ010000144.1:0-11883 GCA_964603655.1 uncultured Pseudobdellovibrionaceae bacterium | reverse complement strand
GCGCCGGTTATTCATCCCTGCGGTCATACCTATCAGGACCCAATTGAACCCAGATTTTTCTCGCCCACGCATGCCGCTTCTTATCGGCACATTCGGGCTTGAGGACCTAACACGCTGCAGCAAGCCAGCTGGGAGAACATCAATCAGCGCTCAATAGCGCTGAGAATTCAGCTGGAGCCCTACCTTCCCCCCGCTCAGGGCCTGGTTGGGCCCTCCCGAAATGATCCCCTGAGATCCAAACCCCACCGAAGCTCTGAAGGCGTTTGAACCGCGGAGAATCATAAAATGTCTAAATTACACCCAACTGTAAAATTGTCTTGTCTAAATTACACCTCACTATAATATAGACATATGCGCTATTTGTATCCCTGGATCGAGAAGGACCTTTCAAAAAAAATGGTTTTTCTGGCAGGCCCCCGACAGGTTGGAAAGACGACTCTGGCAGAGCAAATTATGAAAGGGTTCGACCATCCCACATATCTCAATTGGGACAACCCTGAGCATAGACGGACTATCCAAAAGGGTCTTTGGGGCCGGGATTCAGATTTTCTGGTCTTTGATGAGTTGCATAAGAAGAAGAATTGGAAATCGTGGATCAAGGGAATTTACGACGTAGAGAAGAGAGAGCGCAAAATCCTGGTTACTGGCAGCGCTCGACTGGACGTCTATCGTAGGGGAGGTGACTCCCTCCAGGGTCGATTCCACCATTGGCGGCTCCACCCATTCACCCTGGATGAAAATCCCCGCCAAAAATGCGACAACAAGACGCTTGAAACACTCCTTGAGTTCGGCGGCTTTCCGGAGCCGTTTCTTTCCCATGACAAAGTTGAGGCCGCCAGGTGGCGGCGAGACCGCTATGAGCGCCTCATTAAGGAGGACATTCGTGACCTCGAATACGTCAAAGATATCCAAACTTTATCTTTATTCAGCGATCTGATTAGGGAACGAGTTGGTTCGCCGATCGCGGTGTCGAATATTGCTCGCGATTTGGAGATATCGCCATTAACCGCCAAACACTGGCTCTCGGTCATGGAGGTTATGTATCATAACTTCGTCCTGCGTCCCTTCACCGATAAAATCGCACGCTCATCCCTCAAGCAGCCCAAAGTGTATTTATACGACACGGGCGAGGTTCAAGGAGCCGCCGCCAAGGCTGAGAACCTAGTCGCGTGCCATTTACTTAAGCGGGTGCATTTTTTGCAGGACGCACTTGGTGAAAGGGTGGAACTCCAATTCATCCGCGATAAAGACGGTAATGAAGTTGATTTTGCAATTATCAGAGACCGAAAGGTCATCGAATTATATGAGGTAAAGCTTTCGGATACCGTGATTGCTCCGGCATTAATTAGATATCAACAAAAGCTACAGCCGAAGAACGCATATCAGATCGTTTTTCATTTAGATAAGCCTTATGAAAACGCGGGGATTAAGGTCATCTCCCCGGTAGAGCTCTTTAAATCGCCACCATGGGAGAACTTCCGTTCGACTCATTAATAAATGGCCCTCGGCAGTCAACCTTGACCGCCTTGGAGTTTCTGGCTCGCTCCGCCACCACACCAGTCCAAATTGGCACCCCATTCAAGTTGGTACCTCTATCCTTTGAACGAAAACGCTTTCGCTCTCCAAAATGGTGAGAACTTCCTTGAGGCCGTTTGAACGAAGAGTGGTACCGGTGGACACCAGATCGCAAACGGCGTCGGCGATCTTTAGCGCCGGAGCCACCTCCACTGAGCCGCTGATTTCGACGACTTCCGCTTGAATGTCATTCTGTCTGAGGAACCGGCTCAGCGAGCGTGGGTAGAAAGTCGCTATCTTCAAGCCCCTTAGGAACCCGAGGCCCGTGAACTCTTTCTCCGCGGGGATGGCTAGCGAAAGACGGCAGTTGCCGAAGCCCAATTTTTTCAGGACGAAAACGCCGTCCTGGGGCTTGGCGTGGCGGCCGAGCAGTTTTTCTTCGAGGACGTTCAGCCCGACGATGCCCAAGTCGCAGACACCATCGCTGATGTATTCGGGGATGTCGTCGTCCCGAAGCAGCATCAGGTCGAGAGGAAAATTTTCGCAGCGGCAGAAGAGGCGATCTTTCGCCCATTCGAAGTTAAGCCCGCAACGGTTCAGCAGAGCGATGGATTTCTCGCTGAGTCTGCCGGATTTCTGAATGGCCATACGAATACGGTCTTGGGTTTCCATAAAAGCTACCTTGCTCATGTCCTTGCCGTCTTGGTTTCTTGGTTTCTTGGTTTCTTGCTTCCATGCTTTCAGATAGCCCCCTGCCCCGTGCAGGAGAGATCTGGCGACCCGGGTTACGGTGGCGGTGCTGACGCCGGTCTTGGCGTAGATATCGCGGTAGGGAACCCCACGATCGAGCAGAGAGGCCTATGCTATGATTCTTTTCTAGGAAATAACGTTGTGACCCGCATAATCAACAGTATATTGTCTTAAAGAAGGCATTCCCGGAGGCAAAGTTTTGGCTAGGTCGCAAAATTCACGCATTCTACTAGCGCTTCTCGCGCCCGTGTGGGGAGTCTTCGAAGCCGGCCCCGATCTTTTCGAAGAGAGTGCTCTCACCTGGTCTGCCGCCACCTCGTCCTCCCTTCCCGGAGTCTCCCTTGTCCTCCATACCAAGAACGCCGGCGCTGCCGAGTGCCCCGCCCGTAATATTGAATTGGTTGCCGTTTCCGTAGAGCTAGTAACACCACTCTCCTCGCAAGAGTACCTTCCACTGGTCTCCTTGCGCACCAACGGTTCCCGTGCGCCTCCGCGACTCGGTTAATCGCCGACAGTTCGTAATACCCTTCTTTTTCTTGATACTAACTTAAGCACCCGCTACTGCGACCACGCACTCGTGTGTTTTTGTCCACGGAGCCCCCTATGAGGCTGAATAATGTCAAAGAGGACGCCTTTTCAGGCTTTCTAGTTTTCCTGATCGCCCTTCCCTTGTGCTTGGGCATCTCGCTCGCTTGCGGCTATCCCGCCGTAGCCGGCATCTTTACGGCCATTGTGGGGGGCATGATCGCCACCTTCCTAAGCGATTCGCAGCTCACCATCAAAGGCCCTGCCGCGGGGCTCATCGTCATCGCCATCGGCTGCATTACGGAGTTTGGCTTCACGGGCCAGAATGCCATCGCCGATCACCAGGCCTATAGACTGGCGCTTGGCGTCGGCGTAGCCGCCGGAGTTATCCAAATTGTGCTGGGGCTGATGCGCGCCGGCATTCTCGGAGATTTCTTTCCGAGCGCGGCCATCCACGGAATGCTTGCCGCGATCGGGATTATTATCATCGCAAAGCAACTCCCCATCGTTCTCGGCGTCGCTGCGAAAGGCGAGGCGCTGGAGCTTCTGAGGGAGATTCCGAACCACGTTCGCCACCTCAATCCCGAGGTTGCGCTCATCGGAGTGGTAAGCCTTCTCATCCTGTTTCTATTACCGCTCGCGAAATCCAAAACGCTGAAACGAATTCCCGGCCCGATGCTCGTCATCCTAACTTCAATCCCACTGGGCATCGCGTTCGATCTCCCGCACGAGCACACCTATAGCTGGGCCCGCCATTCCTATAAGGTCGGCGAATACTTTCTCGTTTCGGTACCCGCGAGTTTGTGGAGTGCCGTCACCTTCCCTGACTTCTCGGGGTTGCTCAACCCGCGCGCGTGGGCGTGGGTTGGGATGTTCGCCATTATTGGAAGTCTCGAGTCCATCTTGAGCGCCAAGGCGATCGACGCCATCGACCCGTTGAAACGCAAAACGAACTTGAGTCGCGACCTCTTCTCAATCGGCGTGGGAAATACTCTTTGTGCTTTTATCGGTGGATTGCCCATGATCTCGGAGATCGTCCGCAGTCGCGCGAACCTGGACAATGGAGCCCAATCGCGCCTTTCCAATTTCTTTCACGGGCTCTTTCTTTTGCTCGCGTTGACGTTGCTGCCCAGCCTGATCCACCGGATTCCCCTCGCGGCGCTGGCCGCGATGTTGGTTTATACCGGCTTCAGGCTCGCCCATCCCAGAGAGTTTGTGCATGTCTATAAGATCGGGTTCGAACAGTTCCTCGTTTTTAGCGGCACCGTAATGGGCGTTCTTGCCACGGACCTTCTCGTCGGTATTTTAATCGGCATCGTTTTGGAGCTGACCCTTCACGTCCTTCACGGCATGCCCCCGGTAGCCTTATTCCGAGCGCCCGAGTTCCAGCGAAACAACGATACGGTGACGCTAACCCCACGTGGCGCGGCCGTTTTCACGAACTGGTTAATAATCCGGAGAGCCATCCAAAAGGAGGGTTTGGAACACAACCACAACGTCGTAGTCGACCTTTCCAAAACGAGATTCGTGGATCACACCACCATTGCCAAACTTCACGAGATTCGCCGCGAGTTCCAGGCTCTCGGCCTCGAGCTTCGCATCGAAGGCTTGGACGCTCACCAGAGCCTTTCCAAGCATCCGCTGTCCGCCCTGAAACGCCGCGCGGTCTCCGCCTAAGAGGGAGCGAAAAGGGTATCCGATGAAGCTGCGAATACACCAAATCCTTCAGCAATCCCGCCAGTGGTTATCACAGCAGGGGCCCATCGGCGTATTCATCCATCACAACACTCTACATAGCCTCGAAGATCGGCCCTTCGAGGAGGCGGTGGAGCTTGCGTCGCGGGTTCGCGGCACTAGGCCGTATCTCTCCCACGGGGAATACCTGGAGCTGTGGCGAGGAGGAAGGATTTCGGACGCCGCGATCGATGAGCTTCTGCCCCACGATCGTGTATCGCGCGCCCTTCTGGAGATCGATAGCTCAGGTTGGACCGACTCCGTCGTAAACTGGCTGCGAGGCGAGAAGGGCTGGGCCCCGAACGACTCCCTCTGGACAGCGGCGGAGGACTCCGCCTCCCCATCGGGCCTTTATAGCGAGAAACAGACCCAACGCACGTCAGTCGATGAAGAGCTGACCCGTTTTCTTGGAGCCTTTGTCGATAGAGGCTTGTCATTCTGGCCGCTGCCGGATCGCGACAAAGGGATTCTTGCTGCCTATCGATCGCTAGCGAAAATTTACGACGATACGGACGCGTACGATGTCGTTCTAAACGTTTTACGGCAAATGAGTATTCCTGAAAGAGAGTGGGAGACCTTCCTGCATCGTGAGCTACTGGCGCTCCCAGGGTGGGCCGGCATCATCAGCTACTTTGAAGAGCGTCCCGCGGAAAAGGCCAAGGCTTCCTTTTCTCTCATCGAGTACCTGGCGGTGCGGCTGCTGCACATTGCGTCCAATCGTTCAGAAATTAATTCAACCTCGCCCGCAGACGCTCCGGGAGCTCCCGCTACTCGCCTCGAACGCTACCTCTTATGCGAAAAGCTCGGCTTGTCGCCGAGTGAGCTCGACACGGCGGAGATAGCAAAATTCAACGATCTCGCGCGGCGAAGACTCCTCCACCAGGCATTCGAGAATACTTTCTATCAACGGTATCTCGGTGCCCTAGCGACCCACCGGGGCACCGCCCCCCTCGTCCCCGAAACGCATGTTCCGGCTTTCCAGTCCCTCTTTTGTATCGACGAACGTGAGGAATCGCTGCGCCGCCATTTGGAAGAAGTCGCGGGAGAGAAGGTTGAGACCTTCGCGATCGCCGGATTCTTCGGCGTCGATATGTTTTATCAAGGAATGGGAGAAGCCCACGAAGTCCCGCTTTGTCCGGCGATGATGACGCCGCAAACCCGCGTAACCGAGAAACCGGTGACGGAGCATGAGGTGCCCTCCTTTCGCTGGCGTCAGGTTCGAGGAGCGCTTCAAAAGACGGCGCGCTATCTTCATGACCATTCGCGGGCGACACTCACCGGAATGTTGGTTTGCGCAGGAACGGGAATCGTCGCTTCCATCCCGCTTATCGCGCGCGTTCTCTTTCCAAGGCAGGCCTCCCGTTTGCGACGAATCGCAGGCGATTGGCTTCATCCTACCGTTGATACCAGACTGCAGATAGAGCGCGCTGTCGGCACTCCCGCCCAGCAGGGGGTTTTCGAGGGATACACCGTCGACGAGATGGAGTCGCGCGTTTCCACCGTCCTAAAAGGCATCGCGCTCACTTCGCGATTTTCGCCGTTGGTGTTCGTCATCGGACACGGCTCGAACAGTCTCAACAATCCCCACGAGTCCGCCCATGACTGCGGTGCTTGCGGCGGGCGAAGTGGAGCGCCGAACGGAAGAGCATACGCACAGATGGCGAATCACCCCGAGGTCCGAGCCAAGCTTGCGGCAAAAGGACTCGTCATCCCCCCGACTACCCACTTCATCGGCGGTTACCACGATACGTGCTCGGATGCCCTTCGGCTCTTCGATCTGGATGCCGTGCCCGCTTCACACCTCGACGCGCTACGAAGTGCCCGGGAGTGCTTCGATGAGGCCCGAACCCGCGACGCCCACGAGCGTTGCCGGCGTTTCGACAACGCCCGTCACTTGACCCCGAAGAACGCACTCAAGCACGTGGAAGCCAGGTGCCAGACACTCAGCGAGCCGCGCCCCGAGTACGGACATGCCTCGAATGCGGCCTGTATCGTCGGAAGAAGGGCGATCACGCGCAATCTTTTCCTGGACCGACGGACCTTCTTATCTTCCTACGACGCCCAGGAGGATCCAGACGGCTCAATTCTCGCAGGAATTCTTGGCGCCGTTATCCCGGTTTGCGCGGGCATCAGCTTGGAATACTACTTTTCATTCGTGGATAACGAAGGCTATGGGTGCGGCACCAAGTTACCGCATAACATAACCGGCTTGATCGGAGTGATGAACGGATCGGGCTCCGATCTGCGCACCGGCCTACCCTGGCAAATGGTGGAGATCCACGAGCCCATGCGCTTGCTCTTCGTCATCGAGGCGCCGCCAGCTCACCTGGACAAATTGATGAAAGCCAACGCCGGAATCCGCCGGCTCGTCCAAAACCGATGGGTGGTGCTCGTACTAATGGACTACGACACGGGTGAGCTCACAATCTATCAGGGCGGAAAATTCGCGCCCTACCCTACTCAGAGGGGCATACCGGCCGAGTTTTCTGTATCGTCGGCCTACTATAGCCGTAAGGCCATCCATTTGGCGCCGGTCAAGATCAGCCGTAACCCAGAGGTAGGACATGCTTGAGCTTATAGGAAGAGAATCCGTCACGGTGACGATCGTTCTGCCTTTCGCGGCGTTTTTGTGCCTCGGTTTTATTCGGCTGCTACACGAGCGACCGAGTGAGAAATTGTTGAATCGTACCCTCGCCGCCGTCTCCTTTTTGCACTTTTCCGCTTCGTTGCTCGCCTGGTCGACTGGCGCGGCGGATCGCTTGAGCGGACCTCTTTTGCTGGTCGCCTCTCTTTTGTGCGCAGTCGTGGGTCATTTTTCAAGGCCGTATCTACATCGCGATCCCGGTTATTCGCGATTTTTTCTTTTTTATTTCGTCTTCATGGGAGGTATCAGCTTACTCTTTACCTCCACCGAGATCAGACCGCTCGTCATCGCGTGGGAGCTCGTCGGTATAAGCTCGGTTTTGTTGATCGGGTTTTTCTCCGAACGAGAACGGCCCGCGCAAAACAGTCTTTACGCTCTCGTTACGTACCGCATCTGTGACATAGCGCTCGTCGCGGCAGCTCTCGGCTGGAATCACGCGCCTCCGGCGGTGATCGGGGCACTCCTCGTATTCGCTTCGCTAGGAAAATCCGCCCAGCTCCCATTTTCTGGCTGGCTACCTCGCGCCATGGAAGGTCCGACGCCGTCGAGTGCGATATTTTATGGCGCGCTTTCGCTGCACGCCGGAGCCTATTTATTACTCAGGTTTGCTTCTCTATGGAGCGAGGCGGGATTAGGTCCTCTGGTCGCCGCCATCGGCGGCGCAACGGCCCTTTACGGGGGGTTGATAGGGCGTACGCGCTCGGATGCCAAAGGGTTGCTAGCGTATGCGGCGATGTCGCAGGTAGGGCTGATTTTTCTGGAAATCGGACTCGGCTTTCGTGACTTCGCGACATGGCATATTGTGGGTCACTGTTTCGTGCGGACCTTGCAAATGCTTCGTGCCCCTTCGCTTCTGCACGATTTCCACGTCATGGGGGCGGGCGACCACTGGCCCCGCCGCAAAAGCCCGGCGCTCGTCACCCGCTGGTACGGACCTTTGCTCGCCGGTCTTTACCTGGAGGCGGCTACGCGCGACTGGATCGGCCGCCCCATCACGGCGTTTGCGCGCTTACTTGAATCAAGCGAAGAGGCATGGTCGCGAAAGCTTTCAACCCCCGTCTCGGACGTGAAGGAAAAGACATGGCAACGTTCAACGTTTGGATCTTCGTCGCAGTCGCGCTAACGGCGACGGCCTCCCTCGCTATTCATCGTGCGAAAAACACGAGGACCGCTTGGCGCTACGCCGTGGCGACCACAGGATTCGTACTTTTGCTCCTCGGGTTAGGGTACTTTAAAGGAACCGTCGATGTCGTCGTGATTGCTTACACTTTCGTGGCCTTCGTGATTGCGCTCGCCTTGCCGCGGCTGCAGGCTTACGGTGGGGAGGTATCATCGCTTCTCGCACTTCAGGCGGCGGGGTTGGGCCTGCTTGGATTCTCGGATCCACGGCTTGCTTTTCTAGCGTTCCTGGTGCCGCCGATTCTTTCGTGGCGTAGGTCCAAAGTGTTTCTCTATTATGAGGTGGTCGGTGCGGCGGCCTTTCTTCTGGGTATCGCGTTTGCTGACTTTGGCATCCCGATGGTAGCCGGACTATGTTTCGTGGTCGCCGCCTCGATTCGTCAGGGCGTATTTCCATTTCACAGTGGCACGTTGGCTTTGGGCTGGGAAAGGGCGCAAGGGACCGTAGAAGTCGCTTTAATCGCACCTACCGGACTCGCGGTTTTCCTAAGACATGCCTTGCCGCTCCTTCAGCAAGGGAGTCACCGGAACGCGGCTCTCGTGACAATTCTCATGGTCAGCGGGATTTATCTCTCCTTGCTCTGCCTAGTGCAGGAGAAGGTCTCCCGAATCGCGGGACTAGCCCCCGCGGTGATTGCGTCGCTAATTTTTGCCATGGCGGCCGCAGGCGCCCCTCACCTTTCGGCGGCGTGGGTTTTATTGATTTTGTGCGGAGCGGGACTCGCCCTGACGGCCCGACTCGCCGAGGCACGGGCCATCGACGGCGCAGTCCGTTCGTTGGCTGGGTTCTATCTGGTTTTTGCCTTTGCCCTTGCCGGTTTGCCGGGCACCTTGGGATTTGTTGCCGAGGAAGCGCTAGAGGAATCGCTGCTCGGCATCTCCGGAGCGCACCTATTCGCATCCCTCGCGGCGATCGCTCTGATGACGATTGGATTGTACCGCGCTTATACGAAGCTTTTTTTAGGCGCCCCGCTGCCTACTGAGGTCGCCGAGCTTTCGTGGCGAGAGCGCATTGGGCTCGCTGCACTCGCTATCACCCTCGTGGGATTTGGAATTCTGAGGTGATAATAAGACCTCCGCAAGCCGGTAAAAGAACCAATTTCGTTTCCAAATTGCCCAATCACCGCCAGGAACCGTCAATCGATACCCAACCCCCGGTTCGGTAACAATGAGTTTTGGATTATTGGGATCCTCTTCGAGTTTCTGCCTCAAGTGTCCAATATAAACTGAGTCAAAGTTTAACGATCTTCTTAAGATGTCTTCGCTTGACGTACTTTCATTAAACTGAATTTTCTTCTCGAAGATTCCCTTTTCATCCGAAAAAACTAAGTGAACATTTTTCAGTATGAAGAAGTTTTCAACCTCGCCACGAAGTTGTGCCTTGACCTTGCCGACTGGGTTCCTGCATGTCAGAAGGTTGAATGTCTCCTTTAAATCCTAGCTATAAGTCGTTCGGACTAGACGGATGTCACCATTGGTCACTTTGTTTGGCGTTCACTGGGGTAGTCGTCATCGAAGGAAATCGATCGGGCATGAGGAGGACGGCAACCTCTGTGCCGAAAAGACCAGGTATTGCCGACTAACGAACAGCACAGCCCACGACCTGAGTCGATCGGCGAATCCTAATCCTGGAGGTGGGCTCGTTTAAGAACCGATTCTTACCATTAGGAACCACAAGCGGACTGCGAAAACTATTGAGGGTCATCTCAATGATTTGCGAAGCTGTGAACCCATCCCACTGGGTACACCAGACTCCGTCGGCCTGGTTGATGGATTCCTGAAACGAGCTGCGGCTACCGTCTCGCTGCACACCGAGCTCGAAGAGGCGGCGCTCATCGTCGGGGGACATGCCCAGCAATTTCGCCACACCCAGCGCAAACGGGGACTCCGGACCTTCGCGCGTGATGTAGATGACGTTTTCACAGCCCATAGCTTTGAGCACCGCCACCGGTTGTAGATCGGACCACCCGCCTAACGACAGATGTCTTCCATCGATAGGTTGAATCGCCGAAAGGCCAGGCTCGGCGGGCGAGGTTCGAAGCGCATCTTCCCACGGTGTCCAGTCGGGAACCTGTGAGTCTTTGGGTCCGAGCGGCAGAAACTTAGCCGCCTTGAGATCGGTTGTGCTCTCAAACTTGGCCTCAATCAGTTTGAGATCCTGAGGGCGACCCCAATAGCCGTAACGAACGTCTGAGAAGTTGACGTCAAATCGGGGACGAAAATCCGCATCCTGGAGGTATTCTTTCTCATCATGTCTCCATCGATCGACGCGGTCCGCGCCCTTTACGACGGATGTGGAAACGAGCGTCGGAATCTTGCCCCCGATAGGATCCCTAATACGCCGGCGGTAGGAACCGTTAAAATCATTTTTTTTGCGATAATCCTTCAGAAGATTGCGAAACTGAGAAGCACACTCCGGTTTTTTTCGTTGAATCCAATCCCACCATTTACCCACGGTCGCCTCGACCGCACAGCGGTTAAGTAGATCAATCATCTGATCCGTTTGATTAATCGTTCCCCGACCGGCGTAAAAATCGGCGATTCTCCCTAAAATGCCTGGCACTTTGTCGAAGTCGATCAGTCCCGGACGAAAAAAGATGGACGGATCCTTAGCCTCGAATTTTCCAAACTCTTTTACCTGATTGATAACCTCAGACACCCGACCCGCATCGAGCATCCGCCAGATCTTGGGATTGACAAGATCGCGGATCGCGTCGTTTTCGAGAAGGGTCTTTAACATTCGACCGGCATCGTCCACAGCCCCCTTTTCGACCAAGGCTCCCACGCCGGATTGCTGGATCTTTTGGTACAGGTTCGCCAATCCAAAAATGGCACGCGCCTCGGGCGTATCTTTTAGAACATCCAGATACTCATCCATCGACTTGAGCAAAAATGCGACACGGCGCCCTTGTTCCAAAGCCGAACACTGGCGACCCGATCCGCAATCACTCACCGCTGGGTTAAGCGCCATGCTCTCATAAAAAAAAGCACTGACAGAACCCGAGCTCCCTCCGGCCATCCCGTCAAAGGTGCCATAGGCCTCGCTCAGTCGCGCCAGCGCCGCAAAATGGGTGAAGATGTAGTTTCCATTTCCGCGCAGAGCCGCGCAAAATTTAGGGCGCACACTCGACTCTCGAGCGGAATCGACCGCGTGGCCACCCACACGACCGCTGCCGGTTTCGCTAAACACCGTTCGGCTAGAAACGAGAACTACTAATGAGAAAACCAAGCGCTTCACTCGGTGATTCCATTGCAAAATTCATACCCTAAGAAAAATAGGCGTATACAGTAGGTGTGCTGTTTCTTAACGGCCTTTTAAGCTGAAAAGGTAGCGGGTAATTAGACTCAAAATACCCATTACCTTTTCAGCTGAAAAGTAGATGGGCACCCTGTTGTGCTAATGCCGTTTCCTTAAGCCTTCATTTTTGTCCTCCTGCTGTATACGGTCGTGGTTTTGTTTAGGATTATTTGTCTTGTATTGTTCGCCGATATCGTCGTCATCAGTGATCAAAGTGCCAAATTGTGTTGTTGTAGGG
>CAZRVZ010000143.1:0-1879 GCA_964603655.1 uncultured Pseudobdellovibrionaceae bacterium | reverse complement strand
CGGCAGATGACCCGTAAAAAGTCGGTTAATGCCGTTGATTTGGGCAAGATATTCGGGGCCAAATTTATTAATCGCCGCCGCGACATTTTCTATCTTGGCTTTGGTCGTCATATCGGCATACCAGCTATTAACGACCCGCAGGGCTTCATAAATTTCATTGAGAGGCAGAACATGATTACGGATGACATTTTCAAGAATTTGGAGCCCTTCCCAGACAGAGCGGTAATCTTGTTCCTCTGTCGGCGCTCCTGCGTTCAAATCCGCGGCCTTGCCTCTTCCCTTATATAAGGTGCCTTTATACTCAAAGAAGAAGCGACCATGCGCATCAACCGGCAGAAAACCATGCATATAGGTATTTCCATAAACATCGATAAGATAGGTTGTAAAGTTCTCCCTGAAGAATTGAGCGATTTCCTTCAAGGTTGGATTCGCAAGATAGTTGGCAAAATTCCATTCGCCTTCACCCGCGGTGCGATTTTCGTTGAGTTCTTTTAAGACCGCTGTCCCCCAGTCCTTGTGATAGACCCAATCCTTGGCCCACCATTCCGGTGACTCGTAATTTTTGTAATTGAGCGCTTCGAAGGCGCGCCACCACCAATCCCCTACCGCTAGGCGCTCCACAACAATTTTACGAACTTCTCGAATGATCTCATCAATCATCTTCTGGGCGTCCACCCAAGCCTGACGAATTGCTTCACTACGAAAACCATCTCTGTCCTCAAAGGCAAAGCCTTGGCGGAATTCTTCCTTGAGCTCAAGCCACCACTTCAAGGAAACGGCCCCAATGGCTTTGACACCGGTATACACATCACCCACGCGCGCATCATATCCGCGCAATTTATTCCAGGCTCGGCCTTCGCTGGTTTTGTTCCAATCTTTGATTTTGTCCTTGCTCATCCCGGCAGTCAATAGAGGATACCAGCCCGTGCCGGCTTTGCGGGTTTTGCCATCCTCTTCCAATTCTCCGTTGACGCGAAGATCAAAACGTTTCCAATCTTTCTTCAATTTTCCTTCATAGAATAATGTGTATTCCGCCAAACGCGCCGCCCACCAATTCATGTCCTTGGTCTGCGCGTCTTCGATATGTTTCAAGCCAACGACAATATTGATGTCTCCTTCCGTTGCATCAAATTCATCATGGTATTGATAGAAGTTATAACCGGCATACCACGGCAAATGAAGGCCCATCAAATTCATGAATTCCCAAAGATCGTGGTTTCCTCCAACGAAATCAGACAATCGAGCATGGATAAGTTCGGCCGAGCGACGATAAATTCTTACTCCATGCGGACCGCGATCCATAAAATCGCCTAAATTATGGAAAAAGATTTTTTCGCGAAGGTCTTGGAAGGTAATCCCTTGTTTTAAAAGTTGTTCTTCGATGGAACGATTGGAGAGGAGTTTGAAACCTTGGGGCAAACAATTGGGAAGGACTTGGTTAATGGCATCGACGATTAGAGCATCGAACTTATCCGCCGTGCCATGAAAGTCAGAGATCGTCACAACCGGCAGGAGATTACCGGTGCCGGCGGCGTTTTGTTCTGCCTCAATTCCCGCTAAGAACATCGATAAAAGCGCCCGTTCTTCCCCCGCCGACATTCCCTTGGTCGTCACCGCCATGGCCAAGACCGCAAACATGAGAATATTAATCAATAAGACAGATAAAGAACTCTCCAGTCCGACAATCGCACGTAAGGGCGAGTTGCCAGGTCTGGTATATATCGCGCATAACGCGGCATGCAATCCCTGCCCTAACCGGAGCTCCTGTAAATCTCGAGTGCTACGGATAAATCTCTGGATGTCTTTCTTTGCGAACTCATAACCAGGTTCATTCGATGAGAAATCAAACGTCCGGCCATGCTTGAGCTTGCCCAAGAAA
>CAZRVZ010000142.1:0-3227 GCA_964603655.1 uncultured Pseudobdellovibrionaceae bacterium | reverse complement strand
GTCCGCCTTATTTTGAGCCGTTTGAAGCCGCTCTATTTTCAAGTCCTCCCTTTTCTCCTCCAGGCCCGCGATTTGGTCCTCTAACGCCTTAACCTCGGAAACCACGCTCTTAATCTGGGTAGCCGCCGGGGTTGACGCCATTACTGAAACAAGATTCCGCTTTTTGTTGTCTGCTTCCTCTATCTGTCTTTTGATCGCTCCCAAGAGGGAATCAACGTTTTTTACCCCATCGGTGGCAAATTGATGGAACCTTTCCACGAAACGCTCAAGACCCCCATTTGAAGCTCAAATGCGTTGCGGGATTGGTCAGCGGCACAAAATGCAGGTTGTTCAATGACGACTGAGCGGCCTGCAGTGATTACAGATCGTTCCAGCGTTGGGGGCCCGCCCCTTTAAATCGTTTTCAGATCCCATGGCCACCACTTACCGGTAATTGCCGCACACCTCATTCAGCAATTCCACCTTCTGTTTAGCCAATTTCAACTGATGAAGTGCCAAATACCGCTGCTTCTTGAGTCGCTGAAACTCCTCGGTGGTTTCTACTCCTTGTTGGTTGAGCGATTTGGAGCGGGCGAGCATCTTATTGAAGAAATCCACCTCATTTTGCGTCTTTTCCTGAAACAAAATTGCCATTTTTTTTCGCACCTCCCAGCGGGCTGCGTAGAGGTTCTTAATTTCTTCACTGCCGGAAGGTTCCCCAACCTGGTGGGCGTGTTGCTTCACAGCGATTTGATAACTGAGTTGCCTTTCAACAACCTGTTCTCCCGCGATTTTCGCCTCACCCTGTGCAACCGAATAGCTTGATTGGGCGCGCTCCAAATCTTCATCCGTAACTGTCTTAGTATGATGGAGAGTGACAGCACGTCGCAATTGCACTGCTGCAGCCGTCGCAGATAGAGTGGCGTCTTTTTTTTGATTTTCGACCTCTAAAATCTCCTTTTTTGTTTCCATTACCAGCTCGAAAAACATCAACGCCTCAGGTGTGGTCCCCATCTCCTTGGGGTCATCTTTGCTTCGGGCAACACTTACTGAAAGAAGTACAGTTAGGCTTAGAACAGGGATTAGGGTCTTCATGGGCACCTCAGATTTTAGTACCCGCACATTAAGTGAGGCCCCAGTAAATATCCAGTATCAAATTTACCAGTACCATGCCGTTGACTCATCTTGTGGATCCAGTTCCATTCCAGCACCACAAAAACCGTGTTACTTTCATCGTTCCACGCACACTTTGGGTGGCACGCTCCTTGCTTTAGCCTCAGGTACTCCGCATAAAGCGGACCTATTTAACCAGGAGTTCTCAAATGAAAAATGTTTTTATCACTCTGACCGCGTGGATTGCGATTGCCAATGTGGCTAGTGCCGTTGTTGTACCAAGATGGGAACGTCCCATCATGCGCGCTCAGCTTTCACTCGTTGACGGAAGCTTCTTTCCCCGCGCCATGTCGCTGACACTAAATCAGCGGGATGAGTCTTCTCAGCCCACCTCGTTCACATTGGTTGAGGATACGGGAATTAGGTGCATTATGGCTCCGTGCCCAAGTCGCAAGGTGACCCAATTCGAGATTCAAGAGGTCTCACACGCCTTTCACAACTCGGATATCATTCAGTATGAGGCGGTTGAGATTCTTCGATTTGTTCCAAAAAATGTCAGAATCGCACCACGACGATTGAATGTTACCCAAACCAGCATGGAACTGGTTGCACCGGGTGGAGATGGTTTTATGCGTCGTAATCAGTGGGAAGTGGAAATCTCAAATTTCTTCGGTAAACCACAAATGTATGAAGGGACGCCAGAGCCGGTCTTTACCGTTGCTGATATTCAATAATCTTCTATCAATTCTCTAAGACGCGGCCGAAAGGCCGCCTCTTTTTATTTTGGCCCTATTCGGCAGTCTCTTGCAAGGCGAAGAAATCCACCGCAAATATTTCCGTCTTGAAGTTCCTCGGACTAAGCGTCACTTTTTGGGTGAGCGTTCGTCCCGTCCTGAACTGCGCGCGTAGCGTGAAGGTCGCGTCGCGCTCAATGTGCTTGAGAATGATGAACGAGCGGTGAATGGTATGTTCGTTCGACTTCATGCGCGTCTAATTTATATAAAGAACGGCATCGCGGAACTTGTCAACGCGTTTGAGACACTCGGTTCCTGATATTAAGTTAACGTTGGCGTAAAAATCGCCGGTACCACCTCCACCTTTTTTGCCACCATCGGTGGATTGATCCACACCTCTTTCGGAACGCTGAGAGGAGTGGGAATTCCTTTTACAAATCTTTCGGGATGAGCTTCGAAAGCGGTTTGAAGTGTCTTTGCCCGGAAATCATACGCGTTTTTGGCGAGTCCGTAGTGCACCTGTTTCGGGGTGAAGTACCCAATTCCCGAGTGGTGATGCTCGTCGTTGGCCCATGGGAAAAACATTCGGCCCCATTCGAGGGTATCCTGGAGGCAACCAAAACGGCCGGGAAACGTCGGATGATATTTCGCCGTCTTAAATGCTGATTCAGAAAACGGGTTGTCGTTACTGACACTAGGACGCGAGAGACTCCGATCCACCCCCATGACCGCATAAAATTGCGACAGGGTCAGAGACTTCATCGGCCCTCCGCGATCAGAATGAATGGAGAGCTGGCCCTTTTGAATTCCTTGCTTTTCGCAGGACTCAGCAATCAACTGTTTTGCAAGATCCGCGCTCTCTCTTTCGGCGATGAGCCATCCTACAACGTAGCGACTGAAAATATCGAGAAGAACGTAGAGGAAAAAATACTTCCACTTCTCGAAAGTGAGAAGCTTCGTAATGTCCCACGACCATATTTGATTTGGACCGGTTGCGAGAAGCTCGGGCTTTGTGTAGCGGGGTCTCTGGACGATCTGCCTTCTCTCCAGGACCTCCTTGTTTTCGCCAAGAATGCGGTACATCGTCCGCACGGAGCACTTGTACATCCCTTCATCGAGAAGCGTGGCATAGACTTCGTGTGGCGATTTATCGACGAATCGGGAGCCGTTCAAAAGTTCCAGCACTGCTTTACGATCCTCCGCGGGAATGGCTCGTGGGATTATGCGCTCCACTTCGGATCTGGTTTCCGCTGGGACGGGCACGGGCTTTATTGCTCGGTACACCGTAGCCCTTGGAATCTCCATCGAATTGCACGCAAGTATCATACTCACTTTTCCCACGAGCCCCTCAAAGAGTCCCCTTATTCGTTCTCGTCCAGATCCGGCATTGGCGGGACATTG
>CAZRVZ010000141.1:0-2931 GCA_964603655.1 uncultured Pseudobdellovibrionaceae bacterium | reverse complement strand
TCCTGAATCGGCATCGATTCAGAATTTCGGAAGTGCCGTTCTACTCCTTGAAAATCTCGGCCTGGTAGAAACTCAGTCGGAAAATGACAAGCCCACCCTGCTGATTGGTGGATGGCGCTCCGAGCCTGAAAATATGCTGCTTCTTTGCGAGAATATTCTAAAGCTGGCCGCTAATGGGGCTACGCCGCTTGGGGATTTTTAGTTGGCTTGACTGCCGAATTGGATGTGGGTTTCGCGGGTTTCAGCATTTCACGTGTAAATGGCAACTGATTCACCTCAATTTCCCGCATGAATGACGGGATCGCACCGGTAGCCGTGAGTTCACCTAACACCTTTCCATCCTGGTCGCGACCGGTTTGTTCGAACAGGAAGATGTCGTGTGTCTTGTAGTTTCCATTGAGGTCCATGCCGAGGCCTTCCGAAATGTGGGTGACCTTTCGCGAACCGTCCTGCATTCGAGATAATTGAACGATCATATTAATTGCCGCGGCAACCTGAGCGCGTACCGCCTGTACTGGAACCTCAGTGTCGCTCATCAGTGCAAGCGTTTCCAGCCGCGTTAAACACTCTCTCGGATTGTTGGAGTGCACCGTTCCCATGGAGCCGCTGTGGCCTGTATTCATGGAACTGATCAGGTCCAGAGCCTCCGAACCACGTACCTCTCCCACGATGACCCGGTCAGGTCTTAGTCTTAACGACGATTTGACCAGGTCTCGGAGGGTGACCTGCCCCTTTCCGAATTCGTCAGCCGGTCGTGCTTCGAAAAAGACTACGTGATCGCTGTGGACCTTGAGCTCCGCCGAGTCTTCCAATACTACGATGCGTTGGCCGGGCTGTACTCGACTTGCCATAATTCCCAAAATGGTGGTTTTTCCGGTTCCGGTACCTCCCGAAATAATGATGTTTTTTTTCAGGTAGAGACAGACATCCATGAATCTGGCGGCGTCTGGGGTGAGTGACCCTCGGCTAATCAAGTCTTTGAGGGTAAGCCGATCTTTTGAAAACTTTCGAATTGCTACGGTGGTTCCGTTGCGCGCAACGGGTGGAACCACAGCGTGGATTCGAGAGCCGTCGGGGAGACGGGCATCCAAAAATGGGTGTTCGTTGTCAATGGGTCTTCCCACGAACTGGGAGATATTACGAACCGCAGCCATCAGGGAGTTTTCATCCTCAAACTTCGCGTCCACTTTTTCTACGAATCCGTTGCGCTCAATGAAAATGTGATGAGGGCCGTTGATCATTATTTCGGTAACGGATTCGTCTTTTAGAAATTTCAGCACCGGAGCTAGGAAAACCTGGACGGATGTCTCGAATACTGACATGGGGTGATTCCTATTCGACTATGATTTCCCCGCGCGCGCCGGAAAGGGGGTCGTGAAAGCCGTAAGTGCCCGGTTTGGGATCTAAAATGATCTCGGTCATTTTTTGCGAATTGATTTCGCGGTTGATGGTGTCGTTATCCCGCTTGGGTGATTCTTTTGTTGCGATGTTGCTGAACTGGGCGTCGTGTTGGCCGATCCATCGCTGAATTGAAAGGCGTTCTATCACCAGTGCAGAAGGACGTCTTTGGGTGGTGGTGAAGTAGATTTTGGTTTTCATTCCAGATTTGATTCTGAATCTCGCTGGTACAAACTGCTGGCCGCTCAATATAACTGACACTTCTGGCGTGCCACTACTCATAATGGGAAGATCGGTTTCCGGGTTAGTAAAGAGAGGCGCCGCTTGGGGTGACTGTGGCGCCGCGAGTAGGGCGCCATCGATAGGAATCCGGCGGAGGTTGAGTTCGAAGTTTTCGCGGGCTCCACGCGTCTGTTGAAGCGTCATGAGCACCGCGGGGCTATAGGGTCCTGGAAAATAGGGAGCGGTCTCCACCGGCGGTGTGGCCTGAACCGGTGCGGGTGGAAGTAACGGAACCGAGGGCAGAAGCTGGCTCAGCGCTTGCGGTTTAGATTCAATAGGTGACTTCACAGGTAACTCGGGAGTCGTGGCTACCTTGAGAGGCGCGGCGATTGTGGGTACTGCAATGACTTCGGGCTGAGGCGCCGGAACTTCAGCAACCTTTGGCGGTTCCGGTGCAGCAATGACTTCGGGCTGAGGCGCCGGAACTTCGACGACTTTAGGTGGTTCGGGCGTTGCAATCACTTCAGGCGTTGCTGACGGGTTGACGCTTGCCGGAGCTCGTTCCGGCTCAGAATCTTCAGTTTCCAATTCCTCATCGGCACCGGCCAATTCGAGGGCAAGCGATGGGTCTACGCCGTTGGGGTTGACCGACCGTTGTACAACCGGAACGTCTTCCTCTTCTTCTTCTTCCTCCTCATCGTCGTTAGCTGCCGACTCAGCAAGCGTGAACTGGCAGACGAGAAGGGCCGTGAGAATCCAGCGATGGCGTGTAATGAGCATCATCCGTTTAACCTAGAAGCTTATCGTCAGAATTCAGAGGCTCATTAAGGGGTTTGATGCTGTGCGGATAGTTCAGGATTCGGGCATTGCCCACACAATCTTCACAATTGAGTAAATGATTGAATATGCGAGGAAAAAATACCGGAATCCCGAGCGCCTGTATTCGGGATGTACACGTGTAAACCGATTAGCACCCCGACCGGAACCTAGCCAATATTTGCAAATTCAATCGGTTAACGGTTTTTTCCACTAGGACCTAATCTGGTATCACGATTGCCCTTTCCATTTTGTTAGAGAAATCGACGATAGCGGACTGGTGGGAAAAGATTTTCAAACTTGATGCGCGGGACGGAAGGCACACAAGGGTGGGGTGTAACTGGGTGTTATTACCCACCCTTGTTTTTTAGTGCCTGCGCTGTATACGCGGTATACACCGCCTCTGGCCATTTACTGCGGCCGTGCCGCCGTTGGCGTTGGCAGGCATTGTGCAATTAGTAAGTGTCATAGGGGGCGCTGCCTTATGAGACGCAT
>CAZRVZ010000140.1:0-28478 GCA_964603655.1 uncultured Pseudobdellovibrionaceae bacterium | reverse complement strand
TTTTCGGTGCCGCCGGAATTCTCCTGGGTCCGATCATCGCAGCGGTCTTTGTCGCATTCCTTAAGATAGTCATCCTGGAGCTCAGGTGGGAAAGACAGAGTCAGGGGCAGAGTCAGGGGCTATAGCATGCACAGAGTGCATCTCCCTGAGATTCAGACCGCCCCTATGTGCGCGGTGCCGGGTACAACCCGGCCACACAACCCGGCCGGTACAACCCGGCCGACACTCATCACAGCATAGCAAGTAACTAGCTGATCTTTTTAGCATTACTTCGTAAAAAAACTCATTACAACGCGGGGCAATGTGTTATAATCGAAACACTTATGGGCGACTCAATCAAAACCTGGATCGGTTCTCGCCTGAGGACGATGTACTATATCGCGCTCATACTCCCGCCGTTTTTTTCGGTGGTCTTTTCGTCAAAGGGACTGGGATCGCATCCTGGCAGGCTCTTGATTTGGGGAAAAGTCAGACGCATTTTCATCAGTTTTTTTCCGCCCCTGGCGCACTATCTTCAGGCGCGAAGTGGAGTCTCGGGGGGATGCGACAATTGCGGGGCTAGCTGCAAGCTCCTGTTTCAATGCCCGCATTGGGATGACAAGAATAGCCGCTGCAGTATCTACGAGTTTCGCCCGTCGGTGTGTCGACTTTTTCCGATAACTCCGGCCGATATTCGGGATAGAAACCTGGTGAACCAGGAGGTTCCCTGCGGATTCCGATTCAATCCGAATGTACGACGCTCGACTCCCACGTCCTTTATTCCGGACAGCATTTCGCCCAAGTTCCCCCGCTAAATTTTCGTTTTTAAATAGCACCATCAGATAGCTGGCGGAAAGCTGGGCCCTAAACCGTCCACGGCAGGATTTCAAACAGTCGGGATCGCAACTCCAAGTGAAATTCGTACTGCAGCCGGATAATCTCCGACTCGCCAAAGAGCTCTTGGGGCGGGTTGGGAAACATCGCGACCTCCCAAAAGGCGCGCTTGGGGGCCTCATCGAATGCGCCCACTCCGCTGCCACTCATTAATTGCACGCCAATTACCTCACCCTCATGATTGAGCGTAACCGCTAATCGCGTGACAAAGAGATTAGATTCCACGGACCTTCCCAATTCCGAAAGTTGACTTCGGGCGATCTCGATTCTATCCACCCAGGGTTGATAAATGGTATCGGCCACGCGGTGAAAAAAACTCGCATAACGATACCGATCGGTGTTCAGCAAAGTTTCACCACCCAAGGGCAGGTCGTCTGGCAAGAGATCGGGCGTTGCGGCGAGTGTGGACCATCGGGATGACCCGGTGGCTAATTCGGAATCCAAATTTCCACCGCCGTGGCTGAATCGGCCGGTCATTGGACTTCGTTTTTCTCGTTGGATTCGATTGAAGCGATCGCTCAAGAATCGAGCCTTGTCACCAGAAACGGAATCGCTGTCAGCTGGGTGAGTAAAGACTAACTGACGATCGGCCAGCACCACCTCGATATCCTTGGGTAAATTACGGGAAGATCGGTCGAGAATCGACGCATTTGGAAGAGGTACTCGAAGATTGAACACAAACCCATGTAACATCACTGCCACCAACAGTGGCAGAAGCGAAAAAATGCGTGCTTTTACTGTCGGTCTCATCAGTAGTCCACCCGCAATAGACAAAGCCCCCCTGGTGCGGCAGTCGGCCCAGCCAGTCGACGATCGCGGGCCATCAGAATGGATGCGATTTTCGCGGGTGGAATCTTCCCTTCACCTACCGAAATCAGCGTTCCCACCATGGCCCGCACCATCTGTTTTAAAAACCCATTACCTTCGATCTCAAATCGATAGATTCCCGCCCCCGTCAGCGATTCATCCAATTCAAACCGACTGATCCGTCTCACCGTGGAACGCACAGTCGCTTTGGCCCCCTGAAAGCTGCGAAAATCGTGCTCACCCACGAAACAGGGCATAGCCTCTTTGATTTTAGTCCAATCGAGATGCCTGGGGAAAAAGAGCGCGCGAACATCGAGCGCACTGGCGTGTTTCCGGTTGAGAATCCTGTACTCATAAACTTTCGAAACCGCATCACGCTGGGCGTGAAATGTGGGAGAAACTTCCGTGCTGTGGGAAACCCTGATCGCAGGCGGCAGAAAAAAATTTAGAATACTCGCCCAGCGTCCTGGATCGGTTGGGTGTGCCGTCTCAAAATTGCAAACCTGCCCGCGGGCGTGGACTCCGCTGTCGGTTCTCCCCGCCCCGTACACCACAGAGTTTTCGCGGGTCACGCGTCTTAGGACATCCTCAATCTGTTGTTGAATGGTCATTGGGCCATTTTGCCGTTGCCAACCACAAAAGGCGCTGCCGTCGTATTCAACGAGAAGCCGGATATTTCTCACCAGGGTCTCCATGCGGCGATTTTTAAAAAAGGCAAAATCCAAAAAGCCAAAAGGGCCAAATAAACCAAGGCGTCCCTCACACCGGCGGCGTCAGCTCATGCGTCTGTATGTGTACAAAGTGTCCAGTATTTGGAGCGCATTCAAAGCAGCACCTTTACGCAAGTTATCGGTCATCACCCAATAGTTCAGGCCCGATCGGACCGAGTAGTCTCTGCGGATGCGACTGACAAAAACATCGTCGGACCCGGACGCCTCAACATTTGTCGCATAAATGGAACCCGCCGGTTTGTCCACCACCCGCATCCCCGGGAATGAGTTCAAAAGTTCGGTTACGATCTCCATCCGATCGAGTTCGCCCTCGAGCTCGACATTGACACTAGCCCCATGGCCGCAAAATGTTGGAACCCTCACCGCGGTAGCCGAAACCAACAAACTGGGATTTTCCAGAATCTTTCGCAGTTCCTTTACGATTTTAGTTTCCTCATCGGAGTCACCATTCTCGGTGGCAAGCCCAATCAGAGGCAAACAATTAAAAGCGATTCGGTGAGGGAAGACATCGATTGATGATCTCTCCCTAGGAGACGGCTTGCCGCTGAGTAACAATGCCGCCTGACGCGATAATTCATCCACCGCGCGACGTCCGGCTCCCGATACCGATTGATACGTCGAGATCACAACCCGCTTGATTCCATAGCGATCCTGGAGTGGTTTAAGGCTCAGGACAACAGGTGTTGCGGAGCAATTGGGTGTGGTGATGATTCTACCCTCAAAATCCTTGAGTAATGCCCCGTTAATTTCGGGCACGACGAGCGGAACCCCTCGCTCCAAACGAAAACAGCTCGAATCATCCACCACGATACATCCAGCCTCGACCGCGCGCGGGACGTACTGGCGTGTCACTGCCGCTGGAACCGAAAAAAAAGCTACCTCAACACCCTCAAAGCTTCGCTCGTTTAGCTCATCAACAATTAGCTCGGCGTCGCCAACCGCTAAAGATGTTCCCGCTGATTCTTCGGAGGCCAGGAGTCGCAGATTCGGGATTCGAATCTTATGTTCAGCTAAAATGGTCAAAAACTCCCGCCCCACAACACCTGTGGCGCCAACCAAAGCCAAACTTCCAATTGCCTCAAGATTCCTAAATGCCATTTTCACTCACCCAATTTCATATCACTCGTGGACTTTACCCCAGGCTTTCCCTTGAGCCATAGGATAACTTCGCGAACCGGCGCCCAAAACACATAATAACCAAAAAGCGTTGCCAGTGTAATCTCCGGTCGAATGGCCGCCAGCGCCAATAAAAGGACGAGCAGTACCAGAAGAAAGAAGCTCCTGCGGTGACGCAGGTCAAAATCCTTAAAACTGCGATAACGCACCACGCTAACCATCAACAAACCGAGAGCAAATACCAGAAATAGCATTACCATGGCGGGATAAAAGAAATGAAGTGAATGGTAGGCTATGACCGCTGCGGCAATAAGATAAGCAGCTGCCGGAATTGGAAGACCCACAAAATAACTTTTGGGCATTTCATCGGCATTAGAATTAAAGCGGGCTAGGCGCAGCGCGCCACATGCGGCAAAGAAGAAGGCCCCCGCCCAGCCCAACTGGCCATAAGGTTCCAAAAAGCCGATGTATGCGAGTAAAGCCGGCGCTACCCCGAAGGAAACCACATCGGCGATGGAATCGTACTCCATTCCAAAATCACTCTGGGATCGGGTGATGCGCGCCACTCGCCCATCGAGTAGATCAAAAACTCCGGCCAGGATAATAGCCCAAGAGGCCCGTTCAAAATCATGGTTGAAGGTGCGCACAATCGAATAAAATCCGCAAAAGAGGTTTCCCGTCGTAAACATGCTGGGAAGCAGAAGAATATACGAGCGCTGCCTGCGAACCATCAGCCCGCCGCCTCAGGCAACTCGGCGAGTACCGTTTCACCCCCGAGTACCCGATCAGAAAGTCTTATCAAAATTCGACTGCCCAACGGCAAATAGATATCGCACCTGGAACCGAATCGGATGAGGCCAAATCGCTGACCCTTCAGAACAAATGCGCCAATGGTGGGATAACACACGATTCTGCGAGCCACCAGACCCGCAACTTGAACTAGAATTATCTTCAGACCTTTTCCGGTTTCAAAAAGGGTGGCGTTCCTTTCGTTCTCCTCACCGGCGCGCTCCTCGAAAGCGGCCATAAACCGGCCGCGATGATAACGCATGTTTTTCACAGTGCCATCGATAGGAACCCGATTGATGTGAACGTCCCACAGCGACATAAAAATACTAATCTTTTCCATTTCGCCACTGCTGAATTCAGGAAACAAACCCCGACCGACAAATATCACCTTACCATCGGCGGGCGAAGCCACGAGTTGAGATCCGACGGGAGGAAGGCGCTCTGGGTTGCGAAAGAAAAAAATGACGTAAGCCGCAATGACGGCAAATAATAGACTGAGCGTCCACAGGTGACCTACTGCAAAGGCGACAGAGGCAAGCCCGCTGACCAGGAGGAACGGCAATCCCTCCACAGCCATCGGCACGCCTTCGTTTTTCAAGCGTCCCCGGAAGTTTCGCTATCGTCCTGATCGATTTCCTGCTCTGCCACTTCGGCATCGCTCAGATCCAATTCAATCCACTGCGCGTTAGCCTCGTCGTCCGGGAGGTTTTTCAGACGGCTCTTCAAATCGGAATCCTTGATCACACCGCGATCGATGTATCTATCGACCGTTCGCTTATCGTAATGCTTCCAATAACTCCAAGAAAGATCAGTATTTTCAGACATTTACACCCTCATCGCATTGTGTTTCGAAAGAAAGTTGATGAAAGATACCCTCAAATTACTGGGTAGGCAACGACGGCGAGCCACGTCCCGAAGTGCCGGGCGGGGGTGCCACCGGCTCCGACTCGGTCACCATTTCTACAGATTCGGTCGGATGGCCAGCTGGCCGGTCGACCGGTATGGCGGTTGCTTTGGCGATAACACCCGACTCGGCCGACTCGAGCGACGTTTGAGTCGAAGTCGTCCCGGTTGTTCCCTCAAAAGTCTGGATAAGAGCAGCGAGCTCCTTTCCGTCGAGCACCTCTTTTTCAGACAAAATATCGGCAATGTGCTCAATCAGGGCTCGCTTTTTCTGAATCATTCCGCGAACACGCACGTAGGCATTTGCAATCAGGCGATCGATTTCGCGATCAATGCGTTCCGCCGATGCTTCGCTATATTCCTTGTGAAACGACATCGGCCCCGAAGGGGAGTTGATAAAGGTCGATCGCTCCGGCTGAAACGTCCGGTGACCGCACTCCTCGCTCATCCCGTAGTCCATCACCATCGCCTTGGCGATATCGGTCGCCTTGTGCAGATCGTCCTGAGCACCGGTTGAAATTTCACCCAAACAGATTTCCTCGGCAACCCGCCCGCCCAAAAGGATTTCTGTTCGCACGAGGAGTTCCGACCGCGTCATCAAGTAACGATCCTCTTTCGGAATCGCCATCGTATAACCGAGAGCACCAAATCCACGGGGTATTACGGAAACCTTGTGAACCGGATCGGCCCCTGGACTAAAATAGGTTACCAGCGCATGGCCGGTCTCGTGAATCGCCACGATTCGCTTTTCCGTGAGATTCATCAGCCGTGTTTTTTTCTGAAGGCCAGCGACCACTCTATCCACGGCGTCGTCGAAATCACTGATATCAACAATACTTTTACCTTTGCGCACAGCCAGGAGCGCGGCTTCGTTGACCACGTTGGCAAGATCAGCGCCCACAAAGCCGGGCGTGCGAGCCGCAACCACGTGAAGATCTAGCCCTTCAACCATTTTAACGCTCTTGCTATGAATCTTGAGAATCGCTTCGCGCCCTTTGATATCGGGGCGATCTACCAAAACCTGCCGATCAAAACGCCCCGCGCGCAGCAAAGCCGGATCGAGTGTCTCGGGCCGATTCGTAGCCGCCATGATGATAACGCCCGTACGCGTATCAAATCCATCCATCTCAACCAGAAGCTGATTCAAGGTCTGTTCGCGCTCGTCGTGACCGCCCATCGGCGATACTGCACTACGCACCTTCCCGATTGCATCCAATTCATCGATAAAAATAATACAGGGAGATTTCTCAATGGCCTGAGCAAACAGGTCCCGCACCCGCGCCGCCCCAACACCGACGAACATTTCGACGAACTCCGAGCCGCTCAACGAAAAAAAAGGAACGGACGCCTCACCGGCAACCGCACGCGCGAGCAGGGTCTTTCCGGTGCCCGGGGGGCCAACGAGGAGAATGCCCTTGGGAATTTTTCCACCCACCGCCCTGAATTTCTGGGGTGTTTTTAGAAACTCGATTATTTCCGACAGTTCCTCCTGGGCCTCGTCGACTCCCGCCACCTCCGCGAACGTGACGCGTTTGGAGTCATCCTCGACCAAACGCGCACGATTTTTCCCAAAGCTCATGATACCGGCGCCAGGCCCCATCTTAAACGCCCTTGAAAAGAGCATTCGCCAAAGCAGCATCAGAACCACGAACGGCACGATCCAGTTGAAAAAATAGTTCCGTATCGTCACGTCCTCTTTGTCGTAAGTAATACTCATGGATTCGAGCAATGGAAAAAAAGTCGGGTCGGTGGGAATTTCATTGGTAACGTAATACGTGGTGGGCGGTCGAAAGCCGTTTTTGACCTTGGTATCGAGCACAGTCTCAGCAGGAAAACCCTTTAAAATATCCGGACCCAGCAATACCCGTTTAATTTCGCCCGTGCGAATCAGAGTCTTAAACTCGCTATACTGGACCTTCTTAAATGAAAGCTCTGGGGTCCACCACACCGAGAAGAGCAGTATGACGGCCACTCCAAAGAGTATCCACGTCCACAAGCCGTTGCGACCGCCGAACCCGGGAGGAATCTTCGCCTTGTCTCGTCCAGAGGCTTTGGTTAGGCGAGGTACCCCTAATCTAAATTTCTTTCCAGGCGAGGCGGTTTTGGTTTCCAGGTTTTCCTTTTTTGCTTGGGTCTCCGGGGCCTCTTGGCTCAGCTGGGCCGCCTGGCTCTGTTGTTTTTCCAATTGTTCTGGGGTTTCTTCGGGTGACATAAGATTAAAAAGCTCTACCATAGCGATCCGGGAAACGCAATAAAACCGGATACCTATTCAATATTTCCGATAGGTTAGAGTGAGGCAAGCCACCGTGACGACTTCCCCAAAAACTTACAAAGTAATGAGTTGGAATGTGAACTCGGTCAACGCTCGCCTGGAGCGGGTAGAGGCACTGCTCGATCGGCATCAACCCGACATACTTTGTCTTCAGGAATTGAAGTGTCAGGCCGATCGTTTTCCAATCGAAAGTTTCCAAAAACGCGGCTATCAGTGTGAGGTCCTGGGGCAAAAATCCTATAATGGCGTTGCGGTCTGTTCTCGTGCGCCGATTGACGCGAAATCGATCCCACTCAGCGCCACGCCTTTTTCCAGTGAAGCACGAGCCGTGGGGGTGCAGGTTTCTGGAATCTGGTTTTACAGTCTTTACATTCCAAACGGTCAGGAGGTTAGCTCACCCAAATACGCTTACAAATTGAGCTGGCTGAAAGCCCTGGAGGAGTTCCTGGTGACGACCCATTCTTCCGATGAGCGCGTCGTCCTCTGCGGCGATTTCAATATAGCACCACACTCTATAGACGTTTACGATCCGAGCGTCTGGGAGGGCCGCGTGCTGTTTACTCAGCCTGAAAGGGATTGGCTAACGGGCCTTCTCAAATCCTACCAGGACACATTTCGCATTCACCACCCAGCAGGTAGCGCGTACTCGTGGTGGGATTATCGTGAACTGGGCTTTCCTTTGAATAAGGGGCTGAGGATCGATCTGGTGCTGGCCTCTGCGCCGATGGCCAAAAATTGTAGCCACGCGGCAATCGACCGCGATGAGCGCAAAGGCGTAAAGCCGTCCGATCACGCGCCCGTCATGGCGACATTTACGTTAGGGCCCTTAGGGCTCGCCCAAGAATAGTCGAGGCAGCTCACCGGCCTCGAGAAACCACATAGAGTCAAAATCCCAATCCTGATAGGTCGCCTCCAAGCCCAGTTCAAACCGAGTTTTACCCTGGCCTACCGTTCCGATCGCCACCTTATCGACATTCCAATAGCTGCTGGTAGTCATTCCAGAGTCGCCGCCATTTGCAATCGTCCCCACCAATCCCCCGACACCGGATGCAGCAGAGATGTAGGTATCGGCTAAACAAAAAAAGTGGGTACTCGATGAGGACCCGACAAGACCGCCGGCTGAAGCGGATGCGGTAACGGTTCCGAGAGCATAGGAATTTTCTACCTTGGCCGATTGACTGAGTCCGATTAAGCCGCCGACCGAATTGCGCCCACTCACATCTACGTCGACACCGGTCAGCTCAACTTTTCCTGCTAACTGGTGTCCCACCGCGCCTCCGACAGAGTCGAAATTTGCGTGTACCACTGCTGTCACGGAAACCCGACTGATCAATCCTAAGCTTTTTCCCACCGCGCCACCCACCATCTGCCCGCCAGAGACGTGACCTGAAAACCACGAGTTTTTGAGTTCGCCACGAACCACTCCGACGAGTCCGCCGATACTGTCGAAGACGCTCGTAACGGAACCCAGAGCGGACACATTTTCGAGCACCCCGGACTCGCTCACCTCGGAGGCAATAGCTCCGGACTCATCTTGAATCGCGTTGATCTGGACGGCCGTCAGCAGCAGTGCACTTACGCGCCCCGTAATTTTTCCAAAAAGCGGAGATTTTCCACTCCACCCGTGAATGGAATGAAACCTCCCGTCAAATACACCGGCCCATACCGGAACGGGGGTGACCGCAACTCCCTCGACGTCCAGATCGGATCGCAAAACGAAACTCCTGGCTTGGCCGCTCCACTTGTAGAGCTGCATAAGGTGATCCACCGAGCAGATGAGAAACGGCGACGCCACGTCTCCGCTTCCGCCGCCGAGCGGACCGGAAATCGGATCGCAAGGGGGTTCCGCTCCGGAGTTCATTACCGCCCGAATGGAACCGAATTTCCCGCACGCATTGAGCGCCATCAGAACGAATAAAAGCGTGATGAGACCAATATATTTCATTCCATTTGATAATAGCCTGCACGCGCCTAACGCTTTGTGAAGGTTTTATGAAGTCTTGGAGCGGTTAGCGTGGCTTTTGATCCAGTTGGTCCAGGACGGTCAGGCGTCCGTCCTTGAGCCCCAAAGCACACCGTCCCGCCAATAGATTCTCGAGCTCAGCCCCAATCATGGCATCAACATGGGTAGACAGGATATGGGAACTCACCCAGAGGGACCGCCCGGAGCCCGAGGAGCGCACTAAGTCAATCATGCGATCGGCTGTCATCAGGAGCCTGGGCGCGATCCTGTATTTCATGGATAGTACCGCCAGAAAAGCTTTCACCAACACCATCACCATTTCCTCATCGGCAGTGGGGGCGCGCCTGTCACCTGAGGTTATCTCCAATCGAAGATCCATCCCGCGCTCGAGCGCTCGGAGTATTTCATTGCCATTTCGCTGAACTTCTTTGGGGCCCAACCCTCGAAATCGAGATAATTCCTCGAGGTTTTTCGGACGGCTGCGCGCGAGTGATATGAGAACAGAATTATCGGCGATCCAGCCCCGGGGCCGATCGGCGGATCGGGCGCGGTTTTCACGCCAGAGAACCAATTCATAGAGACACCCGGCACCGGGACCGTCGAGCGAGGTCCCCCGAGCCACTCGATCGGCGACACTTTCCGACGATTCGGCGAATGTTTCCCGCGAATGTTGTCCAATTTCGAGAGCCCACTCCCGGCGGCCCAGCGCCTGTAGATCCGCCAGTATAGTTTGAGCCAATTCGACTAGATGGCGCACATCCCCCTCGGCATACCGCTTGAGTTCCGGCGCCAGAGGCCTTTCGAGCCAATGTACTCGGGCTCTGCCTTTAGGCAGTTGCAGACCGAGTACATCCTTCATGAGCTTTGCTAATCCGACATTGTCGCCATAACCCAACAGCGCTGCCGCTGCGGCGGTATCGAGAACCGGAGCGACGACCACTCCGTAAGAGTAAAAAAAACATTCCTGATCCCCCAGAGCAGCGTGCATCACCTTGAGTGAATCGGGGCTCGTCAATACCTCAAGAAGCGGTTCCAATTCGGCCGGGGCCAATGCGACGGGATCCACCAACCACACCCGATTATGGGTGGCGATCTGGATCAGCGCTATTTTCGGATAAAAGGTTGTCTCGCGGATAAATTCGGTGTCGACAGCGACGAGATCGGCGCCTTTAAGCTGGGCAGCCATCGCATCCACCTGCGCCGGCGTTTCTACCCAGACAGTGTTCGTCTCCATCCACGCCATCGTACTCGAATGCCACTCGGCCCGATACCGTTTTGATGGAACTTGGGGTATGTTTTTGGCTGCGCATGCAACCCGCCGCGACCACCATAAAACCCGTCAAGGAAACCGCTACTCCCGTACGGTTTATCACCGCCGCATCCCTCTTCGACGGTCACGACGCCGCAATCAACATCATGCGAAGAATCTTGCAGTCAGCGGGTGCCGAGGTAATTCATCTCGGTCATAATCGCAGCGCGCGAGATATCGTTTCGGCCGCAATCCAGGAAGATGCAGATGCAATCGCCATCAGCAGCTATCAGGGCGGCCACAATGAGTTTTTCAGGTACTGTACCGAGCTTATCCGCGAGAGCGGTAAATCAATTCTCATCTTTGGCGGTGGTGGGGGCACCATTACCCCAACCGAAATTGCAGCGCTCGAAAAGGACGGAGTGTGCCGTCTCTACTCCCCCGAAGATGGGAGAAAGTTGGGGCTTCAGGGACTTATCGATGACATGCTGGCGCGTTGTCGAACTCGCGCTCGAACGTCGGTAGACGTTTCCAGTTGCACCCGCTTTGCCGAGGTACCCGCTGATCTGGCTTCCGTAATTTCCTGGATCGAGAGTGGCGGCCAGGCTATTCACGGTCATCCTTTTTGGAAAACAATGATAGCCCTGCCCGCGAAGGGAACGCTCATCGGAATCACCGGTACTGGAGGCGCGGGAAAATCATCACTAACTGATGAGCTCGTGCTGCGAATCCTGGAACATGACCAAAACGCGCGTGTCGCGATTCTCGCTATCGATCCCACTCGTCGAAAAACCGGAGGGGCTCTCCTGGGGGATCGGCTTCGCGTAAATAGTCTCCAAAGCGATCGCGTATACATGCGGTCGCTGGCGACACGCCAAGTTGACAGCTCGATCAGTGCGGTAACTTGGGATGTGGTTGCTCTGCTTAAGCGCGCTAATTTCGACTGGATTTTCCTGGAAACCGGAGGCATAGGCCAGGCCGATAGCGCTATCGCCGATAAAGTGGATATCAGTATTTACGTGATGACGTGCGAATTCGGTGCTCCCACCCAGCTCGAAAAAATTAATATGCTGGATTTCGCGGATCTCATCCTTATTAATAAATTTGAAAAACGCGGTTCTCTGGATGCGATAACGGAAGTGCGCAAGCAGTTCAGGCGCAATCACCGGGAATTTGAAAAAATCTCTCCGGCGCGTTATCCGGTGATCGGCACGATCGCCTCCAGGTTCGGCGATTCCGGAGTCAGTGCTGCATTCGCTCATCTTCTCACCTTGCATTCTTCACGTTCTCGATTTGCGCCCTTAAATCAGGAGTTCTCACCCCCTGAAATTAGCCATTTCATTCCCCACGCTCGCTCTCAGTATTTGTCGGAGGTGGCTACTTTGGTTCGTGATTACCATCGCGATGTCGGTGCCCAGGTTCGCGCGGTTGCCGAGATCGCAGCCATCGAAACCACCTTAAAGGTCGTGGAGTCGGTGAGTACACAAACCGAACTAAGGTCTCTGCTCGATGACAAACGGAAAAACCTCGCGCCGGAAACCGTACGGTGTCTTGACGCTTTTAATAATACAAAGACCGCTTATGAAAAAACGGAAGTTGAGTTTTTAGTACGGGATCGCCCAATTAAAGTTATTCAGCGACGCCCGAGCCTTAGTCACACGCTCATTCCGAAAGTAGCCGTACCGAGATTTACGGCGCCAGGTGAGTTGGCGAGGTTTCTGCTTCGAGAAAACCTTCCCGGGTTTTTTCCTTTCACGGCGGGCGTCTTTCCATTCAAGCGCGAGGAGGAGGCTCCGAAGCGTCAATTTGCGGGTGAGGGAACCCCTGAGCAAACCAATCGTCGATTTCACATGCTTTGTGCTGGCGAAAAGGCAAAACGCCTATCGACCGCCTTCGATAGCGTCACGCTTTATGGAGAGGATCCCGATATTCGGCCCGACATTTTCGGTAAGATCGGAGAAAGCGGAGTCAGCGTTTGCACACTCGAAGATGCCAAGATTCTCTATTCCGGGTTCGACCTGTGTGATCCCAGTACAAGTGTGTCGATGACGATTAACGGCCCCGCCCCGATGTTACTCGCCTTTTATTTCAACACGGCCATTGACCAGCAGCTTTGCGTATTTGAGAAGGTTAATGGGCGCGGACCTAATTCCAACGAGAGATCGGCAATCCAGGAAAAGACCCTTCAGACGGTACGTGGCACCGTGCAGGCCGATATTCTGAAAGAGGATCAGGCCCAAAATACGTGTATTTTTTCGACCGAGTTTGCGCTGCGAATGATGGGCGACGTTCAGCAGTACTTTCTCGACCATCAGATCCGTAACTATTATTCCGTCAGCATCAGCGGCTACCACATCGCTGAAGCGGGCGCCAACCCAATCACCCAATTGGCATTTACTCTGGCCAATGCGTTCACTTTCGTCGAATATTACCTAGCGCGCGGCATGAGCGTCGACGCATTCGCCCCCAATTTCAGTTTCTTCTTCAGCAACGGCCTCGATGCGGAGTACTCCGTCATCGGGCGGGTTGCCCGGCGCATCTGGGCCATCGCGATGAAAAACGGTTACCGTGCGGGGGAACGCAGCCAAAAGCTCAAATATCACGTCCAGACCTCGGGCCGATCGCTTCATGCGCAGGAAATTAGCTTCAATGACATTCGTACTACCCTGCAGGCGCTCATCGCCTACTTTGATCATTGCAACTCGCTGCACACGAATGCCTACGACGAGGCCGTTACCACTCCGACTGAGAACAGTGTTCGCCGGGCCATGGCGATTCAACTGATAATCTCAAAGGAATTTGGCTGGGCCAAAAACGAGAACCCCCTGCAGGGATCGTTCTGGATTGAAGAGCTGACCGATCTGGTGGAGGAGGCGGTTCTCGCGGAGTTCGATCGCCTCTCACAACGTGGTGGGGTGTTAGGTGCCATGGAAACTCATTACCAGAGATCGAAGATTCAGGAAGAGTCACTTTATTATGAAACGCTCAAACACTCCGGTGAGCTTCCGATCGTGGGGGTCAACACTTATGTCAATCCGGGAAGTGCCTTCGAGGAGCTATCCAGCGACAAGCTCACGCGGGCCAGTTACACCGATAAGAATTTCCAAATCGAGTGTTTAAAGAAATTTCATCACAGCCACGCCAAGCAATCTCAACGGGCGCTTGAAAACTTAAAACTCACCGTAATGTCGGGTAAAAACATCTTTGATGAACTCATGCGCACCGTCAGGGTTTGTAGCTTGGGTCAGATTACCCACACGCTTTACGAAATGGGCGGCCGCTATCGCCGCGGCGTTTAGGCGGTGTCTAGAAGGCGGTTCCACGCTGGAATCCAGGTCCATTTTAGGACCACCCCAACTGTACTAAACACCCCTTTTTACGCACAACTTGAGTGGCATGCCGTTTGCTTAGTACCCGACCGTTACGCATGTTGCGTGGCATTTTTTACCAGGAGTATTTCAATGAAGAATCTATTGGCTATCGTTTCAGTATGGACCGCTTTCGTGACCGTGGCCGGTGCCGATTTTCGGCTCGGACGCATACGTCCCATCATGCGTGCTCAGTTGTCCTTAGTTGAAGGGGATTTTTTTCCGCGTGCACGTACGCTCGCGCTGAACAAACAGGACGAATTACAAGAGCCCTCATCCTTCACGCTGGTCGAGGATACCGGCATCCGCTGCATTATGGCTCCGTGCCCCAGCGAAAAAGTAACGCAGTTCCGTATCGAAGAAATCGGCCACTCGTTTCACAACTTTGATGTCATTCGTTATGAGGCGGTTGAGATCTTCACAAACATTCCTCGAAACGTTCGCATGGCTCCTCGACGGCTTTACGTCACCGAATCGAGCATGGAACTGGTAGGGATTAATGGAGAGGGCTTCGAACGGCGAACCACCTGGGACGTTGAACTGACTAGCTTTTCCAGAAAGACTCAGGCGTACACGGGAAATCCCGAGCATTTGTTGGTTACGGCAAGCACCATCAACTAGCATCTCGTTAAAACACTCTCTTTGCGATTCCATCAGAAAGAGGCGGTCGAAAGGCCGCCTCTTTTGTTTCTGGAGCTTACTTGGTCGGGGGCATGAGGTTTCTGATCGACCCGAGACCCATCTCGGCAGTAACGGTTTGACCGTTTCGGGCACGCTCGGAGGCGAGCGTTGCGCGGGCAACCAATCGCTGACTTTCGGTATCACCTACGAAGGTGGGATCTATTCGGCCTGTGGCCTTAAAACGCACGAGTGCAAAGCCGTAGTTAACCGAGTCATTCGTTACCCCCGCGACAATGAGGCGCCCGTCGTTTTGGATAGCGACGCTATAGGCGGCGTCGTACCGATAGCCCATTTCGAGCGTCATGCGACCTTCGCCGCCAAAGGAACTGTCCAGAATTCCTGAAGCCTCGTAGCGCGCGACAGCGATATCAAAATCAAATCCGTTGAAATAGGATCCGGCCGCCACAATCTTGCCGTTGGGTTGTACGGTGACACTATAAATATTATCGATACCCGGCCCCATTGAAGTGCGTACCTTCCCATCGGTACCAAAGTCGAAGTCCAGCGATCCGTTTGCGAGATACCGTACGACTGCAAAGTCCTGATCTTTTCCATTTGAGCTCGATCCCGCAACGAGTATTTTCCCGTCAGTCTGCAGCGTGACCGCATAGGCATTGTCGTTATACGGACCAATTGAGGTGTAAACACGCCCCTGGCCTGTCCCCCAGGTTTCATCGAGCTGGCCGTTCGCCTTATAGCGAGCCACGGTAAAAACCGTGCTGTCACCCAGCATCGAGTGACCCGCGACAATGAGACGCCCATCGGGCTGTAAACAGATACCGTAAGCGTAATCGTCAGCCGCGCCGAATTCGGTAATGACCTGACCGCGCTTTCCGAATGTTGTACTCAAGGTTCCCTGGTTCGTCAGTGACACGACCGCGAAGTCGTTCGTCTTGTCGACCTGCGCTGTGCCCGCGATAAAAATTGTTCCGCTCGGAGCCACAACCACACCATTCGCCCGATCGTCGCCCCCGGCAATATCGATGCGTACCAATCCCGCCGTTCCGAAACCGGGGTCGGGGTTCCCGTTACTTTTGTAACGGGCTACCGCGAAGTCTGTGGTCTTGCCGTTGTACGAAGATCCGGTGACTACAATCTTTCCGTCGCCCTGGAGTGCCAGTGCATAGGCTTTGTCGTCTCCATTTCCAAATCGTGTCGTCACTCTTCCGTTTAACCCGAATGTCGCGTCCGGCGAACCATTCGAAAGATAACGAACCAGCGCGAAACCCGATTCGCGATCGCGATAACTGACCCCAGCCGCCAGAATCTTTCCGTCCGGCTGCACGATGACACCGTAGGCATTGTCGCGAGCCCCGATTTTGGTGATGACCAGCCCCTTCTGGGCCATGGCCGGTATGATTAAGATGAGTCCAACGATTAAACTGGTTTTGAGTGTCTGCACAGGAGATCCTCCACCTAAACCTCTCGGCAATTGTTGTGCAAAAGTTAAGATTATGTCGAGGAGATTTCTGCTGCGACGAGTCAGGACGGGTAATCTATCGGTTCAAGGGCTGTGTGGCCCCCGCTACACCTGGGCACCGCAGGCTGCACTGCATTGTCAGCGGTATTGCGTGGTGAAGCAATTATGAAGAAGTCTTCACAAGCGCTCGCTTATTTTCAGGCTCCGGAAGGCCGATACTGAGACTGTAGGAGTGAAATCTATGAATTTTATCCAGGCCTTTTCCACAATCGAACTCAAAAAGCTCGTTCGAAAATATGAGGTCGGAAAATTTATTTTTCAGCAGGGTCAGATGGGGCAGACGATGTTCATCGTTCTGGATGGGCGCATTGACCTTGTGGGGGAGCGCGATGGGTCGGAGTTTACAATCATGACCCTCGGAACCGGGGAGTTCCTGGGAGAAAAGGCCTTAATTAAGGATACGCCCTACCAACGAACATTCGGCGCAAAAGCAGCCGTACCGACGACCGCGGTAGAGATAGGGCTTAAGGACATCGAAATCATTCGAAAAACCAACCCATCCGGAATGGCCGATATTTTAAGCCGAGTATTTCAGCTGGCAATTACGAGACTCGAAAAGATGAATCATCTCGTGAGGGCGCTCCGAAGTTCCGACAATAACGTGCGCCTGAAGGAACTTGTCCAGCATTTTAACCGCACCAGCGGCATCACGCTCCCTGATGGCAAGCGGGTCTTCTCCCTCAGCGCGGAATCGCTGCAGTACTACCTCGACTGGGATCTTCCGACTCTCGAGCAGGCGATCGACAGTCTCGTCGTCCAGGGGGCGCTCCAGAAACAGGGGCCCAATCAGTTTTTGCTGCTGGACGAAGACAAACTGGTCGCGGCAGAGCCGCTGACACGTGCCGCGTAAATTGGGTTTTTTTTTGATGGTGGAGCTAGAGTTGGTAACCACCACCGAGATAAAAGGCGATCGATGATTGATAAACCTCGTGTTTTTGAGCCGTGTCCGCAAATGCCTGGCCGTATCCCATGCCGGTAACATAACCCAAGGAGACGGTCAGCGACGTTCCCGACCGGTAAAGTCCGCTACCGATGGTAAAACCCAACATATTCACATGGGGCGCCATGTTGATATCGGACGCTCCGATGGGGCTTGTGTTGGCGTTGTTCGTGTATATCCCACCCCTCAGGACGACTGCCTCATTAAGGTAAAACTCAGTTCCCAGGGACAGGTTCACCGTCTGCTTTACGTCGTTACCGTAGGCCGAGTGGTAGTCGGCCTGGCCAGTCAAAAGAAACCGGCGACTCGCGAAATAGGTAGTGCCGAGCGAGATCGATAGGGGGGTTGCCTCTTCGTACGAGGCTGCCCCTTCAAGCGTCTCCATATCATTATTAAAAATCCCCGTCGGACTCGTCGGTTCGCCTCCGGCCAGCTTGGAATTGGTTATCTGCATTCTGCCGCTCCCGCCGGTATTTATAGCCCGCGCAATCGTAAGACCGAGTGAGACCTTAGGCGAAGGCATGAACTGGATGCCGGCCTTTGGCATCAGGCCGTAAGAGAGGCGAGTGCCGTTGGCCTGGTACACAAAGTATTTTCCGGTACCATCGGGCGCGTACAGCACCAACGTATTATCGATGATTTTTACGTTGTGCATAAACGCGAAGACCGAAATACCTACCGAGAGATTTTCCCTCACCTCCATCGCGAAGGCTGGGCCCATCAGATAGGTGGTGTCCTGTCGGAAAAATTTTCTTGAAAAGCTGCGCGCAGGACCCGTCGTATCCGCATCCTTGGTGACGGTGTCGTTTTGGTCGATGAGATCGGAATTGGGAACGATGACGGCGAATCCAAATTTTTTCTTTCGAACACTCTGAGTAAAACCGAAGAGCACCGGCACGAGCGCAGCCGAAAGATAGGTATAGTCTTGATTTGGATAGAGGTTCTTATACTTCTGCTGACTGTAGTTGTAGGCGTTGGCCGTCACGCTCAGATAGTTCTCGAGCCCGAATACGATCCCGGCTGGATTGTGGTAAATCCCGCTCGGGTCGTCGGAAATGGCACAAAACGCCCCGCCCATCCCCGAGGCCCTCTCACCGATGAGGATGTCCTTATAATGGTAATTGTCAGCGGGACAAATTGCGGACCACCACAACATTAGTAGCAAAGTTCCGCGTTGAAACATGCTTTGACTCAGCCTTTGGTTCGCCCCTTGGACAAGAATTGACTGAAACGATCTGTGAGAACCTTCACATCGGCCACCGTTCGATCTTCCATGCCGTTATCGGTGAGTACCTTCTCAATCGCAGCAATCCGGTCGGGGAACGAAGGCGCAGTTTTCGGGATCGCCTTGGCGCTTTCGGTGGAGATACGTTTGAGAAAACGGATCATCGCGTGAGGGTTATAGCCGGTCACCCCCAGATAGGCGACGCCCGCGCTATCGGCCGATCGCTCCTTTTCCAGCCCCATCCCCTCCTCCAGCAGCATCTTGAGTCCCTTATTGACGAGCCCCGTGATCGACTTACCCAAATCGGAATTGCCCCGCGACATGACCCTGGCAACCGACTCGGCCGCGGTCACAGTTCTTTTGGGGGCTATTTCGTTGTACATGTGCTTTTCATTCACATGGGCGATTTCATGCCCCAATACCGAGGCGAGTTCCGATTCATCGTTGACGGCGCTTAAAAGCCCGCGTGTGACGAAGATATATCCCCCTGGCGTCGCGAAGGCATTGATCTCAGCCGAGTTCAACAGGGAAAAATGGTATTTCAATTCCGCGCGCCCCACCTTGGTGGCCAGAGCTTGCCCGACCAGATTCACGTACTCGGTGGCCTTTGGGTCGTCCTTGTAGTGACCCACGTGTCCCAGAAGTTTCGCGGCCATTTCGCGACCGATGTTGATTTCGTCGTTTACCTCGGTTCGGAGCTCGTACCGGCGGTCGATCTCCATCTCCTTCCGCGTGGGGGTGGCGCAAGCCATGACAGCCAATAGCATCAAAATGAATACTTTCATAAAATCTTCCTTTCTATTCGACAGTTAATTTTCCACTGGCGCTGAAATTTTTAATCGCGTCTTTGGGTAAACTGTATTTTTCAATCGCCTCGAGAGCATCACCGTCGGTTTCATACATTTCGCGTCCTTCCCGCCCCCGTTCCGAAGTCATGAGTCCGCGCGCCGTCGCGGAAACTGCATAAGACGACGGGCGCCGTCTGCTGGAGGTGGTCAGGTTTTCTTTAACGTCTTTCATGAGGTCCGCATTTCCGACGGGGCGATGGGGAGTTACAAAAAGCCGTGAGATCCAGCCAACCTTTTTGCCACTTTTGACCTTGAGCCAATTGCCAGCCGTTTCGAGTACCGACGCGGAGTCTCCCCGACTAACGCTGCCCACAGCCGATGCGTTGTTCTTGGGGTTCTCCCTCAAATCGATGTGGATCGCCTGAATATAAACCGGCTTGGAAGGTTCCTTTTTGGTTTCCTCGGCTTTAGGTTGTGCGATGCCGAACGCCTGAAACAGCATTAGTACCACCACCTGAAATGCTAAAATAAAATTAATGTCCGGACGCCTTTTGATCGTCATAACCGCTCCATTGTGTTGGGGGGTGATCGATTTTGATTTGGCACCGCTCGATAAAGAGTTGACTCGGTCCATCGGTACTCCCCAGTTTTAGATTCAATTTACTGAATTGCTTTTGCGCCACCGCAAAATTTCCCACCCTGTAGATGGCAAGCGCATTTTCGAACTCGCTCGCCACCTCTTCGAAGCGCATAGCGTCAGAACTCGATCGCTCCGACAGGGGCTGGAATAATTTAATATACTCCTTTTTTCCCTTGATTTGAACGTGCTCGTCGATCAATCGACACACAACCTTATCCTTGACCGCCCGGTAAGTTGACTCGCCGATCAGTATCGGAGAGCGAAAGTCTTTCGTGACGCTTTCGATGCGCGCCGCCAGATTCACATTGTCGCCAATCACCGTATAATCGAGCCGTTTGGAGGATCCGATATTGCCCACCACCACATTGCCTGTGTTGATTCCAATTCCAGTCTTAAACGCGAAGGGTGAATCCTCGCCGATTGCGCGCCGCATCTCTTCGACAGCGCGCTGCATCGTGAGCGCGCAACGCACCGCCAAAAAAGCATGATCCGGGTTAGCCAGTGGTGCGCCCCAAAAAGCCATGATGGCGTCTCCCACGAACTTATCCAAAGTGCCCGTCTCCTCAAAAATGATTTCGGTCATTTTCCCGAGGTAGTTATTGAGGTGGTGCACCACCACCGGCGCTTCATGCGCTTCGGAGATCGTCGTAAAACTGCGGATATCGGTGAAAAGGATGGTAATCTCCTGTTGCCTGCCGTCTTCGGCGTGAGGGTCTTGCCCGGTCTCAATCAGCCGCTTGGTAACCTCTGGGGAGAGGTACTTGGAAAGCGTCGATTGCATGCGTCGCTTTTCCTTTCCTTCCACTACCCCCAGATAGATGAGGGCCTCGACAATTCCCACAGCGGAAACCGTGAGCGCAGTCGCGAGCCCCACATCGTAGCTACGCTCCTTGAATAGCCAGAGCGACAATCCGGTATAAAGTGCGGAGACGACGAGCGATATCCCAATCTTGATCGGAAACGACTCAATAAATAAAATCGCCCCGTAAGAAATAAGTGTAATTACCAGTGCAATGAGGCTTAAACCCCATCCAGGAAGGCGGGAAAGATAATCGCCTTGCAGGAGATTCGACACTGCGGTCGCCTGAACCAGCGCACCCGGATAGGCCGAGCGAATCGGCGTAATTTTGAGGTCGGATAACCCCACCGCACTGGCACCAACGATGACGATCTTGTCCTTGAACTCAAAGGGCGAGACTGCGTTGGGCTCTAGTTCCTCTCCCATCTGTAGGTGTCTTGCGGAGTCAAATACGGCGGCAATCGGAACGCTCTTGGGCTCGCGACCCGGACGGTAATAATGAATGGGCATGAGGCCCGACGCGTCCATTGGCACGTAAAAGTTGTTAGCCCCGTCGGCGATTTTAAGACCGCCGTCATAACTGAGCTTGGCCGTCTGGGAAACCTTAAGTGCCGCCAGTGCTAATGATGGCAGCCAGGAATTTTTTATTTGAAAAAGCATCGGCGCTCGTCGAAATACCCCATCCGAATCCTCACGAAAGGTGGCCACATGCAATTCATTGAGATAAGGGATCATCTCTTCGGCATGCACCACCGCATCGTAATATCGAATGGGCTGGGGGAATTGATCCAGACCGGCCCCCGGTATCGCATATTTTTCAGGGAATCCTTTGGGAAAAATGCCCATTCCTGTTTCCCCGTCTGCCCGCTCCTCGAGCAGATTAATCCCGTGGGAGACATTTCCAAGCCCGAGACCCGTCTCGAAAAACTCCTTGTCATCGTCAGTACCCAGCATGCGCTCGGTGTAGAGTACGTCGAAAAGAATCGCCCGAGGCTCGCCGATACCCAAAAACGTCAGGAGCTCCTTGTAAACCCTTCGCGGCCAAGGCCACCTTCCAAAATGGGGAGCCAGAATTTTCAATGAGGCTTCATCGATATCGACGACTACCACCGACTCGCTGGCAGGTGCCGTTCGGTTGAAATTGCGGTACCTCCAATCGAGCGATGCCGTCTCAAACCGCTGCATTATTGAAAGTTTCGGCGCGAAGATGGCCAGCAGGCCGAGCCCAACAGTGGCAAAACTGGCGTGACGGATGCGCCGGCGCACGGATTGTGTCATAGACACAAATTATAACAAACATTTAGAAGATATACTTCTTCCGCCCGACATTGAGCAGTAGCGCCGTTAGAATGAGAAACGTCATGAGCGACGATCCGCCGTAGGAAAAAAACGGGAGCGTGACGCCGACAATCGGAAGCGCGCCGATTACCATTCCGATATTGATAAAAACATGCCAGAACATGAGCGTGGCGCAGCCGGTCGCCAACAGCATTTCAAATTTATCCCGCGCACGACCCACGGACCGAAAGGCGAAGAAAAGGTAGATCCCGTAAAGCAAAAGTAGTATTGCACCCCCCACGAATCCCCGCTCCTCGGCATAGACCGAAAAAATAAAATCGGTGTGCTGTTCTGGTACGAAATTCAGCTGCGCCTGGGTGCCCTGCAGAAATCCCTTTCCCACTACCTTACCGCTGCCGACCGCAATCCGGCATTGCAAGGCATTGTAACCGCTTCCACGCGGATCTTTTCCCGGATCCAGAAAAGTGATGACGCGTTGGCGTTGATAGTCTTTGAGCACAAATCGATATGCCAGCGGAAAGAGGATGAGCACCGACAGACAGGCGATGAGAATGGAGCGGTAATCGACCTTCAGGAAAAGCACAATGGATGCTGCCCCCAAAAAAAGAATGCCGGCCGTCCCGATATCCGGTTGCATCAAAATAAGAATAAAAAGCGGGGCCACCAGTAAACCCGGCGTGATAAGCCTCTTGAGCGTGTATGGGCCACCCTTGCGCTCATCAGTAAAGTATTTCGACAAGGCGAAAACGATGGCGATTTTGGCAAACTCCGAGGGTTGAATGGCCGGAAGAAACCCGATTCGCAACCAGCGTTGAGCTCCGCCAGCCGATTGTCCCACCAGAAGAACCGCCACGAGCAGAATTAAGCAGCCTGCATAAAGGGGATAGGAAAACTTCTGCAGTATCTGCGAATCGACGAATACGAGGGGCAAGACCAGGAGACTTCCGATAGCAAACCAAACCAGCTGTGCCCGGTAGATGTGCCCAATCCCCGGCCCCTTGGTCGCACTGTAAAGCGTCAAGACCCCTAGGCCAAACACGAAGAGCGTGGAGACAATCAGCCCGACATTAAACGTGCGAATCGTACTGTGACTATCCGTTCGCATCTATTCGTCCTCGTCGTGAAGGCCGGGGGGCGGAGCCACAGGTTTTAACGAAGGTTTTTCATCCGATGCGACCTCGCGCGCCTTCGGATGGTGTTTATCAGCGTACGCTTCGATAACTTCACGTACGACCTGGGCCGCCGAATACCCATGACACGCGTGTTCCGCGATGGCCACCACCGCCAGCTCAGGGTTTTCCCTGGGCGCATAGCCTACGAACCACGCGTGATGACGATCCTTAACGGGCAGTTTCTCGCACTTAACCTTCATGATTTCGGAGAATCGACGTACCTGAGCGGTGCCCGTTTTCCCGGAAATCACTATTTTCTGACTTCGCCCACTGAGAAATGCCGTTCCGGTGGGTGTGTTGGTCACCTGAAAAAGCCCCTCCTTCACCGCCTCGATCACCTGAGGGTCGATGTCCACCTTGCGGATGAGCTCAGGTTGGTACTCCTTGAGCTTCTCGCCCCCACGGGCCTCGATTCGCTTCACGAGAAATGGTCGAAAAACAAAACCTCCGTTGGCCACCGCCGCGACCGCCGTCACCAATTGAATCGGTGTAACGGCTACATAGCCTTGGCCGATGACAACGCTTAAGGTTTCTCCCGGTTGCCATTTTTCTCCAAAAACTTTCAGTTTCCACTGTGAATCCGGTATCAACCCCTTTTGTTCATTCGAGATCCGAATCCCCGTTTTTTCTCCAAGGCCGAACAGACGACTGTATTTGGCAATACTATCGATTCCCAGCTGATCTCCCAACTTATAGAAAAAAATGTCACAGGATTCGCGAATGGCGCGCGTAAAATCGACCAGCCCGTGCTTCTTCCAGCAGTGAACGGGGCGATTTCCATAGGGCATCACGCCGTTACAATTTACCGTCGAGGACGTCTTCACGACCCCTTCGGCAAGCCCCGCAAGTGCCATGAAAACCTTAAACGTGGATCCCGGCGGGTAGTGATCCTGAATGGATCGGTTTCTGAGGGGTCTACCCTTATCCTCCCGTAGCACACTCCAAAACTTCGCATCCACCTCACGACCTGAAATCGCACCCGGGTCATAAGAAGGATAATTCACCAGCGCTATAATCTCTCCATTGCGGGGATCCAGAGCGACCACCGAGCCCTGAAACTCCCGCTTTTGCATCGCATCGGCCGCAGCAGTCTCCAAATCCAGATCCAGCGTCAAAAACAGATTGTCTCCCGGGACGGGCTCGGTCTGCGCCACGAATCCGAACAATTTGCGAGCCCCCTCGGTCTTTTTCCGGCGGCCCATGGCATCGACCTCGACGTAACCGGTGCCATTGACCCCTCTCAAAAAAGAGTCATAAGTGCGCTCGATACCCATCTTGCCGATATTGTCGCCGAGCTGAAGCTGCTTCAGCGCATCGGATTGAATATCGCGATTCTCCACCTCGCCGACGTAACCCAGTAGTTGAGCGGCCATGTTCCGAAACGGATAGCGACGCGCAATATTGGCCTCGATGTCGACCCCGGCGAACAGGCTGGAGTTCATTTCGATCGCGGCGATGACATCTTTTCCCACGTTCGATTTCAGAAGCACCGGCCGAAAGGTCTTTGCGCGGCTTGCCTTGGTTAGCCGTCTGTCCAATTCGGAGGCATCCATCGAAAGCGCCTTTGCCAACCGGGCGTTGGTCGAGGCGTTGAACTTGTAATATTGGGGGAATAACACGACGTCGAAAGACGCCCTATTATCGACAATAATTTTGCTCTCGCGATCATAAATATTCCCGCGCAGCGGGAATAGTTTTTCCTTCTTCAGCCGATTGGAGTCGGAATACTTTCTGAGCTCGTCCCCGCGCAAAATCTGCAAATAACCCAGGCGCAATGCCAGGACGGCAAAACCCACCACTGTCATCGCAAAAAAAATCGGAATCCGATCCCGATACTCTCGTATTTCGTCCTCTCGACCGATCAAAAGCCGTCCTCCGCCATCTCGATGCTGATCCGGGGTAGCTTAAACGTCAGCCGGTCCAGAGTCCCTACGAAAAAATATACGATGAGCCCAGCCAGCGTATTCATGAGGCAATAGCTCAGGTTTTCAGAAATGGTGGAGAACGCAAAAAGCCCATGTCCAAAACCGGAAGCTATCACCCAAAGCAAAAATCGTGAAAACACCGAGAGGGCCAGAAGCAGGCCCATCACCGACAATCCCGTGTTCGCGTAGATTACATAGGTCAAGAGCCGCGACGCTAGAAAAATCACGCTGTAAAAGATGACAAAGACGCCAAATGGCGCGGCACTGGACAATGAATAGAGGTGCGCACCGAAAAGCACCAGCGCTCCCCCTTCGAGCAAAGTCCGGCGTTGCCCCAGATAAATTACCCAGGCAAAAAGCACGTCCCAAAGACCCGACATGAGCGGTAGCCAGGGATCCACGGTAGTTCTGACGGTAATTAGCCCCAAAACCGTGAGAACCATCAGGCCTGGATTAAGCGAGCTAAGAAACCGCTTTTGAGTCGGCTGGAGGAAAAGCAATAAACACCTCTTCTAAACGAAAGATATCCACGGCCGGTCTTAAAGTGACCGACTGAACGATTGAGTTTGGGCTCGGGATCACCTCGGTGACATATCCGATGGGGAGTCCCGGTGGAAATATCCAGCCAAATCCCGACGACACCACGGTGTCACCCGACACCACATCCTCCAGGCGATCGACGTATCGCATTCGAACCTTGAGCGAATCGGCCTGGCCCGAGACAATGCCGCGCGTGCGACTGCGCTGAATCACGCCGTCGATGCTGCTGGTGGGATCTATGACCGTCAGCACCGTCGAAAAGGCTTCACTCGTTCGGAGAATCCGACCAACGACGCCCTGAGGGCTGACGACACCCAGCCCCTCGGAAACTCCATCACGACTTCCTTTATCAATTCGAATTCCAACATAGTCGGATGAAACATCGTGACCGATTACGTGAGCCGTCTCCAGCCGCACGCCTTGAAGCTTTTTGAATTCGAGAGCGCCTCTGAGCCGTTCGTTCTCCAGCGCCGCTTCCTGGAGAGCTGCGATTCGGGACTGCAAGGACGTGTTACCTCGCTCCAATTCGTCGTTACGCCTTTTAAGATTTACCAAAATAAAATAATGATCCACGATGGCGCGCGTCCCTTTCGTGAAATAGAAAACGTGCCGTTGAAGATTTCCGCTCAATGAAATCAAAAAGTTATCTATCTTTCCGGTTTGACCCCTTCGGTGGCTGTGTATATAAAGAGCGAGTAGGCAAACGACAAACGTGGTAGCCGCGAGCAATGTGAATTTTGACCCTTTAACCATGAAAACCAATGTAATGGTTTTAACACGATTGGGATTGACCCCTCAATGTTAGATTCAATTCGAAAGCGTAAAGATAACTTTATTTATTCCGGAATTATTCTGGTCACGGCGGCCGTCATGGGGTTTTACGGCGTTGGAAAGATGTCTGACGATTCCAAGGAGGCAGGGGTCGCAGCCTGGGTGAATGGTGAATCCATCTCGCAACGCGACCTGCAGCAGGAGATGGAGCGACGCGTCTACCAATACCAGACGATGTTCGGTGGTCAGTTCGATCCGAAAATGCTCGGTCCAGACTTTCCCAAGCAGATCCTGGAACAGCTTGTAAGATCAAAGCTTTTGGCCCAGCAGGCGCAGAAAATGTCGATGGTTGTTACCGATGAGGAGCTGGCCGAGTTTATTCGCGGTATCCCTGCCTACCAGAAGGATGGCAAATTTGATTCGTCGCGCTATACCCAGCTTACCAACCGCGGGATTTTAGAAAAGGGCTGGCGCGAACGGCTTCTACTCGGAAAATTTCAGGATTATCTCGGAGGCAGAATTCGCCTGACGCCTTCGGAACTGAGCCGAAGCCACGCACTGAAAGAAACCAAAATCGATTTGAGTTACGCCCGCATCGACTTTCAAAGCCTTGCCAAGAATCGAAAACCCAGCGCCCAGGACCTGGCCAATTTCCAAAAAAACGCTCCCGAATCTGAGTTCAAAAATTACTATGAGGCCCACCGAACCGATTATTCGGAGAAGGCCAAGTTTCAGATCAAACAGATTCGAATCGGAATTCCCTATCAGGCATCCGATGCCCAGAAGACTGACGCCAAGAAAAAGATCGATGAAATCGCGTCCCTGGTCAATTCGGCTAACTTCTCTGAGGTTGCTAAAAAGCGATCGGATGACGAGTTTGCGAAAAAAGGGGGGGAGGCCGGCTGGATTGTTCGCGGTACGCTCGAGTCGCCCTTGGAAGAGGCGATAGACAAGCTTCAACCGGGTGAAGTGAGCGTGCCCATTCAGGCATCCTTCGGACATTTCATTTTTCAGCTAATGGCGCGAAAGGCTGCCGTGGAAAAACCGTTGGACTCGGTAAAAGGTGACATTACCGAAAAGCTTTACTTAGCCAAATTCGAAAAGGACTTTACAGAGTCCACTCGCAAGAAGTGGGATGATATGTTGGCCGCCGGCCGCGACATCGAATCCGAGCTGAAAGCCCAAAAAATAGAGATTAAAAAGACGGGACCTTTCTCCATCGGTCAGGGGGAAATCCCGGGCATCGGGAGTTCGGAAAGTATTCTGGATGCGGCATTTCAAATAACTCCCGGTCAGCCGCTGCCCAAGGCGCTGCTGTTTTTTCAGGACAAGTACTATTATTTGAAGCTGGCAAAGCTTGAACCTGCAAAAACATTCGACCCGATTAAGGATTCCGAGACGGTCGAGAAGGCGATTAAGGGTGTGGTCGAGGATCAGCTTCTAAAGGACTGGGTCGCCCAACTTGAAAAGAAATCTAGCCAAAAAATAGAACTTAAACTTGCCGCTATCGAAGAACAATAGAGTCTAGCGCCGCCTACCGTGACGGCGTGGGCGTGATGAACGTCGATGGGCTTTGTGCTTGCGCCCGTGCTTTGCCGGCGCATAGGCATAGTTGGATCGCCGTGAATTATATTGGGAAAAACGGGAGCCAAAGTGAGGCAGATAGGAGAGCGTCTGACCCAATGAAGGGATTCCGTGTCTGAAGGCACCCTTACGGTACATCGAGTAACCGCCCCAGGCGATAACTCCAATGATTATCCATGGGGTCAGATTGCGTAAACCCTCTTTTAAACGCCAAAGCATAAATACCACCCTCCAGGCCTCAATAGGCCGGATGGTTTTCTCGCAATTTCCGTGCCCACGTCGAGATTAGCGTTAACTCAGAGAATTGATTGGGCGGATGGGCGAAGTCCTTAACCCGAGAGCGTCGTTTTCACGTCAAATTGTCAGACGAGGGTGACAATTTTCGCCAAACCCAATATGCCATGAAGCATATGCCAAGAGTATTATGGCTCCTTTCATAAGTTTTGCGATGCTACGATCGAGCGCTTATCTTCGTTATGCTTCGTCGCGGCTCCTAGGAGTACGAGGAGTACACCGTCGTCGCCGCTTCTCGCCTAACTCGATGAACGCTCGTCTCGCTATCG
>CAZRVZ010000139.1:0-31627 GCA_964603655.1 uncultured Pseudobdellovibrionaceae bacterium | reverse complement strand
CTGTTTTCAAGCGTATCGCAAAGAATACGCCGCCGCCCCATATGTCTACTTTCACGACACTTTTGGCGTATTCCCCTGAAGCCACGAGAATACGGCTTTAAGTCGCTGGTTTTACCAGGCTAATCGCGTTCGGTAGGAGGGGGCCTAATCTGTTCGAGTGTCGAGAGTTTAGTCGGTACTTTGGCTCTCTATCTAATTTGTGTAAGTGGTTGATTGCTCGTTGCATCGTACGCCGATCGCGGCGTGAGGCACGACCATCCGACTCTTTTGCCGGAACGGATCGCGCGCGAGGTAGGGGGCGTCTTATGGAATCCAGATTTATCGAAAAATGTTCTAAGCCGTTTTTTTTGTTTGACTGAAATCGAAGTGGTTTTCAGTGTGGCCGTAACAACCCATTGAATTCCTGAGCATTTTATCGACGCTTTTTTGGTGTTTTGAATAATTTACCAAATGGGCCGTTCCTTCCTTGTAATGATTGGTGTTTTTCTTCTCCTTCTATCGATTAGGAAAAGCTGTGGTAACTTTTTTTCTCAGTGAGGAGGGACTATGATTGAAATGTTTGAACGAATTACCGACGATGATCTCTTGGTTGAATGCAAAGCGGCCGTCCAATCGGAGAAAAGAGCAACCGCACGAGTTCTGGAATATCTCGCTGAGATAGACACTCGACGTCTTTGGCTCAAAGAAGGTTATTCGAGCCTCTATGACTTTTGCATTCGGTTTTTAAATTATTCAGAAGGCGAGACTCACCGCAGAATTCAAGCGAGCCGTTTAAGCGAACGGGTGAGAGAGGTTAGGCCACTTCTAGAGGGCGGCAGCCTATCTTTGACCGTGATGAGCTTGCTCGCTCCTGTTCTGACCCAAGAAAATGCTGAAGATCTCCTCCCTAAGGTGATAAATCAATCTTCGCGAGAGGTCGAAAAGATCATCGGAGGCCATTTTCCTGAAAGACTCAAGACCGAGATCTTCAAAGTTGAGATTGATGAGGAGCTCAAGGGTCTTCTCGAACAGGCTAAGAGTCTTGCGTCAGAAAAAGATCCTTCTAGGTTGCTTAAAAAAGTATTGGGGAGCTATGTTCGGGAGAAGCGCCCACAGAAATCTGAGGTCAAAAAGCATACTCGCTACGTCCCCCAACGGATCGCGCGCGAGGTAAGGGCCCGTGATGGAATGCAATGCAGCTTTGTGAGTGACAAAGGCGTTTGCTGCAACCAAACGGCGCATCTTCAGATTGACCACATTCGTCCGTGGGCAAAGGGCGGCTCAAGCCTGGATCGGGAGAATCTGCGGTGCCTTTGCAGGGCCCATAACCTCTATTTTGCTCGAATAGATTTTCCCGGTAGGGCCGTTCAATCTGGACTCCCACAGAGAGCGTCCGTAGCTTTGCATCGCAAAGCGTAGGGCCGACAAGTCGCTACATAACACCGCTGTATACCTCGGACTAAACCGGCGCGTCAGGGGCGGAGGGCTGCACATTTATGATGGAGATCCTAGGTGGGCTCACTATCTAAGACACATATGTTGAGCTATCTAATTGACCTCCTTCGACTCTTGAATTTAGTGGTTTAACCAATTGAAACCGGTTTTTTTGGGGTCACGGTAGGAAAACTTGCACCAAAATGAGATCGACTGAGAGGATTCCCATCAACCAATCGTCCAATCGGACAGAGACAAGCGCCGCGGACCGTTTCCCGGAAATCGCTGGTTGAGACTGGTCAGTAGATCGCGCTTAAAACGATCGAAGCCGACGCTGTCGCTAAAATCTTCATAATAGTAATCCGCCGCGACGGAAAGTACCGAATCGACGACCCGGGCCCTTCCCTTTTCCAATTCCGATCTGGACTCAGGAGATTTGCAATCCAAACTCAAGGAGAATCGGCCATAGAGCACTCGATTACGTGTTTTGGAAAAAATGGGGAAGGTCATCTCTTTGAGGTCGAATGCATAAAAATACGGCTCAGCCGGCGGCGCCTCCGCCACCACCTTGGCCGGCGGGGCATAAACCGGGTTTAATTGAATTAAGACGATTTGAACAATCAGCCAAACTGACGAAAGCACAACCCCCGTGCCACAAATCCACACACCCAGCAGTTGGAAGCGAGCGCGCCACGGCCCCGAAATCAAAATCGAAAACGAAGAGATGTTTTGCATAGTAATAGGATAATGCCATCGCACTGACTTCGCCAGTCCACTTGCCCTTGGACTATGACGTGTAACGGCAATTCGTGCGCCTGAGTAATGGAAAGTACCAACTCAAAATCATGAAAAAATCTTCACAATCGATCTCACCATTTCAACGCACTGAATTGATACGCTACTCACGATGCAAGCCATGCCACCGACCAAACTTCTCACTCCAATACGCGTCAAATTCGCAGCTGTGTTCCGTCTCATTTGTCTCATTTGCGCGCCGCTCTTTGCGGGTCAGCTAACCCTCATCGATCAAAGCGTGTCCAACACCGGGGCGCTGACAATCCGAGCCCATGTGCCTCGTCGACTGAGCCTTTCGGTTAACAGAGAACCTAACCAACGCACCGTGGTTCAGTACTCCGCGAAGAAAGACGGGCTGGCCCAAAATTACGGGACACGAACCACCATCACGATCACACCGTTTTAAGTTTCATTGGTATAATGGGCTGAATGTGCGCTTTCAGATCCCTGGTTTTCAGATTATTACTAGTCGTCGCCCTCAAACACGCCCCGTTATCATTAGGCGCATCCCTGAGCGTATCGCCGACCTATTTCGAGTTCGAAGGCCAGCCCGGCCAGTCGGTCGCGCAAAAAATTGTCGTTTATAACACTTCGACTCAGGCCCAAACGGTGCGGCTCTCTAGTGGAGATTTTTGGTACAATAAGCGATTCGAGCGCACATTCCCCGAAGTTGGAACCAGCCCGTTTTCGGCGGCAAGCTGGGTCATTCTCAAGAATGCCGAGACCACCGTTGAACCGGGGTCCAGCCGGGAGGTGGAATTCGTATTTGCGATTCCGCCCCAGACCAAGCCTTCCGGATACGCCGCCCTTTTTGTCGAACAGGCGCAGGCCACTACCAAGCCACGTGAGGGCGTGGGTGTATCACTGCGCATTGCGGTTCCACTCCTTTTTAGAATAAAAGGGGTTGCTCTCGACCGGACTCGAATAAAGAGCTTTTCAATCAACAAACCGTCCGCCTATCGACCGCTTATCACATCCACGATTTTGAAGAATGACGGCGACGCATTCACCTTTCCCGAGGGGAATCTGCTAATCGTTAAAGGAGAAAAGCGGGAGTTCGTCGCTAAGAGTGAACTCAAGCGAGACCGAGTCCTTCTCCCTGGGCAGGAGATGAAGGTTGAAATGCCGCTGACAATGGACTCCAAACCCGGACGTTACAGCGGTACACTGACACTCTTCTACGGAAACGAAGCCTCGACCGTCAAAAACTTCGAATTTAGCCTGCCTTGAACGTTTCTCACCATTTAGCGGCACTTCTCCTAGCGGTGATCGCGATCGGTTCTTATTCCCAGGTTCGCGTTCAAGAAATCTCCATAGAATTAGGCGAAGAGCGCACCGTTTCTGCCCCCGATTGCAGAATCATTGCGGCTTACTCATCGTCGGATTCGACCGTATCGATTCAGGTAACAAGCGATCAAGTTCAGATCAAAGGAGTGGAATTCGGTTCGGCGACAGTCACACTCTTTTGCGATGCGGGCGCCCGAGACAAAAGTCAGGTGATTTACCGAGTGAGGGTTCCAACACAGTCGATAGCGACGCCGTACGGTGAAACCACCACAAACCCATTCGGCTCGACGGGTTCCATCGGTCTGAGAGCTGGTTTTCAGTCCACTCGCGGAATCATTGATGAACGCGTCTCTCAGGACGAGTTCTTTCACTACTCCGAACGACACCCCGACTTTATTCAATCGGGGGCAGTGACGGCTGTCGATCCGATCCGCTATCCGGATCCAAAACCGGCCCGAATCGTCGATCGGGTTTTTTGGGAATATCGGGGTCGATTAAACGGCCGTCAGTTTCGCCTCGGCGATTTCGATCCGCTCCGTCGGGGCGTGAGCGGCGCCATTCGCGGTGCCCGCCTCGACCTTGCTTGGGGTCCCCATTGGGTAGATTTTTGGGGAGGAGTCTCCCATGCCGGCGTGCAACACCCATTGACCGGAGAGTTTTCGAGTCCTATCGCGGGAATCGGAGGCAATTTTTTATTTTCGAATTCATTCCGAATGAGCGCCAACGCTTTGGGTTTCGCCGCCAATCCAGGACTCAGTATCCCAGAGGATGGAGCTGAGATTGGGCTTCGTCCCGGCTTGCGACTCGGCTCCCTGGGAGACATCGAACTGGGAATTATCGGAGATCGCCACGGCCGGATTTCCGAAGAGGGCACGCTGGCGTTAAATTTATCACCGCTTTCCGTTCTCGCCAGCGCCTCTCACACTCCTCAAGCCCTTGGGGTCTACACCTCACCTAGCCGATTTGACTCGGCCTCCGAACAATACGGCCTGCACACGGGTCTGAAATTGAGCGAACAAACCGGAATTAACGTCGGCCACTCTCGATCAATTTCAGTAGCACGTGTCGATGGCTTTTTGGGTACTAACCGAATGGATGATACATCGCTACAGTTACAGGCAGAGTGGTTGCAATCGTTACGGATTGATATTCAGGGTGGGCTTTACCGCTCCACCTTTGCTCCCTACACATTGGGCCGATCACTTCTTGAAGCCGGCCGGCGCGTACAGGCATCGCTGGACTGGCAACGCTCCCAAGGCTCGTTTTTCACTCTCAATTCAAATGCCGACGCCATTGAGGCAAGTCGCGACGGGTTCGGTTACGAGAGCCAGTCATTAAGCCTCGGCTGGCGGCACGAGTTTTATCGGGCACACAAGGATTTTGTGCACCTTGAGTTCGGCGGTTCGCACCTCTACGTTCCCTCCGACATAGCCGCCAGTGGCGAGTTTTTGCTCTCTCGGATTACGGGACTTTGGGATAGTGGATTCCTCAAGATCGACGGCCGTCTACAGGCTGAAAGTCGTTACCGAGGCGGACTTGAAAATACCATTCGACTTCAACTGGGCGTTAACTACACACCGACCACAGAGCACGAAATAAGAATCGCCACGAGCTACAACTTCGAGTGGATGCGTACCCTTTACTCGAATACACGAGGGCTGTCTCTGTTTTATGCTCTCAAGTTCGGAAGCGATATCGTGCCCGGGTTGGTCCCGGCGAACTGGGAAAAGTCGTCAATTTCAGGGAGAGTATTTGTTGACCGCAACGGACTCCAACGCTCTGATTCTACCGATGAGCCGATTTCCGGCGCTGCAGTAAGCCTGATCGCAGACGGTCAGTCCAGTACGCACACCACGGGTCCCGATGGAACTTTCCGATTCTCGGGCCTTTCACCAGGCCAGGTTACCTTGAGCCTGAACCGCAATAGTGTTCGCTCGAATTCCCGCCTTGTCACTTCATCCGATCGATTGATCACCATAGGTGCTGGCTCTCTAATATCCGAGTACTTTATTTTCAGCGATCAAGGAGAAATTCGCGGCACAGTGAGCGCCGAAGGTTCACCGATAGCTTCCGGAACCGTGATCGTTACAACGTCCGACAACACAAAACTCACGAGTAGCGTTGAAAACGGGCGCTTTCGGCTACCAGAAATCCTACCAGGAAAAACCACCCTGCGCCTGGACCCAGGATCGCTACCCACAGGCTTCACCCCGCGAGACCCCATTTCGCTCGATGTTCGGGCGGCTGCCATCGAAAATGTACAGCTGATCGCCAACGTAGTGCGCGGACTCTCCGGCCGGGTATTCTGGGATACGAATCGCAACCGTCGATGGGAAGCTTCAGAAATCGGTATCGACGGAGTGCAGGTTTCACTCGGCTCTCACACGGCAAAAACCGGCGACGGGGGTCAGTTTCTTTGGCGCCATCTCCCCCCAATCCGCGGCAGGGTGACTCATGGCAAATGCGTCAGTGAAGAGCTTACGCTCCCGACGGAACCGTCCGTTTTGCATGATGTATGGGTGCCGTGTATACCTTAGTGACTGACCGCTAAAGACAATGCCAACGATACACACCATCGATTGCCATTATATTTTTCCGGATTTCGCTGCCGTTTACGCCATCGTCAACAATGGCCGAATTATACTAGTGGAGAATAACACTGAACGCTGCGTTCCACTCATCCGGTCGTTTCTGGAAAAGCTGGGGTTGAATTTTGACAGGGTCGATTATCTCTTTATCACACACGCTCACCTCGACCATGCCGGCGGAACCGGATCCCTGTCACAACTGTGTCCGAATGCCACCGTTTGCGGTCACCCCAAGGCCATCAATCATCTGGTCTCACCGGAAAAACTGGTGCGAGGGGTTGTCGACATTTACGGCCAGGCCCGATTTGATTCTTTATACGGCGCCGTTAGGCCCATCCAACGGCAGCGCTCTCGTTCGATGGAAGACGGAGAAAAAATAGAGTGGAATGGAATGGAGTTTTCATTCTTGCACACGCGGGGTCACGCCAATCATCACTGCGTGATCGTGGAGTCTCGACATTCACTTGTCTTCACGGGCGATGCTTTCGGCCTCAGGTACCCGGCACTACAAACTCACGGATGTTTCGTCATCCCAACGACCAGCCCGACCGGGTACGAGCCCGATGAGGCGATTAAGACTGTGGAAAGGATCCGTTCGCTCAAAGTACAAACAGCCTATCTCACTCACTTCGGTAGTATCGGTAATTCTAATGATGAAATCGGCGTGGCAGCCCGACAGCTCAAGGACGATCTCGAGTATTCTCAAGCTGCCGTGCAGGATGCGGCTCGTTCCAGTTTTCACGATGATGAGTTGGTTGGGTACTGCAAATCACGATTGGCGCCGCATTTTAAGTCGCGTGTAGAAAGATCGGGCATGGTCTGGGACCCAAAAACAGCGGATCTCCTTTCGCTCGATATTGAACTCAACGCGGCTGGGATGGCGGTTGCGGCCGGGCATTTGCGTCGGAAGCCGTAGAGCGTTTTAAGGCTTGGCGCGCTACTTTTCGGCGCCAAAACAAAAATCCCACGGCGACACCCAATACGACCAATGGGATGCCAAATGAAGTTTTGGGGGGCGCAATGGATTCCCGTTTAACGTTCAGTCGGCTCTTTAAGAGCTCATTCGACGGGCCCAGGCGCTCGGGACCCGGCAGTGCTCCGTCGCCCTGAACGGAAGGCGATCCCCCGCCGGAATCATTCATAAGGGTGAGCGACACGACCATGCGTTCAAATTGAGGTGCGAGCTTGGAGTAATGTTCATCGGAAACGATATACGTGATGAGAATGGCAAGTTTCTGATTCACTGTGGCCAAATAGCGCGTCCAAAATCCGGGAAGTTCGGAATTGTGCTGTAAGGAATCAATCCAGACATGCCCGTTCAGATTTCGCCGGCGCGTGTAACTTACCTCAGAGGTTAGAGACTCTTCTGCATCATTCTTAATGACTCGGGCCTGTTTCAAATAATCATCGAAGTTCTCAATCGAATCCCACTCGGATGCCAGTGCCGCTATCGACATTACGAGGGACTCCTTACGATCGGGATCCAACGTGCTCTGACAAATCCAGACCCCCTCGGCCAATTCGCACTTCCAGCCCTCAGGGTGATCGAACTTTACATAGGCAGTCTGAAGCGCGATTCCCTGCTGTGAAACGACCAAACAAAATAGAAGTGCTCGAATCATAATTATTATTCTATCAGAAGAGACTGCAGAGTGGAGTCGAGTTCTGCAGAACTGAGATACAGCTGCTCCTTTTCGGACAACAGCCTGGGTAACGGCGTGCCGGGTAAGTGGCGAATGAAAATTCGTCCGATTTTCCGTCCAAAGCCGGTCGTCGCCGCAACTCTGCGGTAAATCAATAGATCCTGTTCACCGCTGTCCCCGATGAGAAACACCCGTTGATTCTCGACATTCATCAGGAGCCGGTGAAGTGTTCTCCATTTATGTCCGAACCGGCCATACCCCAGCCATCTTGGAAACACAGGCCCCTCAGGAAAACCGGCATCCCGGAGAAATTTCAGCAGAAACGGCGCCAATTGGTAAGGCGTACTGGTCAGATAGACGATGAGACTCTTTTTAGAAATCAGTTTCTGGTAGAGCTCGGCCATTCCCACGATGGCCTCATAGCGATAGTAATTTCCCCGAATCAGACCGCGAACGACTTCGCCCCAACGTGTCGATTCGTGAATCTGTGAATCTTTTATAGTATCGTCGATATCGGACACAACCACATGCTTAATTCCCTCATGCAAAAAAAAGACTGGACTTGAAATAATTTCGTAGTCACCCAACGGAATGCGCCCAACCGAAGTATCTATCCCACGTGAGCTCATTCGCATCCATGCGATGTCGGGCATACGGAATGGCATCTGCCAGGGAAGTTGGAGATGAATAAACCCTCGATTTTCAGTACTCCCCTCAACGGTACGAAGCGCATTTTCGGACACGCTGACCTGGAACTGAACGCTTTCAAAATACTCCAGATCCGGCACTCCGCGGAGTATGCGATGAACCAGCCGACGCGGCCTAAACCCCAGCACCTCCTCCTGTGTTCCGTTAAACACAACCGCCTGCAATGATGTGAACGAACGCGTTGCCAGTGATGGGATACCGACAATCGATTTCTGCGACCTGTAGATATCCAGAAACTCCAGACACCTAAACAGCAGCACCTCCGCCGTTTTTAACAAACGGAGCAGGGCTCCCCAATAACCCATTCGCGGCAAGTCGGATATTCGAATGCGGGATTTCATCACTGTTTCATCGATGTGAAAAAGATCAACGGCTGTAATCGTCACCGATCACATTGCGAACGAGAAAAGGTCTGAAAATGAGCAGGGCGGTCACAACGATTACCAGTCGATTGACCATGATTCCCAGATCGGCTGAGTAGTTTATCAGCGGGGTTAGGAGCGAAATGTAGCAAAAGAGATAATTCCCCTTGAAAATGCCGAAAGCGATACGCTCGGCCACACCAAGCAAAACCCCAAATAGAAACGTGATAATGTAGAGTCCAGTAAAGCCGAAGTTCATGTAAGCCTCCGCGAACATGCTAAAAGACACCGAGGTTTCATTGTCGTTGGGCGCTAGATACCCATATACCTTCCCGAACTTGTGCCAATGCTTCCAACTCGGTTTTTCCGGCCACAATAATCTGGGGATAAACATGTAAAGCATGTTGGCGTAGGTCTCCCCATTCCAGAACGGCACCCTGTTCGGCGTCATCATTAACGTCCGCTCGAATGAGTCATCGTGCACACGCGTAAATCCCATACTGAGCGCGGACAACGCACCGCCTTCGCCTTCTCTCAATTGATCATCTTGCTGATAGTCCTCACCTTCCTCGATCGCTCGCCCTTCAAGTCCCAATTGTTTTTGAGATGCCCAACCCTCTTCAGTAAAGTACCTCCACGCAACCAGATCGGTGAACATGCCCGCCTTCTCTCCGAACGAAAAGTCTCCGGCACGACTCTGAATTCTGTAGGCTCCCTTGATCGGCTGAATGAATAGCCCCATGACCACGACACAACCAACCGCCGTGAGTCCCTTCATGTTTCGGGTGACCGCGCTCCTGACAAACAAAATCACGGCGAAATGGCCGAAGTCTACAAGACTACCGTGCTCAACCAGTGTGTATGACATGTTAAAAAAGGCTCCAAGAATTAGAAGTTGGTGGAGCCACTTGGACCCGCTCGCGTCCGAGCTGAGCAATAGGATTAGGCACATCACGTATGACAAATCGTGGAGCTGCTTCACCGCACCTGGTAACGTCGCCCCAACGAACGAACTGGTTAATACCACCAGGCCGATGATAAGAAGTTGTTTTTTTTGAAGGTCGATGGCTATCATGGTCAGCAAATCCTTACGCTGCACACGTAACCAAATCATCGAAGTCGTAAAGTAATAACCAATGGCCATGAGAATCGTTGAATAAATGAGTTCACGGACGGCCAATCGGGAATCCATCGGCAGGTATGACCTTCCCATAACGTTGAAAACTGAGTTGTATTTGGCTAACGAAAAGGTAAAGCAGTGATTCAACAGTACGAAGCTAAGAAATCCGATTCTGGATCGGATTATCCCGATACATAGAGGTGCCAACTGCATCAGGACTAATAAAGAAAGAATGTCCCGCCCAATTCGATCAGAATCAATTTGGTCGATTAGTTGCATCCCGAAGATCAATGAAACGAGCAGCCACAACACAGCCAACATCCGAACAATTTGATACAAGGAACCCGTTTGAATGGTCTGCATGGATTTTAGGATAAGGAGTAGAGTCCTTACCTTATCGGAGGCTGCGGCAGAAAAGCTTACACAGGATTTAGTGCGACGAGTTAGCCCAGTGGAAATGTTGACGGAAATAGCCAGAGACTCACAGCATTAAATATCACAAGTCTTCACGGAATCATTTTTTTCAATTTTGGAATCAGCTGAGACTCTGGGAAACTCGATCGGGTGAAACGAAACTAGGCGGCCTGTTTGTTGAGGGCTTCAATGCGATGGGATACCGAGTGAAAGACGACGCGGCCGGGCTTCAAAGCCGTCTCCAGCGCTTTCCAGCACCGGTGCGGGTCCATCTTGGAACTTCCCAAGAATACATTCACGACGATAAGCGCGAGTTTGGGCCAGGTGCTGAGCAGAAGGCGGGCCTGTTCTAGCATCAGGCAAAAAGTCAGTCCGTCGGACCCCGCGCTATGGTGGATGTCGCCGGTCTTCAGGCCCGCCGCGGCAAAGGCTTCCCAAATGGCCTTTTCCAGAGCCTTAGCATCGGATAAGTCGAATCCACATTCGTAAGCATCTATAATCAACTCATCCACACGGTGCATGTTGGTATTTCCTATTAGAGGTTTCACCAGGGAACGTACTCGCCGTTTTTCGGAAAGAACCGAAAGCGAATTCCATTTCGGCGTAGTTGGTTGCGAAGCAACTCCGTGAATGGGGTGGTCAGGCCCTCAATCACGCGCTTTGCGGAGAGATCGAACCGGCAGCTGCCGTTGATTAAAAACATGTCTTCGTCGACACGAGAAAAATTCTGATTCTCGGCTGAAAGGCCGGCCGCCTGATCGAATATCATCTGAAAGAGCGAGCCCTTTTCATTGAAGGTAAGGTTTTTCGGAAACGCGCCTTCTTTGAGGACCTTGGCCGGAACTCCACCCGCCAGACAGCCCGCCGGCAGATCCGTTCGCACCAGGCTCCGTGCCGCCACGACGACATTCGAACCAACGCTCACACCTGGATTAACCCAGGCATTGGGCATCCACACGCAGTCGCCGATGGTAACCCCGGCCCATTGCACGGGAAAGCCATTCCACGCCGACAAATAGGCCCCGTGGGCGAATATCTTGGTCTCGATTCCGCAACCGAACTCATGTCCGATCTTTACGGGGTAAGCGAAATTGATGTGGGAGTGGAGCCCCATGTGGAGAAAGTCCCCGGCCTGAAACTTGGCCTGAGGATCGAAGCAGCTTCCGCCTCCGATGTCCGCGTAGCGAAATATCCACGCCTCGGCGCCGATCTCGACTTGGTTCCCCTCGATGACGGCATGCTCGCCCACAACGCTTCTATCTCCGAGATAGCCGTGCTTCACGTTGATGCGCGCGGTGGGATGTATTGTTACGTCTTTTCCAATTTGGAACATAGTTAGGCCCCGGGGCTTAGTCGGAGATACTGCGAACCAATTCGAAGGCCTCAAAGTAGGACATGCTGCGATTGACGCTCAAAGCGTGGTAGGCCGCGATCCCGTAAATGGCTTCGCGGGTGCAATAGGGTTTATCGCTCTGGCTCTCGTGTTTTCGCAAAATCTGGTACTTGGCCTCGATCTGATCGGTAATATTGACCCAATAGTTCGGGCGAAAAGAACGGGTCGTACTGGGAGTCTCGTAAAGGAGAATCTCCTTCACACGACGTGCGGCAGAGATCCCCGACAGAGAAACGTGTCTGTGATCCTGGTGTAGATCATCAGGGTGGTGGATCAAAATGGTATCTGGCTCAACATCTCGAATGACGTTATCGAGCAAGGTAACCGTATCCAGGTTATGAGCGATGTAACCGTCCTTGAGTCCCAGAAAAATGATCTTGGCCCCAATCTCATCGGCTGATCGCTTGGCTTCGGCAGCCCGATCGGCGCCCTTCGGTGTGCCCATTTCTCCATTGGAAGCCACGACAATGGTGACTTGGGCATTTTGCGCCCATGAAATCAGACTCCCGAACGCGCCTAATTCCACATCGTCCGGATGGGCCCCGATAGCCAATACGCTGCGACGTTTAATCACGGATTCCTCGGGTTTGATGTGGTGAAAGAAAGTAAGAACGGACCTTTATTAATAATAGCCGGGGCACATGGAGAAAACAACCTGCGCCATGGTAAGATCGGGCCCACGGAGGCGACCAATCCCATGCCTATGAATCCCCAAAACTCTAAGACTGTTCACGTCATCGTAGGGGGCAGATTCCACGCCGATCGGATGGCGCGGGGCCTTCTGCGGGCTGGATTGGGGGTAGAGCTGTTCACGTCGTTCCCCCGCAACCGGTTTCCGGATTTGCCTCCCGCCCATGTCCACCCCCATATTTTTCCGGAGTTCGTCTTTCGTCTTCTTACCCGATTGGGACTCGAGAACATGGGAGACATCTTCAAAATAAAATTTCTCGGCCGCCAGGTCGTGCGCACTCAACGCCGTCTCACTCCAGAGCCTGACGCGATAGTTGCCTGGTCTTCTTTTGGGCTCGAGAGCTTCAAGGCCCACCCCCACGCCGTAAAGATCACCGTACGCGACTCGGCCCACATCCAGGAGCAAATGGAGTGGTTCGCCAAGGAATTCGAAAAACTGGGCGTGCCCTTCCCGAACAGGGCCGAGGTTGTCGATAGGGAGTTGCAAGAGTACGAGAGAGCAGATCACATTCTCGTTTGTAGCGATTTCATCCGAAAAACTTTTCTTGATAGGGGCGTTCCGGCCCACAAGCTTCACAAAATTTCCTTAGGAGTGAACACCTCTTTGTTCACCCCAAAACCGAGCTACACCCTTCGGCCTCCACTACAGGTCATCTACTTCGGCACGATCTCCGTCTACAAAGGCGTTCTGTATCTGCTAGACGCGACGAAGGACATACCGGAGAGCCAGCTGAGCCTCACGCTCGTCGGCCACGTGAGCCCGAACTTCCGTCGCTTCGTGGATCGCTATTCCCACGTTAAAATTTCTCCCCCCCTGCCGCACCCCGAATTGGTCAAAGTTCTAAAGCGGATGGATGTATTCGTCATGCCTTCCCTTCAGGACGGCTTCGGCGGAGTCGTTCCCCAGGCCATGGCGACGGGACTCGTATCGATTGTTTCCGATCACTGCGGCAGCCACGAGCTCATCGAGAATGGAAAGAACGGCTTCGTCATCCCCTGCGGCGAAGCAAAGGCAATTCGCGAGAAACTTCTGATGCTCATTGAGAACCCATCCCTGGTCGAAAGTATCGGCCGATCCGCGGCCCTCTCAACGCTGGGCAACGACTGGAACTTCTACGAAGCTTCCGTGGGAAGTTGGATCCAAGGGCTACCTGCCCAACCCGCCCTCACTGAGCCCGGCGCCGCCCTTAGCAGACACTGAGAGCGAGGAAACTTGCGTTCTTACTAGAGGTCGGATGCGCCAGGGTATTTCCGTCACGCAGGTTCAATTTCCACGAGCAGGGTGCCCGTCTCGACGGCCTGACCATCCTTCACATGAACAGCGACGATTCGACCGGCCACTGCGCACCGGATTTCGTTCTCCATTTTCATCGCTTCCATTACGAGCACCGGGTCACCGACACTCACCTCTGCACCAACTTTCGCCGCCAGTTTCGCAATTTTTCCGGGCATCTTGGCGTATACATTATTCTCATTAGTCAGAACCTGTCCGCGCAGCAAACCCACAATTCGACGATTTTCACTTTCAACCTGAAAATGCATGTTTCCCCGCGGGTGAAAGTTGGAATATTCGGTTTTCTCACCGAGAACATTCGCCGAAAACACTCGGCCCTTGTGAATAATGGTGCAATCCTGACCATAAAACGAAATATCGACTGGGTTTTCCGTTCCATCACCCATGCGGAGATAAGTTCGGCCGCGTCTCACCTCAACCCCGACGCGATACTCTTTTCCTTCATAATGGACAAAAAACAGCATACTATTCCCGTAGAGACTCTGTCCGACCCCGATCCCGCCACAACGATGTCGAATCTACTGCAAACCCGCTTTTAAATTCCCGATGGTAAGCACTCACCGCAACCGCCATTATATTCAAAAGTTTTTCATCCTCCTCCACAACAACGGGCTGAAAATGAAAAAACTCACCGATTAACTTAGTATTGTAATTTCCGCTTAAAAACTGTTCGTTACGAAGTATCTGCAGATGCAACGGCACATTTGTTTTAACACCGGTCAGATACGTCTCCGAGAGGGCAGCAACGCCGCGAGCAATTGCCTCTCTCCTATCCCGCCCCCACACCGAGAGCTTGGCAATCATCGAATCGTAAAAAACCGGGATGTCGTAACCGCGATAGACGTGAGTATCGACGCGCACGCCCGGCCCACTCGGAAAGGCCACGCTCCGCAACCTTCCGGCCTGCGGCAAGAATTTCTCCGGATCTTCCGCGCAGATGCGAAATTCAATTGCATGTCCTCTGGGCGCAACATCGCTCTGGCCAAAGCTTAGTGACTCTCCAAACGCGACGCGAATCTGCTCCTGAACCAGATCGAGCCCTGTCACCCATTCAGTTACCGGGTGCTCCACCTGCAGTCGCGTGTTCATCTCCATGAAATAAAACTTCTGATTCTCATCGACCAGAAATTCAATCGTCCCGGCATTCACATAGCCAATGTCGCGGGCCGCCTTCACCGCCGCCTCGCAAAGCCTGATCCGCGTTTCCGGTTTTAAAAAAGGGCTGGGACTTTCCTCAATCACCTTCTGGTGGCGACGCTGAACGGAACACTCGCGTTCGAATAGATGCACGATGTTGCCATGTTTATCGGCAATTAGTTGCACCTCGATGTGGTGGGGTGACGATACGTAACGCTCCAAATACAGCCTCCCATCGCCGAAGGCCTTGGACGCCTCGGAAAAGGCCCTGCGGAAAAGATTGAGAAACTCCGCCTCGTTCTGAACGAGGCGCATCCCGCGACCACCGCCCCCGGCCAGAGCTTTAATCATGATGGGATAGCCAATCTCTTTTGCCAGCTTCAGCCCCAGATTTTCATCGGTAAGTCCATCAGCGGTGCCGGGAACTAGCGGCAGGCCAACCGCGGCCATCGTCTTTCTGGCCATTACCTTGTCCCCCATTTGCGAAATTACTTTCGCCGGCGGGCCGATAAAAACGATACCTGCATCCTCAACCGCCTTCGCAAACGAGGCGTTTTCGGAAAGAAACCCGTATCCCGGGTGAATCGCATCGGCCCGCATTTCTCGCGCGGCCTTGAGAACGTTTTGCTGAACCAGATAACTGTGGACAGAAGGGCCCTCACCGATGCAATAGGCAGCATCCGCTCGGGAAACATGAGGGGAGAGACGATCGGCAGTAGAATAAACGGCAAGCGGAACATGCCCCATCTCTCGACAGGCCCTAATTACCCTCAGTGCAATTTCGCCCCGGTTGGCGATCAAAATCCTCTTCGCGCCTGTCACAGCGGAATGTTTCCGTGCTTTTTTTGCGGCATCTTGTCCCGCTTGTTTTTGAGCATTTCGAGAGCCCGAATTAATTTGGGCCTTGTCGTCTCCGGAAAAATCACCTCGTCCACAAAACCCAATTCCGCGGCCTTGTAAGGAGTTGCAAATTTATCGACGTAATCCTGCACCAGCCGGCCTCTTTCCACCGAAGAATCCTTGGCCTTGGCAAGTTCGTTTCGAAAAACGATCGCCACGGCACCCTCGGGCCCCATTACGGCAATCTCGGCCGATGGATACGCCAAGTTAATATCCGCGCGCAGATGCTTCGATGCCATCACATCATAAGCACCGCCGTAGGCCTTTCGGGTAATAAGCGTGATCTTGGGTACTGTGGCTTCCGAGTAGGCATAAAGCAGCTTCGCGCCGTGCTTGATGATACCGCCAAACTCCTGTTCCGTGCCGGGTAGAAAACCGGGAACGTCCACGAAAGTGATAATAGGAATATTAAAAGCATCGCAAAAACGTACGAATCGCGCCGCCTTATTGGAGGCACTATTATCGAGACAACCCGCTAATATCTTGGGCTGATTGGCGACAATTCCTACCGAACGGCCGTTAAGGCTACCGAATCCAATGAGAATGTTCTGTGCATAATCCTTTTGAACCTCGAGAAAGTAGTTATCATCGAGAATGCACTCGATGACCTCAATCATATCGTAGGCCTGCTTAGGATTTTCCGGGATCAGCGTTCGCAATTTAGGTTCGAGCCGAGAGGGCGAGTCCTCGGTTTTTATTTTAGGTACCCCGTCGAGATTGTTGGATGGAAGGTAATTCAAAATCTCACGCACCAGTAGCAAACAGGTCTTCTCGTCGTCACAGGCAAAATGGCTGACCCCGCTTTTTGCACTGTGGGTGCGGGCGCCGCCCAGCTCCTCCATGGTCACGTCTTCGTGGGTGACGGTTTTAATCACATCCGGCCCCGTCAGAAACATGTAGCTGGATTTCTTAACCATGAAGATGAAGTCCATTAGCCCAGGGCTATAAACCGCACCCCCTGCGCACGGCCCCATAATTACCGCGATCTGGGGCACCACTCCTGACGAGAGCGTATTGCGGTAAAAGATCTCTCCATAACCAGCCAGCGACTCGACACCCTCTTGAATTCTCGCGCCACCGGAATCGTTGAGGCCGACAACCGGAACGCCGTTCTGCATCGCCAGATCGAGCACCTTACAGATTTTTTTCGACTGGGTTGCCGACAATGACCCGCCAAAAACGGTAAAATCCTGGGCATAAACATAGATCGGCCGCCCCGAAATACGTCCGTAGCCGGTCACGACGCCATCGCCGAGGATTTTTTTGGATTCCATACCGAAGTCGGTACAGCGATGGGTTACAAATTTGTCGAGTTCCTCGAACGACCCCTCATCGAGTAAGAATTGAATACGCTCTCGCGCGGTAAGCTTTCCCTTTTCGTGCTGGGCCTGAATACGTTCGGCACCGCCGGCCAACTCCGCCTCTTCGTGCCGACGCTGCAAAAGCGCGAATTTCTCTTCTAAATTCATGGGATAGCAATACCACCACCCTCAGATCGCATAGTCAAGATTGGGCCAGCTTACGATACGGCTCTGAAATCCGAACTACTCTTTCCAGCTGTTTTTTCGCGTCAATAGGTGAAGTACAGGCGCCGTCGTCAGTGTTGTAACCAGGGCCATCATCACGAGCATCGCAAAAACCCGCGGTGTGATGAGTCTGAGATCCAGTCCTAAGTTTAAGACGATGAGCTCGACGAGTCCCCGGGTATTCATGAGTACACCGAGCGCGGCGCTGTCGCGCCATCCAAGGCCCGAGATGATAGAGGCGATGAAGGTGCCGCCGAATTTTCCAATCGTCGCGACGGCAATGAGGATACCGCACAGTAGCCAATCCCGTTCGCTGGTAAGTAATCCAAACTGCGCGCGCATTCCTGTAAAGGCGAAGAATGCGGGCAAAAAGAGAATCTGCACCAAATCCTGAATGCGGTTGGTGAGCTCGGCGGCCACCCGACTGTCGTGCGGGGTGATTGCGCCGAGCAGGAATGCGCCAAAGATCGCGTGAATGCCGATCGCCTCGGTCGCCAGTGCAGAGAGTAAAAGTCCGACGAAGAAAAAGGCCACCCCGCCTTCGGTCAGTCGATCGAACTTCTCGAGCCAGGGAACAAGTCGCCTGACCAAGGGACCCCCGACAAAAAACATCATGAGAATATACGCGAAGGTGAGACTCACTGTGATAATGGCGCCCCCTACCTTGGCCTGGGCGAGACTCACGACAATGGCGAGCAGGCACCAGGCCGTTACATCATCGATGGCGGCGCACGTCAGCGCGATATTGCCCATACGGCTCTTGTGCATCTTTCGGTCGGTGAGAATTCTCGCCAGGACGGGGAATGCGGTGACACTCATCGCGACGCCCAGAAAAAGGGCATAGTTCGTAAAGCTGACATCGGGCAGCGAAAGCTCCCGGTAGGTTTTTAAAGCAAACAATGCCCCCAGCAGAAACGGGGCGAGGATACTGAAATGAGAAATAAGCAGCGTCGCCTGCCCGCTTTTTCGGATGACCTTGAGATCGAGATCCAGGCCGACCACAAACATGTAGAAAATCACACCGAGCTGGGCGATCACCCCTAAAAACGGGATAGTCGATGCCGGAATCAGAAACGCCTGAACTTCGGGCAGGTGTTCACCCAGAAACGACGGGCCGAGCAGAATTCCGCCGACGACCTCTCCGATGACGACGGGCTGGCCAACGAGTTTAAACAATGCCCCCACGGCGCGCGCCGTGACAATCACCACCGCAAGCGCCAGTAGCGTCTGAAGCAGGTGGTTAATCGGGTGAGTTGCGCGCGCTGCCGCTCCAGCTGCCACCGCCGCCGTGTCCATGAGCAACTTCCCCTGCGCATTCATCCACCAAAAAAGCCCGACGCCCGCCACGAGAGTGGCGAAATAGATGATAAACGTGCGCCCCACCGAAATGCGATCTAGGTAACTGCGGCTCATCAGTCAATACTACTGCGCGCCCCACCGTGTGCCTACCACCAATTCAGTTTGTGTCTCTGCGTGCGAATCACAGTAAGGAATACACCCCCTGTGCCATGTCCTTTGAGATATTTGCATGCTCATCGGGTTGTCACATAACGGGTTCTCAAAGCGCGGCAAGATGCGTCTTAATGTCACGTATAGGAATTAGCCTACAGACTCTTTCGTCGGTACTGACTCAAAGAATACTTCCAGACGGGAAGCCCGCAGAAGTGGTCCCCCTCGGGACAATAGGGTTTGACGCCGGCCTGGAGTCGCAGGTAGCAGGGCGCCCTCAGGTGTTTTCCCAAGGCAGGGTACTTGGACTCGACCTGGGCAATCTCTTCGATGGTCGCGCGAAAAATCTCCTCTTGGGCGTTGTAACAGGTGCGCATTTTCCATTTGTGATGCCACGAATGCAGGTCGCCACTCGATATCATGCGAATCGGAAAGGCATTGGGTAGTAGGTAAAAGGCATATTCTTTCGAAACACCGGCATCGAGACAACGGTTTATCGTTTCAAAGGTGTGCTTCAGAGTGTTTCGGTATAGCGCTTCGGCCTCGGGTGACTGCGTAATGCCAAAGGGCGTGATGAAATCGGGCCTTCCCGTGTAATGCAGCCAGAGACTCGGGCGGCTGGAAAGCACGGTACGGTGCCTCTGATCCTGCGAGTCGGCCGTGTGGCTTATCTTTTTCTGAAAGGTAAAGTGAACATGGTGCAGACTCTGGGAAATCCTGTCCATCACCGAGGGGTTTAACGTATCGGCCAGAAGCCGGTTGTGTTTCGGATTCAGGACGCTCTCGATCGCGTCACCATCGCTCATTTCGTGAGCAGCCCTGCCACACACCGCGCGCACCGATTGGGCGAGCACGGCCTCGGCGCCACCCGTTTCGCGGATGAGCCTCGAGCTGTGGCCCTGGAGCGCTCGGTCGAACTCCTCTAAAAACACGTCGCTACACGCGGGCGATCGAATCTCCTGAAAGAGCTGGTATTCCGCCGTATTTTCGACCGGCTCGGGATCAACGATATCCTTTTCAAACAGCGGGTCCGATTGTCGCACGCAATCCATCATGCGTCCGATCACCTCGCGCTGTTCGGTCGGCGTATCGAATAGCCGGCAAAGTCGATGATACCTGAGAAGGGTCAGAGCGCTGACGGTGTGATACAGGTGTGCCGTGGTACCAATTCCCAATACATACCGCGCCACCTCGTAGGACCGTTTTTCGACCGCTCCGCTCCAGCGTGCATCATCTCTTTTCCGAGCGGGAAATCGATTAAAGTAATCCGACCCGATCGGGACACGAAGAAGTTCTATCAACGATTCATAAGCCGCAATTTGCGCTACAACACAGTCCCGATACAACCGCGCGCAACTCTCCGGTAACGGCGGCATCAGAAAATTATCGGGTTTCACGCGAACGTACCGCTGGGAGACCTGTTCCGAATTGTAATACGGGTGGCTGTGGAGAAAGTTCCAGATGAATTGCCGGGAAACTCCCGAGATGGCGAACACGAACGAGGCGTGCTGGCGCGTCGTCAGGTGCCCTGCTCCGAGTGTTGCGGCACCAATTTTATCGCGCAGATCGATACTCTTTTCGCTCGATGAGACTTCACTGGGCAAAACAACGCCCTTTCCGGAATAGCAGGTACGGGCCGATGCCACGGCGAGCTCGTAAGGAGACGCGATGGAGCTCACGAGCTTGACGTCAATATTTTGGAAGTTACGAAACTCTGTCATGAGCTCGCCTCCTTGAGTCGGCGTTTGCGCTCACGAGGGTGGGCACTCTCATACGCGTGTCGAATCCGCTCGACACTCAGGTGGGTGTATTTCTGGGTTGTGGCCAATGTCCGGTGCCCCAGAAGTTCCTGAATCTCGCGCAGACCCGCTCCAGCGGCCAAAAGATGCGTGGCGCACGAATGGCGAAACGTGTGGGGCGTCACCTCGGCCCCGCGGGCCCCCAGGATCTCTACGGCATAGGTCTGCAAATGGCGTTGCAGTGAACGCACGGAGATGCGCTTTCCATCTCTATTCAAGAATACTGGCGTCTCCTTTCCCGTTTTTTGCAGAGCGGGAACCGAACGGATGTACTCGCCCAATGCGGCCCGACAATGCAGACCGATGGGCGTCAGCCGCTCGCGGCTCCCCTTGCCGAACACCCGAATCTGCCCCTTGTTGAGATCGATATCGTCGTAAGTAAGGGCCACGAGTTCGGAGATGCGAACGCCGGCCGAATAGAGCAGCTCCAGGACTGCTCTGAGTCTTTTGCCGGGCAACGTTTCTCGGGGTGTCTGTTCGATGAGTTGGATAATTTCTTCGGCGCGAAGGACAAACGGCAATTTCAGGTGCGGCTTGGGTAGCCGGATGAGACGAGCCATATTTCGTTCGACGACCCCTTCCTGGTGGAGGTATTTGAGAAAACTCTTAACGAGCGAAAGTCTTCGGGCCACGGTGGCGCGTTCATATTTGGCAACCTGAAGCGCCAGGAACTCTCGCAGTACCTTGAGAGTGACCTGTTTATCGAAGTCGAATTGCGGCCCGAGCCGCGCCGAGAGAAATTGAATAAAGTGTCGGAGATCGATCTCGTAATTGATAATCGTGTAGCGCGAGGCGCTGCGTTCCGTTTTAAGGTATTCCAGAAATGCGTTCACCCGTTCGATCACCTCGGGATGCGTGTCTGGACTAAATGTTTTTTCAGCCACCCGCCGATTTCACCAGTCGGGTTTCCAATTGGCAACCGGCTCCGAAAAAGTCAGAATGGATGGCGCGCCCATGAAGAATAGACCCCGCTATGGCAAACCCGAGCATTTCACACTCGTTTACAGACTCGTTGCGGCATGGTGCCTCTTGGCCACGACAGTCTTCGCGCGCATCCCTACCGGTTTGTCGCAGAGCGATTTAAATCGGTTGACCGAGTATCTGGGTGCCCCCGCCACGACACGACTCATGCGATCGGCCGAGGCCTACGACGTGTTTCCCGGCTTTCGATTCGCGGTCGAGGTCAACATGCTACCGACCGCCGATCTCAATTCTCTGGGTGACAAAAACGGTACCTTTGCAGGAATCAACCCCACGCCGCGCTTTAGTTTCTCAAAAGGCATCGCCTATGGATTTGAGATTCAGCTCAACTACTTCCCTGAAAACGTTATGAACGTACTTTCGGGGATGGGGGGAGCCTTGAAATGGAACATCATTGATGAGCGCGAAGAAGCCTACAGCGGAGCCCTCTTTGCAAGCTATACGAGCCTCTCGGGATTCGAAAAGTCGTATCTCGGGTCCGATATCGAGGGGGGCATTCTCGTGAGCAAGGACTATGTAAGAGTGAAACCCTTTGCGGGCGCGGGATTGATTTTGTCCAAAGGCCAGGTGCCGAGTAATTATGCGGCCCGACCCGATGAGCGCGAGGGCCGCTTCCACACCGTGCATTCGTTTGTCGGGTGCGAGATCCAGCTCCCGGTCAACCTGACCTTCCAGCTCGACTTGATGAATCTCTCACCCATGGTGACTCTGCTCGTCGGCATGGCGTGGTAACAAGCAGCCTTTTCATTCTGAAGCAGGTGGCACACGGACTGTTCATGCCCGAACACCCGTAGCGTCTTGTTTGATAGAAAACTAACGCTTGCGCGCGGGTTCGGGTGCGCTCGCCGTCCCATCCAACTCCACGATTTCATAAACATCGCGTGAAGCATTCGCCTCTCGCGCGATTTGATACATCAATTTTCCTAACTCATCGAGCTCCTCGCGGGTGAGTTTTTCATTGGACCTGATCCTTTGAAACAACTGCAGGGATCGCTGGGTTTTGGCCGCATCGATAAGGCCATTTTCCGCGAACACTTCGAGCGTGGGGATCAGGATGTTTAGTGTCGGCTCGTTCCCATCCCGCGGTACCGCCAGGTTCCAGAGGAGTTGCCAGTTTTCCGGCGGGATCTCACCGTCTGTCGATTGCTTCAAGATGCCACTGAGAACCTCTGCCTTGCTGGAGACCCGTTGAATAAGATTCGGAAACAGGTGAAGCGCTTCGCGAGTGGTTAGTTGGTTCAACCGGTCATCGAGGTGCTGGCTCTTTTTCGATTTTACGTCAAACACTACCGGTTTAAAATCGGCAGCGAGTAACCCTGCCCTTTGAAGAACCGGGACGGCGTCATTCACGGAGTTCTTGAAGTGGGAGTCGTGGCCCTTGAGCGTTACTGAGAGTCCCGAAACATCGCTGATCCGGCCGATCTTTCCCTGACCGTTTTCCGACACGACCTCGACCTCTCCCATCAGGGTGAATTCGACACGACTGGGACCTGGCTCAACACTCTGCCCCTTGCTTAAGCCCTGAAATCGGATCTCGCCCGATTTAGGATCTCTCTCCACTCGGATTTCGGGAAGTCTTTCCGACTGCAGAAGCGGGTTCAGGTGTTTGGCACTGAGAAAACGCACCGCCTCGATGTGCTGATTCGGCCCGTAGGGCGCAAACACCACGACCGTTCGTCCCTGGTACCGCGCCATCACGATCGTGAGATACCGACGACGCCCGACGCCGGGATCCGCCAAAAGCCTGACGTCCGGAGCGCGCGGATCGCCAAGGTTGGGAATAAATCGGCCCGTCGCCTCGGAACATGGCGGGCTGTCGCGGGCTGGTTGTACAGGAGTGGCCGCAAGGGCACACGAAAACGAGGCGAGCAGTGCCCACAAAGCCTGTTTTAAAAATCTCTGGAATGAAATCACTTAGGGCCTTTAGTTTTTGGTCAGTGTTCCGATTTTTTGAATCAGCCGAGTCGTGGAAAAGTTTTCTACCAGCGGCACGCACTGAATCCGGCCGCCAAATCGCTCGACAATTGCGCGCTCGGGAAGAGTCGAGGGATCGTAATCGCCACCCTTCACATGCAAGAACGGGCGTAGTTTTTCGAGCAATGTCTCGGGCGTGGACTGCTCAAATAACACCACGAAATCTACCGCTTCCAGCGCCGCGACCTGCCGCATGCGAGTCGTTTCATCCTGAATTGGACGCTCGCTCCCCTTAATAATCTTTACGCTCGAATCGGAATTGACACCGACGACTAAGATATCACCCAGCATTCGCGCCTGGTTGAGGTATTCGATATGGCCCAGGTGAAGAATGTCAAAACAGCCGTTCGTCGATACAATTCGCTTTCCGGACGAGCGCAGCTGAACACTCAATTCCCAGACGCGCTCGAATGGCACTACCTTATCGGAAAGCCTACGCACGCGGCCCTTATACCACAGAACGGCACAGCCCCGTCCCGGAAATCAGATCCAAAAGGTTGCGCCCACGCCTGCGAAACATCAGCACGATACTGGGAAGAATCGGGGCGAAAAAAATAAAGGTCGCTACGACCCGTATCGACTTTTTGATAAACTTCACATCGTCCTCGTTACCCCGGTAACGCAGCCGAAGTCCCCACACCCACATACCGAATGTCATGTCGAGAATCCCCACTCCTACCACGAGGTACGCGAGCCAAAGGCTGGCGAACTCGACTAGAATGAACCGTAAAAAGAGCGGGTTTTGCAAGTTCCCGCTATTAGGGAGTGAGTAGGCATCCTGCCCTGTCACGACCTTTAGCGTGACTATCACGGTAAATAGAAAAACGGTCCAGACGAACACCTGATCGACGACGAACGCAAAGAAACGCTGAGCAAGCCCTGCCGCTGCTATTGCCGGAGGTGGTACGGAGGTCGTGGACTCCATTCTTAAAGTGATCGCCGGCTTAACTTCCATCTTTGCTTCTGGCTTAACTTCTGCCGTAACTTCTGACTGAACCGCTGGGCCCAGTAAATCTGGCGCCAAAGATTCGGCTACGGGTCTGACCTCCATGCGCGGCGGCGGCGGAGAGAACATGCGTTCCATGGTATTTTTTTGCTGAGAATCGGGCATTACGATCTTCGCAGGAGGTCTGGCAATCGGTCGCCGAGGCGGCGGGGCGTGGGCCACAGTGGGCTCCCTACCGAATAACGGAGCCCGACCCTCTTGAGTCAGGGCTTGGGTCAGCGGCGGAAGGGGAGATGCGGTTTCCGGCCTGCGCGGACTCGCTAAACCCAATCCGTCGGTCATGGGTCGAAAGGTATTTGCCGGGTTCTTTTCCCCCAACTCGTCTGCGATCATCTTTTGGAGTTCCTTAAGAATTTCGCGCCCCTGACGTGCATCAGCCATGATCAACCCCCCTCAAGTTAGTCTCACATCATATTAAACCAGCGGACCGCGTCGAAGTAATCATTCTTTGCGGCAAAGAGTGTTCACTCGATAAAAGCGGTTTCCAAACACACCCACCTCCTGATGCATCATATTATTTTGTTTGGTGGGACGGCCGTGCGAAACAAACCGATTGTGCCGGTTCTTCTTATTGTCCTTCCCTACTTTTCCGTTGCCCTGTTATCGTAATTAAAATTATTTTTTTAGTGGTCGCGGTAGTTATTCAGGACCGGAACGTCGTATTGCTTCATCAAAGCCCATAACCAGCCCCCCCCATTTTGGCTCCACAGCCTAAACCACCGAAAAAAGCACTTGATCTTATTGTTCGTTGCGTCATAAGTTATTTCTATAACTAAAAAGGGGCTTGAATGGTAAAAACTTTGGCGGTTCTGCTGACTTCCTTGGCTATGGCGGTACCTGTTTGGGCGACGCCAAGCTGTGAAACACTTCGGGCAAATTGGCGTACCCATTATTTCGACGCGTTCGGGATCAAGTGGGGTGCTAAGGACACACTGGATTGTCCTGGGGGGGAGTCGAAAGCGGCCGAGGCTTTTTACCATCTGCATGCGTCGAAACTTCCTGCCGATGCCCCTAAGTTTTATCAGACTGCTGCAAATTTGATCCGAGAGACCTACTACGATCCGGATTGCACTACTCACGGGGCATATGCATCTCGTGCGCTGGGGCGTATTACCCTTTGCAGACCTTTTTTTGAATATGGCCACGCTGAATACAACTCCGATGTAATCGTACACGAGGCAAGGCACCTTTCTAAGGCCGATCCCGGGCACGTCACTTGCGATCAGGGGCCCTATATGGGCCAAAAACAAAGATGCGATCAGCGTTTTTATATCGATGGCAGCGGCGGTGCTTTCTCTCAGGACGTTTTTTATTGGGCTTGGGTACGAAACGCCATTCACCATGAACTTTCCGATTGGCTCATCCAATCCTACATTAACAATCGCGTTCCAGATCGTTTCAATGAAATCACTCCCGAAGAGGTAAGCCGTTGGCGAAGAGAGTAATCGGCTTGACGATCATCATCGGTGCGGCGGCGGCTATAGGGTGGTGGACAACGAAAACCCCGATCTCCATCGCACCGATTTTGCCGCCTCCTAGCTATAAAGCTATGCCGCCCGTGTTCGCCGGATCGAATTTGGCGGTCGAAAGAAATAGCGAGCGGCGTGGTATCGATGGAGTTCTTGTCACCCTTGAAAAACTTGATAGCGGAGACCAGGCGGGTCTCGACAAGATGTTCGCCGAGATGAAACAAATCATCGCAACCGATCCCGAACGCGCTCATGCCGAGTTCGTTTCAAGGATTTCCTCCTTCACCGAGGTGCCTTTGAAACATTCTTTCTTCCTCGTTCATTCTTTTCTTCACTACGGCGATCGGCCCGCGAAAATAGTCGAAAGCATCCTGGATTATTCTATTTTCGGCGCTCGGACTCCGGGGGATCCTCACGGCCACACATTTAATTCATGGGAACGCTACGGTCGAGTCAAAGCATTTGCCATTCGCCATTACCACGAGAAGCTTCAAACGGGGCAGATTTCCGATGATGGGCGCCGAATCCTTCTCCCGCGCTTGTTGGAGTATGCGCGAAGCGAACCCTCGCTCGATATAGCACGCGAAGCGACGAGATTAATTGCGCGCCTTTCACCGCACCCTGAAAATGACATCGAAGAAGCCTTGCGTGATCGCCCGGCAAACGAGCGCGAACTACTGATTCCTCCACCGGCTAATATTTCGACTGTAATCAGGAGAAACTAGCGTACAATTTCTCCTTGCGCACTCGTTTGAGAGAATATTCATTTTGTGCCTTACTCAGTTTGGCGGCAATCCTGGCTTTATTGATAGTTCTAGAAGTTTCGTTACATATGAAGCCAGCACTGGGTGGCAGGGCATTTGAAAACGGGATCCGCTCGAAATACCGAGAAGGCCCTGGCGGGATCTATTACACCGATTCCTCGTTCCCAGTGAGCCGTTTGATGAAACCGAATTTCTTGGCTGAACTCTCTTATAATGGATACGAATGGCACCACCAAACCGATCGTTATGGATTTCGCAATGAGCGCGATCGCGATCGTGCCGATTTATTGCTTCTCGGAGATTCCTTTATTTACGGCCACGGACTCGAGCAGAGACAAACTATACCCTATTTTTTGGAGCAATTGAGCGGCTTGTCGGTAATCAATATGGCCAGGCAGGGCGATTGTGCACTGCAGGAAGTCTGTCTCCTAAATGCCTATATTAAGAAGTTCCGTCCCCGCTATGTCATCCATTTCTTTTCCCAAAACGACATCTCTGATCTGGCCTTTTATCTCAGTAAACAGACAATACAAGCCTACTTAGATCGTCCTATCGATGATTTTCCTTGTCCCAATCTCCCAAGCGAGACGACGATAAGTGAGGGCAACCCCTTTAAAAAGAGGAATGAGTGGAATCCTCTAACCCAAACATACCTACTGAGGGTCTTGCGTGGAATACCGAAAAAAAAACTATTGAGACAATGGATGGGGGGTCAAATTCTAGAACCACTGGAACAGTTTTCTGAAAATATGGATGAAAATTCTATGGAGTGGCGATTCACAAGGAAAGCGCTTCATCAAATGAGCCTTATCTCCAAACAACAGGGGGCCGAAGTGCTACTCGCCCCTATACTTATAATGACTAAACCGCCATACACACTCCAGCGCACCATCTTGCAAAAAATTGCGAAAGAAGGGGAAATTCGTCTATTGGACACGACCGGTATTTCTGGACTTACCCCCGAATATTTTCTCAAGAACGACGGCCATTTCAGCGAGGCGGGATCCCTCGCTATGGCAAAACTAGTCGCGGCGGCGTTGAATTCATCCCGCAATCAGCATTCCAGATAATCTGTCGATTGCATCACTTCAGACGAGGGCCACAACTTTCGGATAGAGGGTAAAAAGTCCTCACCTTGAAAAAAAGAGCTGCAATAATCAGACTTTTTCAGCAGAATCTAATTAAGCGATCGTATTATTGGGATTTGATATACTTTGTGCTGGGGCGTGGCGCGGTCGTGAGCATCTTAGTTTTCAAAGTTTTCGGCACGGTTTACGGTTAGATGAAGCATTTTAAACGGCTGTTGCGGCGCAACTCGCTTTTTAAATCACGGGGGGATTTTGGCCACTCGGGATTGTCATGCGTTCGATTCTTTGGCCAGCCAAATCGATCGGCAGCGTAAATACGCCTGGGATCTGGAAACCGATATTCCTTGGACCAACGGAATCGACACCTCCCGAAGTTTTCTGCCGTTGGATAAAAATGCAATCGCCTTTCCTGAGCTCGATACCGAGCAACGAATCGCGCTGTCCCAGCTCTCCGGGCTGATTGTAAATGCCACGATCGCTGAGTTGGAGAGCGTAATCGATCGATTTCGGGAGCGCGCCTGGCGCCGGTTTCTAAAGGAGTATCCCGTCAACCCGGAAATGGAGCGCCTCGGAGAGCTTTTTTTCGAAGAGGAGCTCAAGCACTCCAGGCTTTTTCGGCGTTTTAACGATCAGTTCTGTCAATCGATTGGGATCGAGCCGGCCGCGATGGGAAGGCTTTTACCGCAGCTATACGGATCCCGGTCTTTGGATCGCATTTCCGCAAACGCAGCGAGCGGCGGCTGCGCATTTTGGTGGGTGGTCGCGAGCGTCGAGGAGGTTTCGATTCTCATTTTCCGGGAGATGGCACCACATAAAAAGGGAATCGATCCGCTCTTCTTTGAAATTCACAAAAAACACATGGAGGAGGAGACGCGACATTGCAATTTTGCCTTTCTGGTGCTCGACATGGTGCGAAGCGTCCAAAACAGAAAGCGCTCGCTAAAAATGCTACTCCACGAAAAGACGGATCTGGTTTTTGCCCAGGCGTTAACAGCATCCTGGCTCTTGGGCGAGCTCCAGAAACTTTGGCGGGTACAAAAGATGAAAACGGACCACCCGTTTTTTGCCTGTCTCGCGACGGTAATGCCTCACTTCCAAAAAAATCACTGGCTGCGACTGCCACAACTGATATTTGCCAACTCACCTTACCTCAGTCTCTTCCTTAACCTGAGACACCATCGGGAAACATTGCAAAAGGCCCGTGAGTTCGGAACACCCAGAATTCCCATGCCGCGACCGAGTTGCCCGCCGACCTTTGCCGAAGCCAGAAGCAGCTGATAGCGTTTATATCGTATGCAGGCAATCCAATTGAAAGAGATGCGCGGTCTCCAGACCGGCTGGATTGAGCTCGGTCTCAGCCGCAATCCCATTCTCATTATGCTCCACGGCTATCCCGATTCTCCGCTGGTTTGGGAATTTCAAACCCGGTTTTTCTCTGACCGATTTCAGGTTGTGTGCCCGTTCGTCCGCGGCGCAGGGCCATCGAAACCGACCGCCGATGTCCGCCGGAACGGCCTGGCCTGTCAGTCGCTCGATCTTTTGCAAATGATTCGCGAGGTCGATCCCACCGGGTCCCGATCGATCTACCTCGTCGGACACGATCTTGGCGCAGTTCACGCGTGGAATCTCGCACCGTATCTGGGGAGCCGTCTGAAACGCATGGTAATCTTCAACGGGCTGCACCTCATTCAATATTTGAGAAGGCTGAAACGCCCGGAACAACACTTAAGGTCCTGGTACATCTACGGCATGCAGCTACCCTGGCTACCCGAGATGATTGCCCGGAGATTTCCGACCCAGATCGCATCGATGGCCTATCGGTTGGGACGTCTTCCGAGGGATCGACGTCCACAACTATCTAACGACTCCACGGCTTGCGTCGTTTCTCCGCTCAAACAGTACCGCGCTTTCGTGCGCGAGGTGCCTCAAGTGCTACGAAAGTCGCGGCGACTGGCCGAGCGCCCGATTGCCGCTCCGGTTTTGGTCATCTGGGGAGCGAGGGATCCTTTCATCGAAAAAATTTCCGCTTCCGAGTTTGAATCCATTGCCACCGATGTGACGTTTCGAATCGTCCCCAGGGGACATTGGCATTTTCGTGAAAACCCGGACGAAACCAATCGCATGCTCGCTGATTTTTTCGGAATGGAATTTTTCGGAACTGCACCAATTGGGACCCAATCCGCCGGAGCGACCGATGCTTGAATCCTTGCGCTCTCGTGCGCATGCTCGATTGACCCGCGTGCAGGCGCTTCCTGTGCTCTCCCGTTTCGTCCCGGCTCCCAACGTGGTCCCCTCGTCGAGCCAGAGGGCGGGCTTTCTCAAATGTCAGCGCCTGGCTCAAGAGTCGGTCCGCACCATCGCCGGGCTCATCCAACCCGGCTGGACCGAAGTCCAGGCGGCAGAGATGATCGAGACCTTTCTGAGGGATAGCGGCGTTAGAAATTTTTTTCACAAACCGTATGCCTGGTTCGGCGATCGCACCCGATTCGAAGGCATCAGCGGGTACCGAGCCTTCATGCCCACGCAAAGAGTGCTGCGAGAGGGGGAACCGTTTTTGCTCGATGTTGCGCCCATTCTCGGCGGTTTTATCGCCGATATAGGCTACTCGGATTGTCTGTCTGATTCCCCCAAGTTTCGCGACTCGGTGGACTACCTGTCCGATCTCCGATCGAGGATTCCCGCGTATTTCGAACGGAGCCTCTCGGGCGGGGAGATCTGCCGCGAAATCGAGGCCGATATCGAAAGTCACGGTTATGAGAATCGGCATCGCAAGTACCCGTTCTCAGTGCTGGGGCATCGGGTCCACCGCGTATCGACGAGCGCTATCGATCTCAACGTTTTGAATTTCGGGTGGCAATCATTCTGGGCATTGCTCTCGCGTGGCCTCTTGGGGCAGCTCTTTAACCAGCACACCTCGGGCGACCTAGTGGGGCTTTGGGCGTTGGAGCCGCACATCGGGCGGCCCGGGACCACAAACGAGGCGGGTTTCGGGGCCAAATTCGAGGAGATTCTCGTCGTGGAGCCGGGGCGTGCTTACTGGCTGGAGGGTGAAGGGTGCTTTTGCAAAAAACGATCGTAATCACCGGCGCGGCGAGCGGCATCGGGCGGGCACTCTCCGACACCTTCGCCCAAAAACATGCTCGCGTCATTGCCGTGGATTGTGATGGAATCGGCCTGGCCGCGCTTTGCGAAGCCCATGCGAAATTTGGGCGCTCGGTAACCGTCGTTGAAGCCGATGTTGGTGATTCGCGCACGCTTAAAGCGGCCGTTTCCGGTATCGATTTCGATGTGTGGATTAATAATGCCGGCATCCACGGAAACGGCGAATTCCTGACGACCAATGACGAATTCCTGCGGCGGGTAATGTCGGTTAATTTTTTCGGCGTGGTTCACGGCACGCGCCTGGCACTCGAGCATTTTGAAAAAAAAGGGGCGGGTTCAATCGTCAATATGGCATCGCTTTCAGGGCTTGTAGCGAGCCCCTACATGAGTCTCTATTCGGCATCCAAACACGCCGTCGTAGGGTTTACACGGTCGGTCCAGGCGGAGCTAAGACTTAATCGATCCCAAACCCACGTCCTCCTGGTATCGCCAGGGTTCGTAAGGACGCCGCTACTCAAAAAAGATCCCCACCACCCATTCCCAGCATGGCTCGAGTGGAGCCTCGGCACGCCCGAATCGGTGAGCTCGGCTATCGTTAAGGCGCTAGACAGCCGAGTAGCGGAAATAATCCCGGGCGTGAGCGCGAAGGTCATCCGAAAGTTAATCGATACGGTTCCGGCGGCAGCGGTGCCCATGGCCCGGATGCTACTTGCCGATAGCCTGAC
>CAZRVZ010000138.1:0-4512 GCA_964603655.1 uncultured Pseudobdellovibrionaceae bacterium | reverse complement strand
AGAAACGAATCACCGAATCCGGAGACTGGGATCGCCAAAGTAGGTCGCGGTCCAGGTGACCCACCTTACCTCCTGGGCCATCTTCTGATTTACGAACGCAGTCTTGGATTTCTGATGAGCATCGGCCAAGGTGGTGTCCGGTGATGCCATGAGGCTGTGGATAAACTGTCGGTGCAGCATCTGGCTGGCCCCGGGCGTCTTGGTCGATGCGGGATCGGGATCCTCGGGCGCAAGTCCGTAAGACGTGTTTCCAATGGCGGCAAATGCGGCGTTTGGGCTTGAAACCAGTTTGTCGACGAAAGAACCGGCCGTGAAGCTCGCGGCCAGGCACCCCTGAGTATAATAAAAAAACGGTATGGCATTCGTTAGCTTGGTGATGCTCGAAGCGCTCAGGCGCATGTTGTAAGTTTCGTTGGAATGGCCCAGATGGTTGATCATCGAAAGGCCCGCCGTGTTTAACGCCAAAAGAGCGTCAGCTCCGGTCCACGCACGAGAGGAGCGTGGTGCCTTTGGTCTATCGTAGAGTTTCGCCACCGCCCATTCCCCGGTATAGCCGCTTGTCGCAAATCCGTGGTCCGTGCATGCGCCAATAAGCTGGTCCATGTACTCGTCGCCATAGAGGTTCATTTCGGGAAAGAGTTCCTCCCCCGCGAGCAGCATTTTTCTTGGCAATGCCTCAACCGAGCTCCACACGGTCTTTTTCACAAAGTCCTGAAGCTGTTGTGTGGAATTGAGCACCGCTCGACCCACGGTAATCTCCGGTAGAAAATCCACGTCGGCGCCACTCGCGCCATCGGTAGGCTCGCCCCATTTTCCATTTTGGTTGCCATCGAAATCGCCATCGAGCGCGGCAAAATAGTGATCGGATGCGATATTTCTTTCCAAATCGAACCAGTATCCCATGTAGGCCCTGATTTTAGACCAAAGCGCGCGCGAGGGAATGTTGGGAGTGGCGCTCGAAACACCTTTACCGGCAAGCAGTACATATTGAATGCCCGATGTCTGGTATTCGGACGCGATGAAATTTCGTAATTTTTCAGCGTTGTCTTTTCCCTGCGCGGCGGCGAGCATCTTTTCACTGTCGGTAATCTGAACCGCTAGGCCCTTTGACTCTAGACTGGTCTTGAGATCGTTCCAACCGTTCGAACCAGTGTAGGCAATCAGCTCCGGAGTGGAGACAATAAGATAGTTATAGCCGCGGGTGTTTATTAGCGGCCAATTATTCAGCGTGTCCGGATTAGAGACGAATCCGGCGACCTCGGTTTTTTGGTGGAGTCTGAGCGGAAGACCGTTTCCACTCGAAGTTTTGAAACGGATAGCAACATCGAGGCGGGAGACCGATCTGAGCGCGCCCTCTCTAAGGAATAGAACTGGGTGAAGATTCACGAGTGCAATCGACACGCCATGGAGTTTCTGAGTCGTAATCTGGACCGGCCCGTCGGGATACTGTGCTCCGGCAAAATCCGGAGCAGCCGTTTTCTCGAGTCGACGTGAAGAACCGAACCACGAGATCGGCAGTTGCCCGCGATGGGTGACTACCTGACCCCGAGTCTGGACTGGCTCGGTTTCTGACGTGGAGTAGGATTCAATTTCAAGACCGTAGGGAATCGCGAGCCGAAGCGGCTCGTAGGGAAGCACCGGAAGCCCGGCCCCAAGGGTATTGGGTAGGCCGTGCATTGAAACCGACAGTTGCCCCCGCGAATCCTTTTCTACGCGAGGTCTCGAGTACTCTCGGGTAATGTGAAGCGTTAGCTGAGTCGCGTCGTAACTAACCTTTGCGCCCTGAGCTAAGGCAATTTGGGAAATGGCAATTACTGACAAGAAATACCGATTCATAGGTCTCTCCTCGTGTGTGGACCGCCTAAAACAATTTAAGTGTGATGAAGAAATCTTATCAAGATCGGGCGGCTTCAGCAAGGTTGGTCAATTTACGGTGAGCTGGGCCAGGCGTCGCTTTACCCCGATGCAAAAAATGCGAATGAGCGATTGAGTTTCGGTGGCGCAGGAATTTCGAATTATCTTGGACGGTGCATAGGAAAATATCCACGACCGTCCCTTTTCATCGGCAGGACCCAAGGGAAGGACTTCTCGGTTCAAGTTGTTTTTCGACTCTGCGCCACTCGCGCCCAGAGTGAGTGCCGGTGTGGCCTGAAAGCTGGTGCCATCTTCATCGGCGCTCGCGGCCGAATCGGGTGCCTTGGCGGAAAAATTAAAACGAGGCTCCGTATTGGTATCGTCGGGTGAAACGGATGGCTCACCCAAGCTTTCGGATTTGGGAGCCGTTGCTTTTAACGATGGTGAACCCTCCGACTGACCCGGGGACGGAAACCCACCATCCAATGCATTCGGCGGAATGGCTAGCCCGGGGTTACTTCTGTTTCCCGAGAGCATTTGTAGATTTTTAAGGATAGGACTGGCCGAAGTCTCGGCGATGGGGCCCGTTGATTTTGATGCAAGCTTGGGCAGCGAAACCGACTTGCCAACATCGATCTCCGGAAAAATTCCGTTGTCGGGAAAATTGGCTGGCGGGGTTTGAATAATCCTGGTCTCTTCTCCTCGCAATGACTCCAGCGCATTGCCGAATCCGCTATCGGGCAAATTAAAATTAAGTGGCTCGGACTTAGCCCCGCTTCCGCCACCCGTTTTTCCACCGCCGCTGCCCCCCTGAGATGATCCGCCACCCTGAGGCGATCTACCGAATGGACCGCCGTAATTTTGATAATATTGCGCCTGTTCCTGGAGCGCGCGATCGCGCTCTTGATCTTTTCTTTCAGAAAGTTCTTGGGTGATTGCGGGGATGAGACCTACCTGCACCTCGGTCGATGCTTGCACAATTCCCTTGAGACTAGCGACTGTAGGGCCATAGTTTTTTTCCTCCGACGCGCTAGTGCCAACGATGTGAGGCTCCGTGATGGATTCTGTCGGCTCCGAGATGAGTCCCCTAAACCCTCGGGCGGCGACCCCGTATTGACGCTCCAGTTTCTCAACGCCTGATACGAGTCCCCCATACTCTTCCTCGTTAAGTGCTTTTTCGGAATAGGGCTTGGCAAATTCGCTCAGACTCTGGAGAGCATTCTTTTTCCGCTCGGCCCTTGGAACGGCGGCCACTGCCTCTGTGAGGTGCTTGAAGTAATAAATTGTTTCGTCGGGATCGGCTAGGGCAGGTTCTGAAAGCGCCATTGTCACTAGCGCTAACGTGGGTCCCAGCACCGTCCAAAGATTGGACACTCCCACGAGGGTCGGAACCAGACGACTCCAGTATCTAAGCTGTGGAATTACAAAGTGCATTCTGCCGTTCATGGTTGCCTGCTGAGTTCCTTAATGTGCAAGCGGTATACCGGGTGGGCCGGGCAGAATACGCACGGCTAATAACACAGAATCGCCAAAGATTTGGTCACTCACGCAGGAGCGAACGGTAGCTCAGCATTAACTTCTTGAAAGCCCTGTTTCTTTTGGACCAAACGCTCTCCCAAACCGGTGGTCGCCTGAGTATCTCCAGGCATAGGCGAAACATCCCATCGACATCTTTTGGATTCACGAATTCGGGAGAGGGCCCCAGTGGACCACGGCTATCTGGGCCACCCTCAAAGCCCTGGTTGTGATAATTCCCCAGAGGCACGCTAAGCGCCAGCGTTCGCAGTCCATAGGCATTTGCCGGCGTGCCTTCGCACGTTCCTCCATCCATGATTCGCCTCTGAAAACGTTTCCCCAACACCGCCTTCGCTACACCGGTCAGGTACTCCACTCCCGATGCATCGAACACGGTAGCTCTATCTCCGAGACGTACAATGGGGCCACGGCCCACGAGTGCGCCGGGTAACTGTCGCGAGGTCTCGAGACTGACACAGATCGCTTCACGTCTTTTAGGGCGGAGCCATCCCAGATTCAGGTGTTCCAGTGTTCCGATAAAACCCACCTCTTCGGCGCGCGTGAGCAACCCCAAAAAATTACCCGTCGTCCCCAAGCGGCTACGGCGGGCGATAGCGAGCGACAGAATTACGAATGCACCCACCAGATCGTCAGCCGCCTTCGTGTAGATGAGCCCGTTGTTTCTCCAGACAGGCTTTCGAAATCCGAATCCGCCATAGAGCGATGCCGCCGCGATATTGCCCCGGCGAAACGATTTGCCGAAAGTGACGAGGCCCGATTGCACCGCTGATTTTCGCCGGTTCAGTTTCGAACTGTGCAGGGTGCCCGAATGGAGATCCCAATTGAGGCCGTCTTCCCGGGTCGCGCTGGCCCACACCTTCGCCCCATTGAGGTGTTTGGTCGGAGACCCGCCGTGCCAGCGAATGGCTAGCGTCCGCTCCCCCAGCCACCGCCGACCGTGAAACCCAGGGTGATCGGTATGAGCGATAAACAAAAATACCGGTCCGTTTCCGCGAGTCACGATCCGTCGATACTCTGCCGGCGACGCCACGCCCACTACGATATTCCCGACCGGGTCACTAAAATGGGGCACGCGTGTCCGCGTTAGAATATCTTTCATGAATTTTATCACCGCCTGTTCTC
>CAZRVZ010000137.1:0-24073 GCA_964603655.1 uncultured Pseudobdellovibrionaceae bacterium | reverse complement strand
TCTCGCTAAGGAACTGAACCTACCCCTTTGTGACCTGCGGAAGACTTTTCTTGATTATATAAGAACCCACAACAGACATAACGCCCAACGGGGCATCCTGACCTACGATAGAATTCACCTAAATCGAGCCGGTAATCGATTGGTTGCCGACACGATTCTCAAAACGTTGGGGCATTAGAAACGGATATGACCCGGCTCCCAGATCCCCACAGAGATTTGTTATTTTACTTCCGACAGAAAACAAAAGCTGCTAGGGTCCACTTCGCGGACCCATAATTATTGACTCGTTGTTACCAATGTGTCGTTACTTCCTAGGTATTTTTGAGACATTTTCAGTTTTGGAATTCCTTTTAGGTTAGGCGAACGATGAATATCGGCATGATTTTAAAAGTATGGTTACTGTATTTGTCACTTTCGCAGGCGAATTATGCGCTCACCTGTCCCGAGTTTTTCCAGGCCTTGGTGACAAGCGAGATCTCGGAAACCATGCCAACATTGCAAAGCTACCCTGGCGTTGTGGAATTGATTCCTTTAGGCCATGGGGGATCAGCGAACTTATACCGTGCGCGCAGTTCTACTGGTCACACGTTTATTATTAAGGTTTATCGTTCTAATGAAACCGCAGAACGAGATACGGCTGCCTTAAACTCTCTTGGACGGGATTGTTCTCATTCGGGCTTTCGCATCCCGAAGGCAAATAAAGGGCACCTTCCCAATTCGGTGGAATTAGAAGACACGCTAGGTCTAAGTCTTGATAAAATCTTTATAGACCCGAATGTTTCACAGAAGTTGAAAAACGAGTTAATGGTGCAATACGACCAGAAGCGGTCGGCCCTATCTGCTAAGATTTCTGCTAATCCTAATTTTCTGATTGAGAAAAACCATTTGGCGTCAGACGGCGTATCTATGGCTTCCGTTTTTCAAGTTAGAGATAAGGTAACAGGCCGTAGCTTCCCCTTACTAATCAAAGCCTCCAATATCATTGTGAATCCCATTACGTTTGAAATGACCCTAGTGGATCCAGAGTAGCAATTGTTTGGGAGCGAGATTGGTTGTCATGAGAGTGAGAAGGCATTCCGATCGTTTCGTAATGATTTGAAAGAGTAGGTCGGTAGCTTCCTTGCTCTGCCCCCAGAGCGTTAAAAGCCATGAGTAGTTGGCGACTCGCTCAGCTCCTCACCGAGTTTTTCGAGAAGCAGCCGGTGGATCTTTTGATTCACGGCTGCGCTCATCACCGATAAATAGAGGCTCTTCTCGACCTCGGGCCAGCCATTCACCCGAATCTCCTTCACGCCCAGGCCGTGCGTTTGTGCCAGGACAACCCTTTTTGGCCCAAAGAGAATTTGATTGGGTGATAATTTTAGTACCTCGATAGCTGTCATGAGACTGGACGTCTCATCACCCCGCTTGCGTTTTTTCCAGGGCAGCGGGCAGTAGTCATCCCCGACCTCAAAAGCGGTACCGGTCCAGTAGGTGGGCACTAAAAATGGCTTCTCGCGAACCTTCAGCTCGGTGGTCTTTTTCGCCAGCGGATTGGAAACTGACGAGAATAGGCCCCAGGCCATGGTACCCACTCGGGATGTCGTCCACGTACGCGGCAGTTTGGGTTCCCCGATTGAAATGATTATCTCGCAGATCCCCTTCACAGCGGCCGCGATGATTTCATCGGGAGAGCTGTCTAAAATCCGAAACCTCGATTTTAAACCAACGAGTTGCATCCGATGAAGTACAGGCGCCATGATGTATGCTCCGACGAAACGCGGGGCTGCAATGGACATAAACGGCTCCGCCGTTTCCGCAGTCATCGATTCTCTATCGATAAGCTCGGGAAAAGTTTGAGTCATCTTGCGGGCACTCGCTACAGCTCGTATTCCGTCCGGGGTGAGGTGGTACCCTTTGGGAGACCGCACGAGGAGCTTTCGACCCAGTTTCCGTTCCAGACGATACAAGATCTTGGAGGCATGCGGGGCCTCCAACTTCCTAGCCCGGCATACCGCTCGCAGCGACGAGTGGTCGGCAAAGGTAGACAGAATATCAATCTCGAACAGCGTCAAATCGTAAAACTCGCCTCTCACAGTCCGTTTTTAGCACATGACGCGCCAAGTTGGAAATACTCATGTTTCCAAGTTGGAAACTCATCATGCCCTTCCATCCATCTAGTTTTCCCTGGCCCTTGGATTACTTTGGAAATCAAGGAGGATACATGATTTCAAGAAACACTTTGTTCACACTGGGAGTAGGGATAGTAACGTTACATTTTTCGGCATTCGCCGCGACGGTGAATGTCGAGATCCAGAAAGGGAAGTTCGTTCCGGCTGTAGCCACGGCTCAAGCCGGGGACACGATTGTCTTTACGAATGCCACAGCGGGAAAACACACCGCGACCGCCGATCCTGCCGCTGTCGCCAACCCTGAAAATGTTCAGTTACCCGAGGGCGCCGATACCTTTGACTCCGGAATCATTCTGCCTGGCAATTCATTTAGCCTTGTCCTCAGTGTGGCCGGTACCTACCGCTACGTCTGCATACAGCACGAGGCGTTCGGCATGGCGGGGTCTATCGAGGTGCTGCCGGCGACGGAACTCGAATAGGCATCCGTCCGTGAGAAAAGGTTATAAACCAACCACGAGCCGCATCTTGGCCAATCGGTCAAGGATGCGATCGTGGGATATTGGATTCTTATACCGCCATATCCATAATTCGCGTGTTCTCCGGATTCCACGGTGAGCCTCACCCTAAATATTTCCCTTTGAACGGGGCTCAAATCCCGATACAATAATTTCATTCCAAAACATCTTCGTCTGGTAGTTGCAGACACTTCGGGGGGCTCATGAAACTTCTCCTGGTAGCAGCAACTCTAATTACTATATTCGCCAACGCCGCACCGCCCACCGGGCGTTATAAGGCGATCGTGGATCAGCTGGGCACGTTGCAGGCCGCCCATGCTGCCATTTCTCAGGTAGTCAGCATTGGCCCCAATGACGAGGGAGTTGAGATCTTTGCCATTCGAATCTCCTCCAACGCGCGCCAAGCCGATCCGACGAAAATCGGGCAGCTCGTGGTTTCGACTCACCACGGTAACGAACTGAGCGCCCCGTTATTCACCATGGCCTTCATCCGAAATCTCATCACCCGTTATGAGAGCCCCGAACTCTGGAAGGGGAATCTCGCCGATACGGAATGGACGATCATCCCGGTGCTCAACGTTTCGGGCTACAATGCTAACCAGCGTCACGAACACGGCTTCGATCCCAATCGCGACTATCCCAACCCCTGCCTGCCGGCCGGCGCTGGCGGAAAACTCAAATCCATTCGAAATCTAATGGCCCTCTGGGCGAGCCGTTCCTTTACTGGCAGCGTAACGGTCCATGGATATGACGGGTCGTTCACTTACCCCTGGGGGCACTATACGGACAACACCCACACGGCAGATCACAACCTCTACCATCAGATTTTTGCCAAGGCTGCAGAGGTCAATGGGTACCGGGTGGGCACCGCCGCCGATGTCGTCTACCCCGCAAACGGGTGCTATGAAGATTTCGTCTACTGGAAGTACGGTGCCTGGTCGGCGCTACTCGAACTCGAAAGCGGTTCGGCGTCCGATATCACGACCACGGTCCAGTCGATATCCACCTTTTTTGACCTTCTGAGCGCGACCCCCAGCAATCAGCACGCATTCACCGCTAACTGCACACGCGGCCCGGATTTGCGGATGGAGTAGGGCATTCTTACTTTGTGTACTACCGTAAATTGAAGGCTCGGCATTTTGACCAAATGGCTTAACTACCACCACCTTTTCTATTTCCGCGCCATCGCCCGAGAGGGTGGAATCGCAAAGGCCGCTGAAAAACTCCGTTTGGGACAACCCACGCGCTGAGCACCCAGCTCAAGCAGAGAGATTGATGCCTAGATTAATTCCAGACAGTGCCGTCATTGCATGGGAAATTGCCCCGGATAAATTGAAACGGGGTAATGAGCGATTCATATCGGGTTCCCGCGGAACTGCTCTTTGACTGCGGATTCGGCGATCTGTTCCCTGCTTCGAGAGTTAGCCCGAAACGACCGTTTTGCGGTCGTCGAGGCGCATTTTTCTCTGGAGACGGGTCGAGTGGAATTCGGGACTACGTTTTCAAGGGAACCCGCGAAAACTTCCCTGACCAATGAAAATTACCTAAACGCGTAGTATAAAATAAAACCATGTGGACTCGACTCAGACTCTTCCTTAATCCGTTCGATGCGCGCTTTGAGGAAATGAACAAAGATAACTGGATCCGCATCGCCTGGCGGGATACCAGCGCCGGATTGATCGTCGCCATGATGGCAATACCCATGGCAATGGGCTTTGCCATCGCGTCGGGGCTGAGGCCCGAGCACGGTATCATGGCCGGCGCCATGGCCGGCCTCGTGGGTGCACTTTTCGGCGGTTCGAAGTTCAATGTCTACGGGCCGGTAGCCGCGCTCATTCCCATAATCGGCGGCGTTATGGCGGCCCATGCGACACCCAGCGATCCCATGGCCGGGCACAGCTATATCGTGCTGATTTCGCTTTGCTCGGCTCCCATTCTTTTGCTTCTGGGACTCCTCGGGTGGGGAAAAATCGGCAATTGGGTGCCCCATTCCATTGTGGTCGGTTTCAGTGTTGGCATTGCAGTAACTATCGCCGTGACACAGCTTGGCGAGGTGTTGGGTTTAAAGGCCGCCGTAAGCGGTGGGTTTCTAACAAAACTTCGGATTATTTTCGAAAATCTGAATCAGTTCAACGCAGCGGCGATGTTGATTGCCGGCCTTACCTTCATAATGACCCGGTACATGCTAAAGCTTTCGATCTACTTTCCGGCGCCGCTGTTTGCTCTCGGCATCGGGACGATACTGTCCTCGACCCTTCTGGTGGATTCCAACCTCACCTTAATCAAGACAAAGTTCGGTGAGATCCCGACGGATTTTCTAAAGATTACACCACCAGCATTTCCCTCATGGAATATCGCATCTCTGGGCGAGCTGGCCTTTTACGCACTCGCGTTCGCCTTCGTGTGCGGGTTTGAGAGTCTACTCGCCGCCCGCATGGCGGATCGCCTGGCGGACAACCGCAAAACCCCCTACAACCCCGATAAGGAGGTCTGGGGACAGGGAATGATCCACCTCCTGGTACCACTCTTAAACGGCATGCCGCTCTCAGGCGCCCTGGCCCGCACCGCAACCAATATTAAAGTGGGGGCGGTCACTCCACTCGCGGGGATCATGAAATGCTTCATGAAGCTATCACTGGTCTTTTTTCTGGCGGACGTTCTGGAATTGGTACCCATGGCCAGCATGGGAGGAATCCTCATATGGGTTGCCTTCAATATGGTGAAGCCCGCCGAAATCAAGCTGGTATGGCACCACAACCGCCTCCATGCGGCCCTGATGATCTATACGGCCGTCATGGTAATCCTTACAGATTTTCTCGTTGGCGTACTCTCGGCAATGTTTATTTATGGCGTGCTCTACCGGTTTCTGGACAGGCCGGCCAAGCCATCCCCCTCGATCGGCAACCGTACCGATGCCCTAATGGCATAGCTTTAGCCTGTTCACTCATTTGATTCTTCCCTCAATATCCGCTAATAGTTCTGTCATTCGAAAGGATTATGACATGACCGATATGCGCTTAAAGACTGGCTTGGCGGAAATGCTCAAGGGGGGCGTCATCATGGACGTGGTCAACCGGGAGCAGGCAATTCTTGCGGAAAAGGCTGGGGCTGTCGCGGTGATGGCGCTGGAACGCGTGCCCGCGGATATTAGAAAAGAAGGCGGTGTGGCGCGAATGGCTCCGCCCGAAAAAATTCAGGAGATCATGGACTCCGTTTCGATTCCGGTAATGGCCAAGGCCAGAATCGGACACTTTGTCGAGGCCCGCATTCTCGAATCGCTCGGTGTCGACTATGTGGATGAAAGCGAAGTGCTCACCCCGGCGGACGAGCAATTTCACATCGACAAATTCCAGTTTAAGGTCCCGTTCGTTTGCGGCGCCCGGAATCTGGGCGAGGCCTTGCGTCGCATCGCAGAAGGCGCGGCCATGATCCGCACCAAGGGCGAAGCCGGTTCCGGCAATATCGTCGAGGCGGTAAAGCACCTGCGCAAAATGATGAGCCAAATGCGACGGCTCACGATCTTGGGGCAAGAGGAGCTCGTGACCGAGGCCAAGGAACTCGGCGCACCGCTGTCCTTCGTCCAGATCGTGGCCAAAACCGGAAAACTTCCCGTCCCCAATTTTGCCGCGGGCGGCGTTTCCACTCCAGCCGATGCGGGATTGGTAATGGCCTTGGGGGCCGAGGCCGTTTTCGTGGGATCGGGAATATTTAAGTCGGAACACCCGGAACTCCTGGCGCGCGCCATTGTCGAGGCTACCGCTAATTTCCAGGACGCTGCCATTCTAGCCCGTTGCTCGAAGGGTTTGGGTTTACCCATGAAGGGGCTCGATATCCACCAGCTGCGCGCCGAGGAGCGTTTCCAGGATCGCGGGATCTAAAACACTGTGCGCATCGGAATACTCGCGCTCCAGGGTGCCGTACAGCCCCACGTCGAAAAACTGGGTCAACTTGGGGTTAAAACCCAATTGGTTAAACACAAGCAGGACTTGGAAAACCTCTCCGGAGTCATTCTTCCGGGTGGAGAATCCACCACCATGCTGCATTTACTGGAAGTAAACGATCTCTTTAGCGCGCTGGGAGACTTTATTCGAGAGAGGCCCTCCTGGGGACTCTGTGCCGGGACGATTCTCCTGTCGAAGGAGGTCTTATCAAAAGACGTCTTATCAAGAAATGGCTTATCATCAAACGTCGCTGGCCCTTCACAGAGATCATTTGGCACAATCGACATGACGGTCGACCGCAACGCCTTCGGACGGCAGGTAGACAGTTTTATCGATGTACTATCGCCGGAAGCGAGTTCTATGGCTCTGGGAATTCAAGAAGCGGTTTTTATCCGCGCGCCCAGAATCACCCGGGTCGGAGCCCAGTGCGAAGTGCTCTATCGCTTCCAAGGAGAGCCGGTCATGGTCAGGCAAAAGAACGCCCTTGCCTCGACGTTTCACCCGGAACTATCCTCACGATCACAACTGCATCAATTCTTTATTGGAATGTGTCAAAATGGATAACCGTTTTCCCAACTGGTTACGCTTTTTCGTTCGTAAACTCGAATTTCTGGCGCTTCCCGGACTGGGCAAATTCATCGTGGCCGCCGCGGTCGTCGCATTCGTCGCTAAAAACATAGTCGGCGTACCGATGGACCGTTTCATATTCGACCCACAAGGGGTCTTAGACGGTGAGTACTGGCGCCTATTCGTATTTCCATCGCAAGGAATTGCCGACCCGCTCTGGCTCATATTTTTCGTGCTTTACATTTTTTTCGTCTTTAACTCCATCGAAACGAGTTGGGGTCCGGGGCCCCTTACGGTTTATACGCTTCTTTCCTACATCATGGGGATCGCCGGTGCGTTTGTCGTGGGGCAGCCAATTCCCGTGTGGCTTTATATCGTCGAGAACGTAAGCCTCGCCTTCGGCACGCTATTTCCCGAAATGGAGCTGTATATCTATTTTATTCTCCCGGTAAAGGCGAAGTGGTTGGCACTGCTTGTCGGGGCACTCCTCGTTTTTCAATTCGTGATGGCTGGAATCCTTGGAAAACTCATGTACCTGATGGTGCTCTCCCCCTACCTGGTGTTTTTTTCGCCACTACTGTATTCCAAAATCAAGAATCGACGCCGCCCCAAAATAAATGAAAACAAGATTAACGACAATGACTGGCGCTGAAATTCGGTTTCAAGATACCGTCAGCTCTCCCCTGGGCCCGCTCACACTCATTGCCACCCGCCGCGGAATCTCCCGGGTTCTACTAGGTAGACGTGCAATGACGAAACGAAAGTCAAATCGATGGATTCGATTGGCCGAAAAGGAGTTAAACACCTATTTTAAGGGAACTCGCAGTCGCTTTACCGTGCCACTCGATATTGCCGGGTCGCATTTTCAACGGCGTGTTTGGCTCTCACTCAGCGGCGTGCGCTTTGGCAACACTATCGCATACGGCGCACTGGCGAAGCGCTCTGGGCACCCCAAGGCAAGCCGCGCGGTCGGCAATGCGGTCGGCAAAAATCCCGTTCCCATTCTGATCCCGTGCCATCGAGTGATTCGAAAAAACGGCGCGATCGGCGGATTTTCGTCACCACTCAGGATTAAACACTCACTTCTAAAGCTCGAAGGCGTGCAATTCTAATTCACCACCCGCTCAATTTTGCGGGTTTTTCGATATCGCAACACGAGCCGCCCCACCACGCCGACGACTACCAGCACCGATACAATCATAAAAATATGCTTGAACTGCTTCACCTTGTGCAGCACGTCCGAAATCTCCTCTCCAAAATAATGTCCCAACGCATAGCCGATTCCAATCCAAATCGGTACCGACAGGAAAGCCGCAAGCGCATCATAAAAAATAAATTTTCGAAAACGCATATGCATAGCACCAGCCATAAAAAATGCCGCCGCCCGGAACCCGGCCACAAACCGAGCGAAGAAAACTATCTTGTCTCCATATTTACGAAAATAGGCCCGGGTTCGCCTCACCTTTCTCGGCTTGAGAAAAAGAACGGGCTCTTTGCTTTTTAGAATCTTTAAGCCTAATCGGCTTCCGAAAAAATAGAGCAATGAGTCACCGATGAGCACGCCGGAAATCGTCACCGCTAAAGCCGCCGGCCAACGCATAGTACCATCCCAAATGAGATAGCCGGTCGCAACCAGCGGAATGTCCTCGGGCAGCGGAAAACCAAGGCCGCACGCGAAGAGGACCGCAAAAATAATGAGATAGGCAATATTACTGGAGAGCCCGGTAAGATAGTAAAACAGCTTGTCCACTTTGCAATACTTTAGCCGGGGACCTGCCTAGGGTCACCTACATAGATGCATAGATGGCATAACTCACTCGAATTTGATATTTTGGCTGACCATGGCGCCTAAGAACCCAGCAAAAAGGAGAGGAGGTCTTGTAAAGTCGAAAAAAATCGCCACTGGAATTTCCAGTCGCCCGAAGACTGGTGTTTCGATTGCAACACCCGATCCGCTGCTGGCGGCCTATCTCCGAGAAGTTCACAAATACCCCCTGCTGTCGAAGGAGGAAGAACGCGCTGAGGCGATGAGGTATTTCGAGTCAAAAGATCGGGAGTCGCTTCAAAGACTGGTTACGAGCAACCTGCGTTTTGTGGTTAAAATTGCCTATGAATACATCCACTATCGAGTGAAGCTTCTGGATCTCATCCAGGAGGGCAACATGGGCCTCGTGAAGGCGGTGCAGGATTTCAACCCTTATAAAGAGGTACGTCTCACAACCTACGCCGTGTGGTGGATTCGCAGTTATATTCAAGACGCCATTTTGAAAAACTATTCCCTGGTCAAGATGGGTACCACCCAGGCGCAAAAGAAACTATTCTATCGGTTGCGAAAGGAACAGCGAGCGCTGGAGCGACTCCAGCTTTCGTCCTCGGAAAAGGTGGCGCTTTTGGCCGAGCGCCTAGACGTAACACCGAAAGAGGTCCAGGAAATGGATGCCCGTCTCTCCGGTGGAGATCTTTCGCTCAATGCGCCTATCGGCTTTGGTAGCGGCGGTCACGAAGGCAGCGACTCGGAGCGCCGCGAGCACATTCAGAACATTTCGGATCCTCACCAGCCGGCTGACGATCAATTGGGAGAGGCTGAGCAACGCTCGCTCTTTAAACAGATCATCGTCAAATTTTCGGCGACTCTCGAGGGACGAGACAAAGTCTTTTTTTCCGACCGACTCATCTCTGAAACGCCGATAACGCTCGAAGAGATGGGGAAAAAGTACGGAGTATCCAAGGAGCGAGCTCGGCAGATCGAGGAGCAGCTCAAAGGTAAACTCAAGAGCTTCGTTGCCGAGCACTATCCGGATTACAAACTTCTCGTTTCCAAATAACAGTCTGACGCGACTGCCATCTGTTACGGCAACTAATAAAGAGTCAGTTACGGTAACTGGCTGTGGCTACCGTCGCAAAAGGGTGGCGCCTTGGTATGCTTACAACCACACCACGCCACCGCCTTGGGTCGATCGATGACCACGACCATCGGCTCCATACCGGTCCCCTTGTGGGAACCATCACAATAGGGCTGTTTTTGGGACAGCCCACACCGGCACCACGCCTTTTTTCCGGGCTGTTCATCAACCATGTACGGCGAGCGCTTGGGAATTTGGGGTGTCGTCATGTGCAGGCTCCTATTTCGAAGTTACTTTACGAACAATTATTTTTTTCCCATAAACGGATACCGGTAGTCGTCTGGCGGCACCAGAGTTTCGGATACGGTGCGGGCGCTCGTCCAGCGCAGAAGATTCAGAATACTTCCGGCCTTGTCGTTCGTTCCCGAAGCACGGGCCCCTCCAAAGGGTTGCTGGTTCACCACCGCCCCGGTCGGCTTGGAATTGATATAGAAATTCCCCGCCGCCTGATACAGGATCCGACTCGCCACATCGATTGCTCGCCTATCCTGGGCAAACACAGCCCCCGTCAGAGCAAACGGAGATGTGCCGTCGCACAATTTCAGCGCGTCCTCGTAATGGTTATCGTCGTAGACATACACCGATAATACGGGTCCAAAAATCTCCTCACTCATAGTCCTGTACAGCGGATCCTTGACCTCAAGCAGAGTCGGTTCGACGAAGTAACCGACGCTATCATCACAACCCCCGCCAAAAAGAACGGTGACATCGCGGCTCTTCTTCGCCTCATCCAGGTACGATCGGATATTCTGAAAGCTTTTTTTGTCGATTACCGCCGACATGAAATTCTGAAAATCGGAAACGTCACCCATTTTTACCGTAGCCAATGCATCCAGCATCGACTTCTTCAGCAAGGGCCAGATGCTTTTGGGAACGTACATCCGGCTCGCAGCTGAACACTTCTGCCCCTGGTACTCGAAAGCGCCCCGGATCGCGGCAACCGAGAGAGCTCCCACATCGGCCGAGGCATGGGCAAAAATGAAATCCTTGCCGCCTGTCTCACCCACTATCCGAGGATACCCCGAATACCGTTCAATCTGGTTTCCGATCGTCCTCCAAATTCGCTGAAATGTTTGGGTGCTACCAGTAAAGTGAACTCCCCCTAACTGCGGATGCGACAGCACCACCTCCCCGACAGTCTCTCCGCTTCCAGGAACGAATTGAATAACCCCCGGGGGCAAACCGGCCTCCATGAGTAATTTCATAATAAAATAGCCGGAATAGACCGAGCTGGATGCCGGCTTCCACACCACGACATTTCCCATGAGCGCCGGCGCCGTCGGCAAATTCCCGGCAATCGAGGTAAAATTAAACGGCGTCACCGCAAAGACAAAGCCCTCCAGTGGTCGATACTCGGTTCGGTTGACAAATCCCACCGGCGAATAGGGCTGAATCTCGTCGAGCTTTTGCTGAAAAAATACATTGAATCTAAAAAAGTCGATGAGCTCACAGGCCGCATCAATTTCCGACTGATAACATGTCTTGCTCTGGCCCAACATCGTGGCCGCATTCAAAATCGGACGGTATTTGGTTGCTAAGAGTTCGGCCGCCTTGAGAAATATTCGCGCCCGCGACTCGGCCGCCATCGAACTCCAGAGACTCGATGCCTGAACAGCTCCGTCGATCGCATTACGGATCTCCGAGGCCCCCGCCTTATGAAAAATACCAACTCGGTGTTTGTGATTATGCGGCAGAACACACGGTTCAGTCTGCCCAGTCCGATATTCCCGCCCATTAATGATGATGGGAATATCGACTTCATCGCCCGCCATCATCGCCAACTGTTCTTTCAGTCGAACAGTCTCTGGCGACGACGGCAGGTAGCTAAGAATTGGCTCGTTTGAAGGTTCACCCGAACGCCAACAGGTCGTCATACTAACCTCGCCACTCGAGGCGCCAATCTTGGCTTCTCAAAAAAACTATCGCTTCTTCTTGCGACCTTTTCGAGACATCTTCGCCATCGATAGATCGCCCTGCTTATCGACAAAGTAGAGATACCCTTTCTCGCGCTTCACGCCGATTTTCGCTACGACCTGTGGCTTTATTTTGGAGGCCTTTCGCCCGCGACCCATCTTGGCTCGGGAGATATTGCCCTTCTTATCCAAATAATAGAGCCAGCCTTCTTCTTTTTTTATACCGACCTTTTCACATTTAGTTGCCATTTGTTTCCTCTTTCGTTTTCTCGTCTAAAAAACCAGTCAAAATGATGCCAAAGTTTTCAGATTGTGTCACCTTTGTTTTGGTGGTCGTTTCGTTTTTCGCCGCACCGCCGTCTGAACCGACTTCCCCTTGGACAAAACGGGGGCCGTGAATTCCTCTAGAGCGTGGGCCAGACGGACAAATCCACCTTCCCGATGGGAGACGCTCACTCCGTTTCGAATCTCCGCCGGCGGATTCATGATTCGAAGCTGGGTGAAGTACTCCACCATCGAATTATCCTCGCCAAGCCGTTTTAAGAAGTCCTTGCTCTTCGTTTTCCTGACATTAGCCGTCGATTTACGCTTCACAATGGCCTTAAGGCTACCGCTTCCATCCATTTTCGACAAGTGCGGGTCGTGGAATCGAGTTTGAGCAGACTGGGCGACAGCTCGACCAACTGCCGGACCCCGTCCGTCGTAGTTTGAGCCCCCCAGACGAAACGGGGCTGCTTCCCCGACAGCCGAGTCAACACCGACACTCCTCCGGCGATATCATTGGTTCGCGAGGGCATCAGGCCCAATTCTAATTCAGGGCATTGTGCGCGCACGATGTCCTTCCAGGTCGCCGGAAATATGAGCGGATCCATCCTCTCGATCGGAAGCGGTCCATAGGTTTTGCGCAAATCGATGGCCATTGAGTCGGCACGTACCGGATCACTAGTACCCAGTTCCAGAATCTTCTCTGGTAACGGCATTTGGGATGCGCCACTCTCACGATAGGCCCAGAGCTCCTCGGACAGCGACAATCGGTTGAGCCCAACATGATCCGGGTCGATAAACAGACAGCTAGGAATACTTGCCTCTCTCAGCAGCTTCACCGTGTGTATTAGCGCCCCCTTCCGGGCGGAGAGGAGCGCGACTCCCACACACCCGTTTCGCTGAAAGCATTCCGCGAGCGGCGCGGGTCTGAGTTTGGATTTTTGAATTTCGCCGACCAGACCGGCTGACGACTCGAATGAAAACACGTCAGCGACAATAACGAGGGACGCCTTCGATTTAAAAATGTTAGCCAGTGGGTTCACAGAGTCTTAGAATATGTACCGGACGTACCGGACGTACCGGACTTATCGACGTACTCGTCAAAGACCATCGCTACATTACGCACGAACAGCCGCCCATAATCGGTAATCTGAATTCCCTGGGGAGATAGCGTGCAAAGTTCGTCATCCTTGAATGGGGACAATTCGGCCACCGCCCGAGCATAATCCACCTCAAAATCGCCCTGGAATCGTCGTTTATAGTCCTGAAAGCTCACTCCAAACCGACACATGAGTTCCCCTATCACCCATTTGCTTCGCAGGTCGTTTGGTGTGAGCTCACACCCTCGCAGAGTCGCAAAACCCGTTTCTCCCATTCTTTTCTCATAGCGCTTCACGCTCCGCTCGTTCTGAAAATAGGCATTTTCAAACTCGCTAATCGCCGACGCGCCAAATCCCAAAAGGGGTAACCCCCGCTTAACGGTATACCCTTGAAAATTACGATAAAGTGACCCCTGGGGCAGCGCCTTTGCTAGCTCATCGTGCGGTAGCGCAAAATGATCCATTCCGATTGCCACGTAGCCCTCGGCCAGAAACCGATGGTATGCCATCTCGAAAAGGGATATCCGCATTTGACTATCGGGACGATCGTACTTTTCAAGCACCCGCTGGTGCGGCCGAAGCTCGGGCAGATGAGCGTAATTGTACAGAGCAATGCGATCGGGTCTATGGGAAATGACTACATCCAACGTTGATTTGAAAGAGATCTCGGTTTGCAAGGGCAACCCATAAATAAGATCGTAATTGATTCCCGTGAACCCCAGGTCGCGGCACAATTCGAGCATGCCGCGCGTCGATTCTGTCGACTGAACCCGATTTACCGCTCGCTGCACTTCTTCTTGAAAGTCCTGAACCCCGAGACTCACACGATTAAAACCGATGCGGCGTAACGTTTTGAGCTGGTCCGATGAGGTCACCCGGGGATCTATCTCGATACTCACCTCGGCCTCTTCATCGACATGGAAAATGGTCGTGATCGCCTCATGGAGACGGCACAGTTGTTCCTCATCCAGAAATGTCGGTGTTCCTCCGCCCCAAGCCACCTGGCTCGCGCGTGGCCGCACCCCCAGCAGTGCCCTTACATTTCGCATTTCCTCAATCACCCGGGAAACGTATCGTCCACTCACCCCGTGATCGTGGGTGAGGTGAATGTTACAACCGCAATACAGACAAAGCGACTCGCAGAACGGGATGTGGACATAAATCGCTACCGAACCCTCATTTTTAAAACATCCCGCCACACGCCGAAATACATCCGTCGCCACCTGCTCGTTCCATTGAGGCGCCGTCGGATAGGACGTGTATCTCGGACCGGACACACTGTATTTGCGAACCAGAGCGCCTAGATCCATAACGATCTCGCCTCATCGATGAAAGCCCTGGCGTTTTCCACTGGCGTTTGGGGCAATATCCCATGTCCCAGATTCAAGATGGGCGGACGCCTAAGCTCTCTGGCGACACTCACCAATTCACGCGTCAGCCGGCGCACCGTCGGTGTTTTGCCGAGTAGAACGACCGGATCGAGATTCCCCTGGAGCGATACCCTACCCTGAGTCAGTGCTTCGGCCTGACTCAGCGTGATCGAGCTGTCCACGCCAAGCACATCGACACCGAGATCGCAGAGCGCCGGCAAGAGCTGTCCGCAGTCCTTTGCGAAATAAATCATCTTCGCACCAGAAGGTTTGATGGCGTCGACCATTTCTCGGACGATGGGTAGGTAAAAATGGTTCACAAACTCTACCGGTGCAGTCGACAGCCACGTATCAAAGAGCTGCACCACGCGGGCTCCGGCGCGTATCTGGGCCTCCAAATAACGTACGGTCGCTCTCGATAAGAGTGTCAGCGCTTGGGTCAAAGATTTAGGATCTTCATAGGCCCACCCCTTTAGGGTCGTAAAATGTCGACTATTTTTCCCTTCCACGAGGTAACAGGCAACCGTCCACGGCGCTCCCGCGAAACCGATTAGCTCGATATCGGGACTGAGCTGACCGCGAATCGTTTCCAGAGCATTCGGGACAAACGGGGTATGCCGAATCGGATCGAATTCTTCAAAAACTTTGAAATCCTCCACCCGGTTCAACGGATTAATAACGACGGGACCTACCGATTCCTTGAGCTCAATGGGAATTCCTAGTCCGTACGGGAGTGTCAGAATGTCCGAAAAGAGAATCAGAGCATCCACGGGGAGACATTCGAGCGGAAGCATCGTTATGGAAACGGCAATTTCAGGAGTGGTCACCATGTCCCAAAAGGAAGATTTCTCCCGAATTTGTCGGTAGCGAGGAAGGTAGCGGCCGGCTTGACGCATCATCCACGCCGGAAATTGGCCGATATTCTCACCGTCAAGGTGCCTGTACAATCGACTGTGAATCATCCCTTCACCGCCATGCCACCAGCCACACCGTCCGCCAAGCCGGATCCGTCGGCGACAGCGCAAACGGCGTCGTTTACTCGACCTAGGGCCTCTACCAACACCTCATCGGTGTGGGCCGTCGAAATAAATGAAACCTCGTAAGGCGAGGGGGGAAAGTAAACCCCATGCTCCAAGGCGTTTCGGTAAAAGCGGCCGAATTTATCGCGTTCCGCCTGGGAGATGACCGGAGGAAACTGAGATCCCTCGCCGAAACGAAACCAAAACAGAGACGCAATATTTAATACCTGAACAGATCCCAATCGCTCGAGGATACTCCGAAGCTCATCGGCAAAAAGCGTCGTCCTCCTTTCCAACTCCTGATAAGGGGGATGGGCGCGAAGCTCCCGAACGACCGACAGTCCGGCACTCACCGAAAGGACGTTTCCCGAAAATGTCCCCGCCTGGTAGGCCGTTCCCACCGGCGCCAGTTCATCCAGCCACTCCCGTTTTCCCAAAATCGCGGCCAGTGGCAACCCTCCGCCAATTACCTTTCCGAGCGTCACGAGATCGGGTTGAATATCCAGCAGTCCGCACGCTCCGCTCAGCCCCACCCTAAAACCGGAAATTACCTCGTCAAAAATTAAACAGGCGCCGCAGGCGCGAGTCAGCTCCGCCAGACGGCAAAGGTCCTTTCTCGACGAAAAATAGAGCCCCTCATTTGCCGGAATCGGCTCCACAATCACCGCCGCCAAGTCCTTCCCATACTTTTCAAACACCGAGTCCCATGCGGCCGGAGTATCTAATCGACTCACGAGCGAACTCTCAGCCATCGCACGGGGCACGCCTTTCGAGGATGCGAGCGGAAGATCGGCAAGTCCGCTCCCCGCGCTCACGAGCAGACCGTCGAAATGGCCGTGGTAACAACCCTCCATTTTGAGGACGAGCGACCTGCCGGTGTGGGCGCGCGCCACGCGTAACGCTGTCATCACCGCTTCCGTTCCCGAATTCACCAAACGGGCACTTTCTAAAAACGGATAGCTTTCCAAAAGCAATTCGCAAAGTTCCACCTCAAATGGGTGGCAAGCGCCAAAACTGGTGCCCTTTTCAACCTGGGCGTTGACAGCAGTGACCACAACCGGGGGACTGTGGCCGAGTATGTGCGGACCAAAACCCATGCAAAAATCGATATAGCGTTTTCCGGCCACCGAAACAATTTCCGCGCCGGCTGCACTCTGAATGAAAACTGGCTCCATCCCAACGTGTTTAAACGATCGAACTGGTGAATTCACCCCTCCGGGCATAACCTCTTGGGCTCGTTTCCAAAACTCACTCATATTTCAACCAGCCCTTCTGCACACATTCGGAAGCAAAATAGGAAATGATAATGTCGGCTCCAGCGCGCCGAATCGAGGTCAAATTTTCAAGGGCCAACTCCCGTTCATTGCACATGCCACTTTCTGCCAGAAGCTTCACCATCTGGTACTCCCCGCTCACGCTATAGGCGGCCACCGGGACATCGCTATGCAGCGCGACTTTTTGAATGATATCGAGATAGGCCAATGCTGGCTTAACCATGACGACATCCGCACCTTCTGCGATATCCAAACGTAACTCTCTGAGCGCTTCATCGGAATTCCGAAAATCCATCTGATATGAGGCGCGGGTCAACTTTTTGGGAGCCGAGCCGAGTGCCGCACGAAACGGTCCGTAATAATGAGAGGCATACTTTGCGGTATAGGCAATAATCCCCGTCGCGGACATGCCACCTGCGTCGAGTGCCCGACGAATCACCCCAATCCGCCCATCCATCATGTCGCTGGGGGCTACAAAATCGGCACCCGATTGGGCATGCAAAAGTGCCATCTTCGATAACGGTTCGAGCGAGGTATCGTTTTCGATGTCGTCCTCGATTTTGGAATTAATGACTCCACAATGACCGTGGTCAGTGAACGGGCAAAGACAAACATCGGAGGCCAATACCACCGACTGGCCAAATCGTTTTTTGAGGACACGAAGACTCTCGGCAATCAGTGAATCCTCGCGATAGGCCGCACTACCGCCTGGGTCCTTGAGATCCTCGACAACCGACCCAAAAAGCAAAAAACTGCGCAGACCGCGTTCCACTTCGCTTTCCATTTTTTTGGATAGCGCATCGATGCCGTATCGATTCACGTCCGTAAAACCGTCAATGGGCTCAGACCGGGTCGCATCAGGATGCAGGAAACAGGGTTGCATGAGACACCTTTCGGTGAGCCGAGTCTCGGCAACCAGGTCGCGAATCAGCGCGTTTCGTCTCAATCGGCGAGGTCGTTCGATCATCCGTTCGGTCATCCCTTCAATCATAAAAGCTCACCCACTCGGTCCAGATCGCCATCAGGTACCACCTTCACGCCGGTAAACCCCAGTTCCCTCATCCGACTTGCCGTAAAATCTCCGATGGCGGCCAAAGGCGTTGATTTTACCAATTCCGGTTGGTCGGCATTGAGCGAGTCAAACGAGGATGGACTGGTAATAACCAAGAGTTCGGGGGGAGTCTCTACTGCGACATTGGAGATGCCAAACGTTCGGTAAATCGGCAACGACGAGACAGCGTGGCCGGCGGCCTGAAGTGACCTCGCAACCAACGAACGCCCACCCTCCGCACCCGGAATCAGCACCCGGTTCGGCCGAGTGATCACTGGGATAAACTCTGCGAGGAAAGCCTCCGATCCGCTCAGCCGCGGACAAAAATCGACATCCCAACCTTCTCGCTCGGCGATAGAGCGAGTGCGACTACCCATGCAGGCCACCTTCACCTCGGCTGGGACTTCGTATTGTTTTTCAAGACACAAAGCATTCCAAAATAAAACACCGCGCGGGCTCATCCAGACTATCCAATCAGGAGCAGGCACGGTCGCCAGTTCAAGAACTTTATCTTGTACCGCTACCGGTTCAAATTGGATGACGCTTAAGACCTGCCACTTCAGCGGTGCCCCCTTCGCTGTGGTAGGTGGGAGCCGGTCTTCCAGTTCCAGGGGATCGCCTGTAATAGCAATGTGAATCATGACCGCGAAAGAAACCCTCGAAAATGGTTAACCGTTTCGGACACGAGATTTTCACCGTCCGTCGAAGAAATGTCAAAAACCTCAAATCCGCTCCATTTTTCGGCCCCCTCGGCCGACGGCCTCGAACTCTTGAGTCCCAGGAATGCATGCAACTTGAAACCGTTTTCAGTCTGTACCACCCGCACTCCCAGCGGGAGTGTGCACCCGCCATCGAGCCCTTTCAGGACCCGACGCTCAATCGAAACGCACGTTCGGGTCGGCGCGTGATTTAATTGAGCCAGGGCGGATATCAAAGGCCCTGACCCATTCTTTTTAGTCTCTATCGCCAATGCTCCCTGCCCTGGCGCGCAAACAAAAGGTAGTTCGAACAAATCCACCTCTTTCGAATCAAAGTCGAGACGATTAAGTCCGGCGCGAGCAAGCACCGTCGCCGCAAATTCACCGTTCACCACCTTTTCTACTCGAGTCACCACGTTTCCGCGAATCGGCCGAACGTTCAGATCGAGACGCATCGAATAAAGCTGCGCCTCGCGACGCAGACTGCTCGTTCCAACGACGGCACCCATCTTCAGGGGCAAGATCCCAGACGCTCGCGCGTGGCGCGATACCACGAGCACATCTCCGGTCGCTTCACGCTCCGGAATGCTCACCACCTCTAATTCAGCAGGCTGCTGGGTCGGCAAATCCTTCAGCGAGTGGACCGCGAGATCGATCTCGTCACGCATCAGCGCGGCCTCCAGCTCCGTCGTGAAAAGACCAGGACTCTCGCAGTCCATCGCATAGAGCGCTGTGGCTGACGGCGCATCACCCGAACTCAGTATCGGCACCGTTTGGGTGCTTATGCCCAGCTTTTGAAGTCTTTGGGCAACCCACCCCGCTTGGGCCAGTGCCAGGCGACTACCCCGAGTCCCGAGGCGAAACGTCTCCACTCAAACATCCCAACCGTCGGATAGTCCAACCTGTTCGGACTCGGCCACCGTCTTTAATATCGATTTTAGTTGAATGCGCGCCGTGTGGAGATTCTTCTTCACCAGCTTTTCAGCCCAGATTTTGAGATCTTCCGCGGTCAGATTCTTTATGGATATTTCAGAAAGCGCGGTCGATACCTCGCCAATCAGTCTCGGCTCCAGGATACTAAAATCCCGCAACACGGGTGCCTCCTTCTGTTCCTGAAAAAAATCCCGAATGGCCGAATCGATGATGGTCTCGGCGCTAGCGACCGCCCCTCTTCGCAATTCGCGATTTTTTTGAGCCAGCAGCTTCAAATCATCTAGTCTCACGACGCGCGCACGCGACCCCTCGGGTACTGGCGCGACATCCGGGGGTTCCGCAAAATCAAATGCTATCGGCCTCTGGGCATCCACACGCTGGAAAAACCCTTCGTCAAAAATTGGCATCGAACTTCCAGACGCCGTAAATAGATGAGAAAAGGCTCCGGGACGCTCCACGAATGGGCCAAGCGCACCTATTTCGACTCCATTCGATTCGGGCTCTAATTTGAGAAGATCGGGATTGCGGTTCACCCAGCGAACTCTGACGCCCGGCCGTTTTTTACTCAACCAGTTCAAAACAATGATGCTCATGGGACTCCGGCCCACGACCACCGCACCGGTCAAAGGGTAGTCGACCTCCATGCGTTCGAGTTGCTCCATTCCAAGACTGGCCACGGAGACCGCCTCATCGCCGATCGTAGTCTCGTGCCTGATCGCTTTAGCCGTTTGAAATGCAAGTTGAAACGCGCGCTTTAGCGAAGGTGACAGCGGCAACCCTTCCGCCAGGGTCCATCGTATACCTTCGCGTAACTGGCCCAAAATTTGGGGTTCACCGATGACTAATGACTCAAGACTAGAGGCCACTCGGAGCAGGTGTCTAAGCGCCGATTTTCCCTCTAGTTGATATCCCAGATAAAATGCGTCCTCCGACAAGCCAAATTGCCCCAACATCTTGACCCAAAGCGGCCGGGTATCCGAAAAATAATCCTTGGAGGTCGTGTAGAACTCGATGCGATTACAGGTGTTGAGATAAAGTAGATCGGAAAAACCACACGAAAACAGTTCGCGCAAACGTCTGGCTCGCTCCGCCGGATCTATAAACAATCCACGGCGAAATTCGGCAGTACTGCGCCTGAAATCGGTGCCCCAAAGGTGAATCTTCACGCCAAAAAATATAACCTACCTGGACGCAGCTCGCAAAAACTCAATTGGTGCATCTGTGAACGGGCTTTATTGTGAAATGAAATGATGCGTTATTGGCGTAAAGCCACGCCCCGATTACCAGAGGCGATCCGCTTTGACCAGTTGGCCCACGCCTGAAGATCGGTAGCCGCGTAGTTTTTTCCCGAGAGTTTTCTCAAAATCGCATGGGCCGCCAATCGGTGATCGGGCTGAATCGATCCCATTAAGGAGACCAGGGTACCCAGCTTGTTCTCCATTAAATATTGGCGCGCCTGTGCGGACCCCATCGCCAGAAAGTAAACCACGTTGATCGCCTTTGATCGATCGGAAACACGAGGAAAATTCAATGCCGCAGCGACCGGCTTAATCGGAATCAGAAACTCCGAGTGATATTCCGCGATATCTCCCAATACCCGCATCACGTTATTGCGAACGATGTCCTCTGGATCGGCGACGCCACCCAGCAGCCCATCGACTACCCGTTTCCCGTCCTTGGAATAGGCCAGCAAAAATGCGGCACTGGCACGCGACTCCGGTCGGCTCTCCTTCACCACCACCTCTGACAGGGCGACGGCGTGTTTCTTTGCGCCATCGAGGAATATCTTCTCGTACTTTTGCAACTTCGGGTGCTTGTGACCGAACGGACAGTGAAGCGCCTCGCAATCCACGGCATCCAATTGAATCTCCCCGATCTCGACAAGTCCCATGGCAATTTTTTGGTACTCTTCCCACTGCGCAATGAGTCCCCCCGGATCGGCCAGCGACACCTTGGGGGCGGCGGTAAAGTTCAACCGAACGCCCGCGTCCTTCTTTTCAACAACATCTAACGTGACGTAAATTGCCAGGTTCGAGGGCTCCAGATGCTGCACGATGGACCACTGAGCAAACGCCAGATCGTACTTTTTTTGAATGGCATCCGCCAACCGCTTCTCCAGCGCAAGCACCGACGGATCGGCGGCTAACCCCAATCGAAACCACTGGTCTATCTCTGCGCCAAAATGTTGTTTCAGAGAAACCGCATTGAGACTCCCGCCACCGTAAACATCAAAGCCTGCGATATGCACATTCATTTCCTGCGGCCCCATCACAGGCGGATCAGCCGGCGCCGCTTTCTTGGGGTCGACTTTCGTCGATCGATCGAGCAAAGAGGTGACTTCTGCCACACCGGTTACCGACAACAAAACAAAGGCCCCTAAAACAAGCTGCATCTTCATACCCATTATTTTAGCGAAAACTGACGCGCATTTGTCCGTGAACCAGCAGAGTACGCGTGAGATGATAGTGCATTCGGTGTGAATACACCGGTTTGGGGGGAACTGATTTTAGCTTAACTGTAGCTGAGCTGTATTAGCGCGGACTAAAGGACGTAGGGAGAATATCAATCAACCGTTTTGGTCAGCGGTGGAATGTCCGTTCATGTAGCCGCGATGGAGCTCCGTCCGTTTTTTAGAAACGCGGCAGCCAGCGTCTGGTTCGGTGTTTTCGCGCGCGTGACCACCTTCATCGACTTCCTAACGCGAAAGGAAAAGCTGATGGCCTTTACCGAATTCGAAGGCGCTCCCCTCGACAACAACACCCTCGAACAAACCCTCAAAATCGTGGCGCTACTCAGAAAGAACGCCCTATTTTTCAAAACACTCGTAGGCGCGGAGATGAGCGACATTATAATGAGTATAGGCGCGACCGCCGGATTTGACGGCGTGGATCTGTTCCACTATTTCGTTTCCATACTCCGCTACCAAAAAGAGGTTGCACAAAACCCTGAGGCATTTCTCCCATGGAAATACCTGAAAATAATTGCCGAGCTTGAGAAAAAGGCTCCAACCCATCCCCAGTGCCTAGAACTCACCGAACAGGAATGGAAAAAACGAAAAGCGGGCGGCACTCTTTGTTTCGAAAAAACATTCTACAGACTTGTGGCTGCTTAAATCGTTACTCCAGGAACACGATCTATTTATTTTACTCCGTCGCTGTAACGCCCTGTAATCACAAATTAAAACGGAGAGGGTGCCGCCCGTGACAATTCTTGCGCCTTGTTTTCGCTTTCCGATTACATTATATTTCCGCCTCTTATTTGGAGGACAAATGAAATCATTCCCTTTCCTTTTGTTTTCGCTAATCTTTGCGACTCATAGTTTCGCGGGGCCTTGGGGAGCGTCTGTGAAATTGGAAATGGAATCGCGTGCCAGGGAGGGGAAGGCGAAACGGCTTCAGGCCTCGAGCGAATTTCTCGGCGGGAAGGACATAGCCGAGGGAATTAAACGCCTCAAGGTCTCTATCAATGACCTCCGACTCGAACTATTGGCTATGCAACAAATCCTCAAGATCGACGCGAGTGACTTAGAAGATCAGAAGCGAAGTATCGTCGGGGCCCATCAGAACCTGAGACCGTAGATGCTTTCCTGGTTGGACTTTTGCGCTTGCCTAATATAAAGCTGCCTACGTATGCACCTGACGTGACCTAGGCGCTCTTTTTCCAGACATTCCACTCCGGAGAAAACCTTTGCAACCCGTTTCCGTTATGGCGCTTCACGATTTCTAGCTGATTTGTGGGTGCCGTCAGGTGCATACGTAGGTAAAGCTGCCTTAAGTTTGCATTATCAGTTACAAAAACGGATTGCTCGACTCGCTGGTTGGAAGAAAAATTCGGAATGGTGGAGAGGATTCTCGGGCCTCCCGCCATCGTAAAGTGATCATTCAGCGTGTGGGAAGCCCGCTTTCGATCAATTCTCTGCGAGAAGACCTGCAAATCTCCCACCAAACCGCAAGTCGTTGGATTGGTTACCTTGAGAATCTTTACCAGATTTTTCGTGTCTACCCGTTCGGTGCACCTCGACTCAGGGCTGTAAAAAAGGAGGCCAAGCACTACCACTTTGATTGGAATCTGATTCACGATCGTTCCCTGAGGTTTGAAAACCTCATTGCTTGTCACTTACTCAAATGGTGTCACTTTATTGAAGACACCCAAGGCTTCAACATGGAACTTAGGTACTTCAGAAACGTAGATAACAAGGAGGTGGACTTCGTAGTTCTCAAAGATAAGAAGCCCCAGCTGTTTTTGGAGTGCAAACTCTCCGTAAAACAGTCCAATCCTGCACTCAGGTACCTTTCGCAACGGTACCCAGGAGTTCGGGCGGTTCAGCTGCATTTGGAGAATTTACCGAATGTTGTGGATTCGAACGGCATTCAGATCTGCCACGCAAAGGATTTCCTAGGGGAGCTCGTGTAAG
>CAZRVZ010000136.1:0-1792 GCA_964603655.1 uncultured Pseudobdellovibrionaceae bacterium | reverse complement strand
ATTCGCTGGCGGAAAAGGATAAGGAGTATGACCCCGCACTTTTCCAAGGCTAGTGCGGATCCAGAAAAAAAGTTATGCGACGTTTGAGCTAGATCCCTTCCAAAAAACCGGCCTTTGGGCCCAGGGGGGCGGGACAGAGGGTCTCTTTACGGCCAGCCCCTGGCAGAGACTCGCCGGATCGACATAACCATCACCCGGCAAAAACACCGCCGATCGCACCCCTTCCAAACTCATCAGCGGAAAAAGTTTTTGCGATTCCAGCGGGGATAAGCATTCAATAGCCAGATCTAAACTCCTCGCCATCGTCACCATTCTTTTGTGTTCCCGATCCCGCTCCGTAGAACACGAAAGCCTAAGGCCACCGACCTTTTTCCAACCCACCCCAATCTCGGCCTCGAGTTGGTCGTAGAGTTCGACCGAGTATTTCAGCATTCGCGTGGTATTAAGCGACGAGCGGAGCTGCCCTACCAGTCCAGCCGCGTGCCAGGTTGCCCCATGGGTAATCCCGCTCTTTTCCAAAACCACCACATTTCGCCTGCCCATGCGGGTTAAATGATACGCGAGCGAACAACCGACAATTCCGCCACCGATGATCAACACCTCTGTGGACCGACATTCCTGGCTTATTGAGCTTGCCACGCCCCTACCCGTTCTTCGCAATTTGATTCAGTGCGCTATTCCGCTTTATAGCGGGGTGCGCCTATCGTCAATTGGCGGTGCCGTGGGTGCGGCATATGGATTTGGGTTCCTGCCTTACCGGATGGCGACAACTAGGTTTTTGAAATCGGTCGGCACGCTCGTCTGACCGTAACCATTGGATCCCCAACACTTCACGCCTTCATCATCGACGGCGCACGTGTGATTTCCACCGGCTGCTATTTGGCGCACACCAATTAGATTCGTCGGCACAATCGTCTGACCGTAATCGTCACGGCCCCAGCACTTTGCGCCTTCATCATCGAGGACGCAGGTGTGAAAATACCCGGCGGCAATCGATCTCATTGCAGCTCCGGCCCTTCCACCACCATCTGGCGTATCTATCCACCGACTCAATTTGATCAGGGGCGACATTCCCGCATAACCCTGCACCACACTCACGCACACCATTAATATCAGCCACTGAAATTTGAACATTGCATTCCTCCGCTCAGTTGAGTTTGAGATTGAAAATGAGATTATTGATATCGTAGACGTTGGTATTTGTTTTTTCAAATCAGTACCGGTTGGTTGTGCACGACCAAATACATGCGTGCAATTGCGTCATGGTTACTAACCAGTGCACAAGTTGAAATACATTCCGAGTGGTTTTACTACCAGTCTTAGCTCTTCCTTAACGCGGCGTCGATATCTGCAATCACGTCGCTCACCTTCTCACTCCCCATGCTGATTCGGACCATCGAGTCGGAGTTGCCCAGCGTGGCGCGTGTCTCGGCCGGAATCGAGGCGCATGTAATGATGGTCGGGCGGTCGACGATCGATTCGATGCCGCACAGGCTCTCAGCGAGCAAAAAGACGCTGAGACTTTCCAGGAATCTGCGCGCCGAAACGTAAAGTTATTCTTGGACGAGTCCTAACCTATATTCCGCGCTTCGCGCGTATAGTTTTTCTTGATTTTCCTACCGACGCGTCATGTTGTATTAAGTTCGCGTAATTTAATCCGAAAGTGATGATCTCTTCAACCAGCGCTTCGAGCTGCCTTCGATTGGAAATCCACTGCTCATATTGGTTAAGTTGCTCAGAGTTGAGGGATTTGCTGGTAAGTCTTCCGCTAATTTTTCTATTCCAGAAATAG
>CAZRVZ010000135.1:0-9645 GCA_964603655.1 uncultured Pseudobdellovibrionaceae bacterium | reverse complement strand
TAACTATGACTGGCTTAGTAATTAGAAACCGACCGATCGCTTTTGATAGAATTTTCGGAGCTCCTTTTCGTCGGTCCAATCTAAGATTCCCGTATCGATATTAACCAGATTGAAGGTGCACTTGTAATAGACGTATTTCTTACTCCCAACCTCCTGAATTCGGCTCGTAATCTCGCCCGTCAAAAAGTAATTCGCGCCAATCTGTTTTCCTTTTTTTCGAGCCGATTCGGGATCCACATAACCCGATTCACCTTGGTATGCGAGCTCCTCCTGCAGTTCCGATCGCACCTCCTTATCGGTAAAACGGAATTTACCGCTTTTTACGACCGCGACCTTGATCTTGTCGGTCATGCTCTTCATGTCGATGTGCTCTTCGGTGCGATTCTTAACCAACGTGATGAGCACCACCGGTGGTTTTTTCGAGTCCTTGACCACCCAGCTCCCGGTCAATGAATTCACCATCGTTTCGGCGATATTTCGCATGTCCGTTTCATTGAACTTGTCGTCGAGATGGCGATCTTCGGACATATCATCGTATTCGCCTTTGGTGAATTGGCGCTCGCCGCAACCCCCTACGAACAAGAACAATATCAAAAAAGGTTGCCAAGGCGCGTGGATTCGAAAAACCAGGCGCTTCATTGATTCACTCATTGGTTCACTCATGGATTCACCTCAATGTGCTGCAAATTATAACGATATTACTAGGGATTCGGCAAACTCTGCGGTCCCAATGCCAAATAAACCGTCCCTACGTGCAGCAGCTGGTGCAGCCCCCCGGAACTTGCCAAACGAACGAGCTCCTGCTCATCGACATACTCCACGCGCATGCCAACCTCGGGCACGAACCGGGGATCGGGCTCACCCTGTGTCTCAACGAAAAAACTATGAATCCGATTGGTCAGGCGCCCTGAATCGGAACAATGGGTTCCCAGCGGTATCAGCGTCTTCGCCTCCAGCCCCGTCTCCTCTTTCAATTCCCTGATCGCCGCCTCTTCGGATGTTTCACCCGGTTCTACGGTACCGGCCGGAAGCTCACAGGTAACCAAACCCACCACGGGACGAGACTGATAAACTATTGGATACTTTCCACTCGGTGTTCTCGCGACGATTCCCAGATAGTCGGGCGATGCGACTCCGTAAAAGGGTTGGACACCCAGACCATCGCCGGCATCCGCCAGCTTTTCGATGAACGAACACCACTCGGATTCAAATAGCGTGCGCTCGTTTACTTTGTTCACACTATTAGTTGGCCGTTTCAGCATGGGGTCTCGCCCGGGACTTCTCGACGGTCTGCCCGATAATCCTGGGCACTGGCAAAGGAACGATGAACTTACCGCGGAATCCCTTGGCCACTAATTTCGGAATAAGCTCATCTGCGATATGCCAGGAAAGAAGGAGCGCGTACTCCGGCTGATCGGAAAATAGTTTCGACTCCTCATAGACCGGAATGAGGGTACCCGGCATGTATTTGTCCAGCTTGTAGGAACCCTTCACCTCGAGCACACAATCCAAAATACCGGCATCAAGCCCAACATAATTCACGAGCGTCGAGGCTCGGGATGGCGCACCCACAGCATAGACCGACTCTTTGCGCGACTTGATATCTTTGAGAAGAGCATGAAGCCCAAGCTTGGAACTTACTACATTTTCCCTAAATGCGGCGAGGCTCTCGGCACCAAGACCCGAGGCTTCCTCTTTGAGTGCCAGCGCCACCGAGCCGTCAACGGGATACGTTCCCCGGCGAGAAGCGTAAACACGCACGCTCCCACCGTGGGTGGGAATCCGTTTGATGCGATTGATCTCTAGATCGTGCATCTCAAGCAAATATTTCAAGGAAGTCACCGAGTAATAGCGCAGGTGCTCGTGATAAATGGTGTCGTACTGAACGGTCTCAACGAGCGGTAAAAGATAATGCGATTCCGTCAGGAATATCCCCTTTTCATCCAAGATTTCGAGCACACCCTGGATAACCGAGTGCACATCCTCCATGTGGGCGAAACAGTTGGTGATGGTCACCAATTTCGCCTTGCCCTTTTCCTTCAGCGTGGTTTTTACGGCGTCAGTCCCAAAAAACGCGGTGAGCGTATCGATTCCCTTTTCGCGCGCGAGCTTGCCCGCGTTGGTGGGCTCAATTCCATAAACTCGGTGACCACCTTTGGCCCCACCCTTTAAAAAATTCTCCAGGAGCGTCCCGTCGTTCGACCCAATATCGACTACGAGATCGCTGGAAGCGAGCGGGAACAGCCGCATGACTTCCTCGTACATTTCCGCGAAATTGTCGCGCAAAATCCGGGTCGTTCCGCTGGTATAGGCATAATGCGGAGGAAAAAGAATCGCCGGATCGACGATAAGGCCGATCTGGGCCAGACTACACCGCGTGCAGGAAACCACCTGGGCGGGATAGCTCGGTTGCTCAGTCGGGCGACTGCCGATGGGGTGCATCGTATTTACCGGCGGCAAAAACCCCACGAACATTAAATTCTTAAGATCTTTTGATCCACACACCTGGCACTCATCGACGACAACACTCGAACCGGTGCCTCGGGCCAATCGTTTAGGTTTGGGCAGTTTCATGAACACTCCTTGCACGTGATGGGTTACTTTCGTACCAGTGAATCGTTTTCCTGAGTCCCGATTTTAAATCCCAACGTGGATTATACCCCAATCGACGGATTTTCATAATGTCCGGGCAGCGCCGCGGCGTGCTGCCCTTAGTCAAAGCTGATGGCACCAGCTCGAGCGTATGTGCGAAATGGTCCGCAATCAGGCGTGCCAGATCAGCAATGGCCGTCTCCTCGGTGGTCCCAATGTGGTAGATACCTCGATTTTCACCTTTATCGAACACGCGTAAAAAACCATCGACAAAATCCTCGATGAAACAAAATGACCGGGTCTCGGAACCGTCACCCTGTACCCGAAAACGAAGCGCGCTCCCGGGCGCATTTTTGGTCCCGCGTGCCACGAGCGAAAGGATGCGCTCGATAAATTGCGGAATGACGTGGTCGAATCCCATCGAGGGACCATACACATTATGCGGCCGCACAACGCAGGTGCGCCTCCCGGTACTTGCGTGCAGCGCTAGCATTTCGCTAATTATCTTGGACGCCCCATAGCTATAGCGGGGATTTAAGGGATCGGGAACCACCAGCATAGCCGTTTCATCAGTGGGAACCCTATTGGGAAGTTGATAAACCTCCGACGTGGACATGACGAAAATATCCGAGACGCCATTCGCTTTCGCGCCATCTAAAACGTTGAGAATCCCCTTTACGCCAACCTCGAGCACCAGCTCAGGCCTTTCGTAAAAATTTGCCGTTCCGTTAATGGCGGCAAGGTGGCAGACGGAATCGATGCCCTTCATCGCCGAGGTGACGGCATCGGCGTCTCGAATGTCTCCAGTGATCCGCTCAACCGAGCCGCTCCACTCGCGAGCCTGATTCGTCGACGTACGCCACCCATTGTCCAGAGTCCGCACGTTGTCGCCGCGCATCACCATCGAGCGAACGAGCGCATCACCGATAAAACCGGTTCCACCAGTAACGAGAATCCGTTTCCCCATGAACGGTCATTTTTACCCAGCAGAGGGGCGAAAGTCACCTAGCCATCTAGTCACCTAGTCACCGGTCGTGGTAGGGTTTGCCATCTATGGCTAAACGAATTGCAATTGTGGGTGGGTGTGGCCACGTGGGACTTCCTTTGGGTATCACCTTTGCTTCGCGGGGCTTTGACGTTTTTTTAGTCGATATCAATCAGGCGGCTGTCAATCAAGTCAACGCCGGTAAGATGCCGTTTATCGAAGAGGGCGGTGCAGCAGCCTTAAAAAGCGTTATTGGTAAATCGCTCCGGGCCGTCACCACCGGCGACTGCATGAGTGACGCCGAAGTGGTGATCCTCGTCACCGGCACGCCCGTCGACAACCATTTAAACCCGCGCATTTCCGATGTCGTGGCCGTGATTAATCAATACCTTCCCTTTTTGCATGCGGGCCAGCTCATCGTTTTAAGAAGCACCCTCGCTCCCGGAGTTACCGAACTTTTGTGGAAGCACATTAAAATGGAAAAACCCGGCATCCGGTTGGCATTCTGCCCCGAGAGGGTGGCCCAGGGGTATGCCATCGAGGAGATTTACAACTTTCCGCAGATAGTGTCGGCATTCGATCCAGAATCGGAGGATCGCGCGGCCGATCTGTTTTCCGCCATCGCACCCGAGGTGCTTCGCCTCACTCCGCGAGAGGCAGAGCTCGCCAAGCTTTTTTCGAATACCTGGCGGTACATTCAGTTCGCGATCGCCAATCAGCACTACATGATTGCCGAGGCGTGCGGAGCCGATTTTCACCGCATCTACCATGCCCTGACCCACAATTACCCCCGGTTGAAAAATCTGGCCAGGCCAGGGCTCACGGCCGGACCCTGTCTGTTTAAGGACACCATGCAGCTCTCGGCATCCTACAATAACAATTATTTTCTCGGACACGCAGCCATGCTCGTTAACGAGGGGCTTCCGATGTTTCTAGTGGACCAGCTTGAAACCAAAATGGGATCGCTCGAGGGGAAAAAAATTGGGTTGCTCGGCATGGCCTTTAAGCCGGATCACGATGATACGCGTGAATCATTGTCGTATAAGGTGAAGAAGGTGCTCAAAACCAAAATGGCTGAGGTTTTAGATACGGATGTGTATCAGGCTTCGCATGCACAGCTGGATTTTATCCTGACGACAGCCGATGGTTTTGTCCTAGGCGTGCCCCACCGGGAATACCTTGCGCTCGATTTGGGAAATCGGCCCTTTGTGGATTGCTGGGGGGCGTGGCACCCGACACCCGATTTAAGTCGATCGCGCTTTAAGAAACCGGCTGGCCCTAGTGAACTGGCTGACCTTTCTGAACTGGCGGGGTCGTTAGTTTCTGGGAAGAATCCGACGCGCTCGCAGCCACTGGGAACGGATTGAGAGGCGTTTGCAGGCCACCACCGCGCGCTGGCTGAATCGTAATTTTCGCCTTGAACATCGTCGCATAGGCGTACCAGTACCACCTGAGATACGCTCTCGCCCAACCAAAAACTTGGAACCGGCTTTTACCCGCCTTGCGTTCGAACCATTTCGCCGGAACCTCGGTTATTTTCCAACCCATTCGGTGCGCCTTTACGAGGTACTCGAGACTATAGGTAAATCCATCGGTCGACTCCAGAGCGATGGTGTCGATGACCCGCCTCGAAAAAAGACGAAAACCATTGGTGGGATCGTGCACCGGAACGCGCGCGACGTAGTGCAAGGTCGATGCCGCAAAGCGCACCAGCACGGCCTTTAGCCACGGGCACCCGACCATGCACCCGCCCTTCATGAAGCGGCTGGGCACGACAATATCGGCGCCATTTGCAAATTCATGGATTATCGCGTCGAGGATGTCTCCATTTGCCAGGTCGTCCGCGGGAAACATGATGACCGCGTCGGCTTTGCTTGAATGAAAACCGGTCGTGATGGCCGCGTGTACTCCAACCGCTCGATTCTTAACGCTCACAACGTCCATCCCGCCACTTCGAGCAACCTCGAGGTAACCCAGCGTCGGATCATCGTCCGCGTCGTAACAGATGAGGACTCGAATCGGGTGTTTTACGGAAAGTTTCAGGGCGTCCAGCGTCGGGACGATGCTTTTCCCCTCACGGTAAACTGGAATTACGACATCAATCTTGGGCAACATCCAAATCCTTCGGCAAAGCGCTTACCGTAGCACCCGATTGGTGGGAATCCAAACAAAGGCCTATCAGCTCCTGCACCCGGTGACCTTCGTTAAATCCGGGCTCTATGGCGGCAGTTTCCCTGGCTGAGCTATGTACTGCAGGATCCCAGCCGGAGCTATCCACAGACCGACGGGCCACGCCATCCAGAAACCGTTTCGCCATCCGGTGCACCGCGAGTATCCGGCCATCCTCTGCGTGATCGTCCTTTGTCGTGACCTGAGGCTCCACCAGGCAAACGCCGTCATCAAAGCAAAAAAAGTTCTTCATATAATCAGTGCCCTGATTTTCAATCACCACGCCCCCAAAATCCCAGCGGTGCAGGAATCGATTATTCGAATGCGTATCGACCAGAACACTCGCGTGATGGCCGTTTTTAAAATGCAGATCGAGCTCAAAACCGGTGTGGGTCGTCCGGGGATCGTCTGGCTTCTTAAAGAGCCGGGATTTGAGTCGCTCAATCGGTCCCAGAAACCACTCCAGATTGTAGAGCGTATGGGAACCAAAAATATGAAGCGCACCACCGCCTTTGGAAACGTCAGACTTCCAATTATCGATACAATGTTTGGCGCTGTAGCTCTCGACCAACCACTCGACCTTGACCTCTCGACGACCGCCGCGCTCGAGTAGTACGTCCTTGGCACGCCCCCATGCCGGCATCTCGATAAACTCGAAATCGACCATCGTGGTGAGTTGTTTTTCGCGCGCAAGCCTAGCGAGGCTCAACGTCTGGGCCGGATTTACTCCGAGCGGTTTCTCCGCAAATACACACAGCCCGCGCCGAAGGGCTGCCGTCGCGATTTCGACCTGCGGTCCAGGTGGCGCTGATGACACGACACCCTCCAAATTTCCATCAGTGAGCATCTCCCTCCAATTACCGAAGGCCGCACCCACGCCACACTCATTGGCAATGCGCCTGGTTTTTTCACGTTCCGTCCCGCACAGCGCAACCACTGAGCAACGCGGGTCGCGCCGAAACGCCGGCAGCAGCACCTTCACGCCGAACTCCAAACCCACGATGCCGATTCGAATCGGATTCATGAAAAGGATAATTCACGAAGGGCTCGGTAATGGCAAACTGTTTTTCTATACACTGAACACCTTATTTATCGTCGATAAGTGACTTTAGTTGGAGGTGCTTATCATGGTCACTTGGCGGTTTGCACACGGCGCAAAACCTCGTGACTCTGTGCTCCACGCACCATCGATTTCTGCACCGTTAGGGCTTGGGCCATCGCTCGCGTGGTTGTGAGCACGGTGCTTACACCTTAGACGGACGCGAGGTGGTGAAAAACGCCCGAACGGCAAAAACAAATCCCGCGCCGTGACCCATTACTAGAAATACACCTTGCGACAGAACAATTGGTGGAAGCCCCCGTTGAAATTGCAATCCAGCGAAAGTCGATGGGGCAATGCTTCAGCCCGAATTGAACTGCCAGATAAATAATTGTGCGATGTCGAATCCAAACAAAGCATTATTGCATTCATAAGTCCAATCCAGTCCAAAAGCCGGTAACGCAAGAATTAAAACCAATATTGATTTTTTCATGTGCGCCTCCAAGTGAAACTATTTTACTCGAAAATCACCCAAAAATGGCGCCACCGTGCGACAGACCCCTTGCCACCCTCGTGCAACATGGTTATGACACACCCATTATGAAAAGAACTTCCTTAAAAAATGCCTTGCTGATTTTCTGTGTAGGTTCCATAGGCGCGGTGGCTGAGCGGAATGCCGTTCAACTGGAAAATCTCCGGCCTGGATTTCCCCAATGGGAATTGCGTAATCGGGCCCCCGAAAAACAATTGTCCGCATACCCGTCGCCACACAGCGCAAACTCCGGTGAAAACATCCGGTTTTATATAAGCTCTACTGAGCAGCGGGTGAAACTGGAGGTGTTTCGAATGGGCTGGTACGGCGGCACCGGAGCGCGCCGGGTTTTTGGTCCCATAACCGTAAGCGCCGAGATACAACCCGACCCCATTGTCGACCCTGACCTAGGTCTCATCGAATGCCCCTGGAAACCCACTTATGAATTATTGATTGGCGATAGAGAAAACTGGCTAAGCGGAGTGTATCTCGCTCGCTTCACCCATTTGGTATCAGGACACGACACCTATTCACTTTTCGTCGTCAGAGACGATGCAAAAAAAGGGGGCTTTCTTGTCCAACGAAGCTTGACCACCGATCAAGCCTACAACGACTGGGGAGGGATGAGTCTCTATTGGGGCAATCTTCCTTTCACGAAGGCCGCCTACAAAGTTTCTTTTAATCGACCGATGTTTAATTGGGGCACCGGCAAATTCTTGCCGGAATTTAACATGGCCTCTACCCATCCGCACCAACGTGGCTGGGAATACAGTTTCATCCGGTGGGTTGAGAAAGAGGGCTACGATGTCGCCTATGCGACTAATCTGGATATCCATTCGCATCCCGAGTTGCTGATGAATTATCGCGCTGCATTTTCAATTGGCCACGACGAATACTGGAGCTGGGAAATGCGTAAAGCGTTCGAGAGAGCGCGCGATACAGGGACCCACCTGGGTTTTTTTTCCGCAAACAGCGCCTATTGGCAGATTCGATTTGAAGCCAGCCCTCTCACGGGTGAAGAAAACCGGACTCTGGTCTGTTACAAGAACAAGGAATTGGATCCGGTCAAAAACCATCTTTCCACAACCTATTGGCGAGATCCCCATTTAAATCTTCCGGAAGAGGAGTTGATGGGTGTGATGTATGACAACGTTCCGCCCAACAGTGAAATGCTCATAGAAAATACCAGGCACTGGGTTTTTAGAGGAACAGGCCTAAGACCGGGGGATCTGATCCCTGGAATCATGGGGTATGAGGTCGATCGAATCATGGGGAGAAGCCCGAAACGTCTAAAACGTCTTGCCCATTCGCCGTTTGATTTAAACGGCACCAAACACTATGGAGACACCACTCTTTACCAAGCTGATAGTGGCGCCTATGTCTTTGCGGGCGGCACCATACGTTGGGGATTTGGACTAGACGATTACGGGGTACCCAGATTCCGAACAAGCGCCAGAAGTTCAGCCCTAGAGCAGATGACTCGAAACATTCTTGACCAGTTTGAAAAGGCACCGACAATTCCGATTTCGATCGATCCGGCCGTGCCACTGGCACAGCTTAGCTTTGATCACTCGGATGCTATTTCTTATCTGATCGATGGCTCGGGACGAGAAAACCACGGGGTCAGCTATGGCCTCGCTGTTCCCGAAATGGGCACACCGGCAAAATCAGGGCTGGGTCTTACCTTTAACGGAACCCATCAATATTTTACTCTTCCGAGAGAGGCCAGCGTCTTAGGAACTATCGGCTTTTCGGTTGCTCTGGCGATTCGGACCGATTCCAAACACAGGCAGGTTCTAATATCTCAGCGCGATGATGATGGACTTGTTAAGGATTGGGACTTCAGCCCTCACTTCTTTGGCTACGACGGCGAGTTTCAGGTTGAGTTAAACCCCGACGGTAAAGTGCATTTCTGGGAATACAACATCAAGCAGGGCATGGGATTCTCCGTAACGTCGAATAACGCCGTCAATGATGGGTTGTGGCACAGCATCAAGGCCACTCGCCTCAAGGACGGCACCGGCCAAATTTGGGTGGATGGTAACCTCCAGGGAGTAGCCAAGGCTCCCCCGCTCGAACTCAAAGCCCACACGATTTTTGTGGGTTGCGACGGCCTCGACAGAGTGGGCTACTTTGAAGGCCAGATGGACGACCTAAAATTGCAGATGGAATTGCAGGGAGAGTAGCATAGAGCGGCCTTCGGCCGCAGCCATTAGCGATTAGCAATGAGCGATTAGCTTTTAAGGAAGAGGAACCCATTAGATGTGTCTTCTTCCTTAAATTCTAATCGCTTATCGCTCATTGCTACTTGCTTCGTTGTAAAACTTA
>CAZRVZ010000134.1:0-9957 GCA_964603655.1 uncultured Pseudobdellovibrionaceae bacterium | reverse complement strand
GGCCCATCTTTGAACGCTGCTCGCTCACAAAACTTTCAACATATCGTCGAGATATGCCTCAAGTTTTGTGAGCTCGGATCGTTCAAATCTGGGCCAAATCTGCGCGCCAAAATGTGAAGTTATTCTTGGGCGGGCCCTAAGCGTCTGTAAGGCCTAAGCGTCGGTGCTACTCATGTCATTTTTCAGCAGAATCTAAATACCGATGGCTTCGCTGGCGGACGCGGATTCGGGGAGCAGAGAATGTTGGGCCGCGCACCGATCGAGAATTTGTTGAACGAGGCGCTGCCTTTTTTGTTCCCTGGTTTGTTCCGGTAGGGCGGTGAACAATTTCATTTTGGATATCCACGAAACAAAACAGCGGCATATCGCCCGAATTTCAATCGGCGACTTTGGGGTTTTACTCTCCGTTTTGGCCGACTGGACGCAGAACGATTCCAATTCATTCAGTTGAGTGGTCCCCAGCGAGCCATTCGACGTGGGCGCTGTATCGGGCGATTTATAGCGTCCGTACGAATGGATGAGAGACACTGTAAACACGAAGACCAACGCCAGAACCAAAGTTTTAGAGGGACGAAATTGCATGATTGATTAAGAGTGCAAGTAATATGCCGTGAGCTATCTATCTGTATTTAGGTGGCGACCGAACCCAAAAAATAGCGGAAAATGACGGTCCGTTAACGTTTCTCGGACCACTCTCCCTATCCGTGCCAACAAACCCTTCGTATCTATTTGTATTAGTTGGTATTATTTCCATGAGAGCGCCATTACCGCGCCGGTGTCTATGAAGTAATCGACGCAAACTAGGTTTGTGCCCGGGAATTAATCGGCGCGTCAGGGTACGGTTCCTGCACTTTTATGACGGAGATCCCTTTTATGACGGAGATCCCTTTTATGACGGAGATCCCGATTTAGGGGCTCTCTATTCCAGAACTCAGGGACATCACCGACAGATTTAGCGTATGCGTTGGGAATTATTGGGCGAGTGGTATTGGCCTAGGGATTGATACGCTGGGGTAAGACCTCCCCACCCATTCATGGGACGATTTGGTTGCGAAACTAAACCGTTAACAAGAAGAGGGGTGGGGCATGTCGAGCGTTGAGGTGGCTCCATAGCCTCGTGGTGACCACGTGGTTTCTTGCCTCTACGACGATCTGTCCCGGGGACAGATCGTGGATTTTGGTGAGCCTTATTCGGTAGCTATTTTTCATAGTTATCGTCTATAAAAATAAAAAATTATCTTGACTAGATCTCTGTTGTCGACGATAAATTGGGGAGTTGGAGGTTGTTGCCATGGACGTTTCTGATATACATCAAAAGACTCTGGAATGTGCCAAACGCTATCAAAGCTGTGAGGCCGAACTCATCGATTGCTTGCAACTCGTTTTAAGAGAATCCGTTCATCTTAAGATGCGGTACTCCTCATTGCATGGATACGTTGTACAGGCACTCAGATTTTCCGATGACCAGGCATATCATTTCACGCGGGTCGCAGTGAAGGCTCTTGAGATTCCCGAGATTAAGTCGGCCATTGCCAGTGGCGCTCTCACAGTTGCTAAGGCGCGCAGGGTGTTATCGGTCATCACCCCACGGAATCAAGCCGAGTGGATCTCAAAGGCCACTACCTTATCTCAAAAAGAGTTGGAGCTAGAGGTAGTCAAGGTTCACCCTAAGGAGATAGTTCGGGATAGGCTCAAACCCCTCACTCAAAACCTAGTCGAATTTCGGTGTAGCATTCCGGTTGAGGTGGAAAAGATGGTGAAGAGAGTCTGTGATCTGGAATCGAAGCGATTGAGGCGCTCGGTCGATCTGGCCCATGTGCTTCAAGCCGGCCTTGAAATATTTCTTCAAAAAAACGACCCGGTTATCATTGCGCAAAGAAATGCAAAAAAGCCTCCTAGCCATGCAAATAGTTCAAATCGTTCAAAGCCCACGGCTCAACCTGCGGCGGCTCCTCCAGCCGCTATCATTCACCAGGTCAATCTGCGAGACCGCGGCCAATGTACATTCCGAGACGGTCTGGGACGGCGTTGTGAGAACACGCGGTGGGTCGATCTCCATCATGTAAAGCTAAAATCGTACGGTGGACTTCATACAGTGGATAACATCGTGACACTCTGCTCGCAGCATCATCGATTTCTTCACAGGCACGGAAATCAATTTTTGAAACCGGAGCTGCACCCCTAACGTGATCCTATGGCTCCTTTCATAAGTTTTGCGATAGCGAGACGAGCGTTCATCGAGTTAGGCGAGACGCGGCGACGACGGTGTACTCCTCGTACTCCTAGGAGCCGCGACGAAGCATAACGAAGATAAGCGCTCGATCGTAGCATCGCAAAACTTATGAAAGGAGCCATATGAATCAATACGGGAAACCAATCGGCGCGTCAGGATACGATTCCTGCACTTTTATGACGGAGATCCCTTTTATGATGGAGATCCCGACGCCATCGAAATTGGCACAGGTCGGTGATGTTGGTGGCAGCGCGGTTTCGCCCCAGCCACCACATATTTTGCCAGTCTAAAATAGCGCTGCCTGCGCCGAGAAGACGGCGATTCGATCGGTGAGGACTTCGGCAACATGTCCTTCACGGGTCACAAATAGTACCTTTGAATGATTGTAGCGCCTGAGAAAGCTTTCGGCCGAGCGCCTCAACGAGAGGTTGACGGCAGTGCGAGAGGCAATACCGATAATGCCCAAAACACCAGCTTGAGTACGAATAGCCAGCGGCACCTCAGCCCCTCCGCGGGTTCGATAGTGAAAAAACTGGGCCTGTTCTCCTAATCGGTAGTTGAACTGAGTACGAACATTACGATAGATGAACGTTATCCAATCGGCCTCGTCCTGTTGGTTTGTTCCGATGAAATGGCCTCGCTCGCATTGATCCTCAAACCAAAATAGGTCCCCCTTGTAGTCTCCTTCGATAGGAATTCTACGAAGTAGAAAGACCGATTCCAGAGCTGAGAGAAGGTGCTGTTGGGTAGTTTCGGCTATGCGAATGCTCCGCTTCATGCTGCCCGGGCGGACAACCTGGAGCGGAGCGACGGCAATTGCCTTGCAGTATTCGTAAATTCGCTGATACGGCAGGCTTGTTCTATAAACGAGGCGAAGATCTCGGTCCAATATCGTTTCGATTATGTCTCGAAGCAAATTCTTGCGGATACTGCCGTCGCGAATGTGAAATAGTCCCGGAAGGCCACCGCACTCCAAGTAACGTTCGACTGTCTTAGTCCTCTCATTGTAAAAACTTTGAGCGCGATCTGCCTCCGCAACCAGTGGTTCCCATCGCGTGGCTCCCAAGGCATTGGCGATGAACGAGCTGCTCCGCTCTTTCTGAATTTCCGTTACCGCGAACGGATATAACTCCAGATTTGAGATCCTCCCGGTCAACGATTCACGGATCGCTCGCCTGCTCGTGAATCGAACCGAACCGGTTAGAATGAAGCGCCCAGGAATCCGGCTTGTGCCGACCCTGACTTTTAGGGCAGCAAACAGACCAGGCACCAATTGGCACTCATCTATTCCGGATCGTTTTCCCTTCATACGGTGGATAAACTTTTTCGGGGAAGCGGTTGCCTCAAGCAATGTCTCTTCATCATCAAGAGTAAAGTATTCCCTGGCATTGCGTTTGAGAAAGGTGGTCTTCCCAACTTGGCGATGCCCCAGAATACCCACGATCCGCGCGTGTTTAATCAATTTTTCAAAAGGTTCCTGCAGGTGCCGTAGTCGCTCGTGAGGCATAAGTACAAAGATAACAGAATAGGCAGTGAATGCAAATTCACTAGTATTTATAAAGAATATGCATCGGAGACTACCTCCCGGCTTACGAGGCCATTCGTGTAGAAACACATGTAGAAACAAAATCCTAAAGATTTCGCGGGCCGGGCCCGATAATACAAAGAGGAGATTCGTATGGGAGTTATTGCTCGAAAATACCAAGATGCCTACCAGGTGGATGTGTCCTTGGTCACTCCATTCATCGAGGCCCTGACCACCGTCCTTCAGACCTTTTGCAATACGTCGGTCAGATCCAAACAGGCGGAATTCGTTGATCACGGTGCGGTGGATAACACCCATCTTTGTATCGGGATGTCACTTGCCACCGAAACAACCATCGGCAACGTCGTGATCCGATTTCCCAAAAGGGTCATCATGGGAATCATTTCCAAAATGCTCGGAGAATCCATAACCGAGATCAATTGTCTGGTCGAGGACGGAGCCAAGGAACTGACCAACCAGGTGTTCAACCAGGCCAAAAAACTCCTCATTGAAAAGAATATTTCCGCGATTCGCTCCATACCGATTATCATCTGTTCAAAGGAGAAGTTAAGTGTGAACTACCTCACCATGGGCCGATCGGTCCGGTTGCCATTTTTCAGTGAGTGGGGCGATTTTTCGATTGAGGTCACCACACAGGATGTGACGATTTCAGATAAGGTATAAGGGACCCTACATGTTTCCCGCGGATACTAAAATATTGGTTGTGGACGACATGATGACGATAAGGAAGCTGGTTAAAAAAGCGTTGTCCGAAATGGGCCACATCAATACGACCGAGGCGGAAAATGGCGCGACGGCGTTTGAAAAATTCGTAACTGCTCAGAGCGAAAATGTGCCTTTCAAGCTTGTTATTTGTGACTGGAATATGCCGGCAATGACGGGAATCGAGCTGCTCGGCAAGATCAGGGGCTTGGCCAAGGGGGGCACCACGCCTTTCGTTCTTTTGACCGCGGAGACTGAAAAGAGCCTGGTTCAAGAGGCCATCACCCTCAAGGTGAACGGCTATATCGTCAAACCCTTCAATACGGAGGCATTGTCAAAAAAGCTCGAAGAGGTTCACGCCAGAACTCAACGCGCCAAGGCTGCGTAAACGATGAATACAGCCCTTAATAATTCCACTGAAGCGCCCGAGACTCTCGTGAGCGCTTTAACGTCAGCACTGGTCGAGGTGATGAAGGTTCAATGCAACTACGAGGTGGTCCCTCAATGCTCCTTTAGTTTCGATGAAAACTCTCAAATTTTGTCGGAAGTCTGCAGCAAGATAGTTCTGAAGGGCCCTCAATTTGATGGGGTTTTGTACTTTTGCCTGGGTAAATCGGTTTTTCTGGCTCTGATGGGAAAAATGTTTGGAGAGGAGTTCACTGAAATCACTTCGGAGCTCCGGGACGGGGCGGCGGAGCTCCTCAACATCTGTTTCGGCGTGGCCAAAACTAAGCTCCGATCCAGAGACATCGTTCTTGAAATGGCGATTCCCACAATGATTGAGGGAGATGAGATCCCGATCATGCTTCAACGCCTTCGGGGCATCCCCGTCATTCCGCTTGAGACACAGCAGGGAAAAATCCATCTGTTGGTGGCTGTGCGATCCCACTGAATAATCGGTTTAATTCCCCGCGCTCGGGAGGAAATATGAATTATGCTACCAAACGCAGGCACACCAGATTCAAACCGGATAACTCGGTGGCGCGAATCACCTTTGAATATGAAAAGGGGACGATTTGGGAGATGTTCGGCCTCGTGACGGATGAATCGTTCGGGGGGTGCGGCTTAGTCGTGCTTTCCCCCAGCCCCATCGATCGGGGCACACGGTGTTTGATCGCGGTGGGAGAGATGGCCGAATTAGAGGCCACGGTTCGGTGGATTCAACGAGTTGAAACGGGAATAATGCGTATCGGAGTTCAATTCCAACAGCCCTCTGTGCCAACGTCCGGCAAGTAAACGGCAAAGCCCCACGCCTCACGCCGCCCCACACACCGCCTCACGCCGCCTCTTTCATTCGGATTCTCGTATTGGTGAGCTGCATCTTGAAGACGTTAAAAATGTGTGCGGCAATTTCATCAGCCGGAACTATTGAATCAACGCAGTTCGTTTGAATCGCCGCTTTGGGCATACCGACCGCAATGCTGCTTTTTTCATCCTGTACGATCACGTGCCCACCCGCCTGGTAAAGAGCACGCACCCCCTCTGCGCCGTCAACACCCATTCCCGTCAGAATAACGCCCAGCACGGAATAATCGGATGCCAGCCTAGCGCCGCTTTCAAATAACATGTCCACGGAGGGGGTGTAGGAACGTTGTTCCGAATTCAATTCGATACGGAGCACCCCCTCGACGCTTTTTATGGTCACATTCGCATCACCGGGGGCGACATAAACGTGGGCCGGGACCAAGGCGTCCCGATTGAAAGCCTCTTTCACGGAGGGGCCAATTCTGGTAGCCAAACGCTCGGCAAATACCTTCGTGAAAAATGGCGGCATGTGTTGGGCGATGACCACCGGGGGACACTCTCTGGGAAAACTCTCCAGCACTCGCGCGAGCGTTTCCGGTCCACCCGTGGATGCCCCCATCAGAATAAGCTTTCGATTGGGCCTGGTGAGCACGATATCCAATAGAGGGGCGTGTAGGGTCTTATCAAAGACGCCCCTACCCTTGATGTTGGCGCTGGCGATTTCTCGAATTTTTTGGAGAATCACGGCCTGGATCGCCCGAATATCGAGATTCCGAGGCTTTTCAATGTAGTCAACGGCCCCTTTTTCATACGCCCGAAGCAGCTGAACCGCGTCCTCCTTCGCAATGGAGCTCAGCATGATCGTGGGAATCCGAAACTCCTTCATCTGCAGTTCAAGAAAGATGACTCCGTCCATCACCGGCATGTGGATATCGCAGATGATCACGTCGACCTGCTTGGATATGTCCCTCAGCCGGTCGAGGGCCTCCTGCCCGTTGTAGGCCTCTCCGATAATCTCTATGTCCAGGACCCCGTTCAAAACCTGTTTGAATAACAGGTGGATGCTCTTTGAATCATCCACGAGAAGGACCCGAATTCGTTTCGCGGGCTTTACCTCGCTTTCGATCGCGCTCTCGCCCTCGCCCGCGCTCTCGCCATCCCGTCGTCTTATGTAGATGCAATTGGAGATATGATGCAGTAACGGGGACTCAAGCGGCGGATCCGATTCACCGGTCATGAGCGTGCCGCCCGGCCCGAGCGCCTCAAGCACCTCGGTTAGCACGGCCTGAATCGATTCGGGTGAAAAGTAGATAAGCAGATTTCTTAAAAGGACGGTGTTGAATTGGAGCTTCGTTTCCATGGGAGAAACATTCTGGCCCAAGGAATGAACGAGAAAACGCACATGGGAACATAACTTTCTATCGATTTCAAAATGGGTGTCACCGATCGAGCGGGTATAATTCTCCCTCATCTCGAGCGGAATTTCCGTCAGGCTCTCCACGGGGTAGAGTCCCGCCTGGGCCGTATTGATGGAACCAGAGTCCACATCGGTACCCAGGATCTCGAAATGGCCTTCAATTTGTCGCTCGACCAAAAAGCGATCGATAATCATCGCAACCGAATAGGGCTCCTGCCCCGTTGAACACCCCCCGCACCAGACTCGAAAGATCCCCCCGGCGTAATAGGCATCGAAAAACTTCGGCAGAATGACCATTGACAGGTAGGCAAGGCTGGAATTTTCCCTGAAGAAGAACGTGTGGTGAGTGGTCATCAATGAAATAAAAATCGGAATCTCCTCCTGAGGGAATTTTTTTAACAGAAAGAGATATTCACCGAACGAATTGAGCCCGATTGAATTGAGCCTTGCTCTGAGACGGGACTCCATCATGTTTCGATCGCGCTCATTTAACCGAACGCTGGCGACCAGATAAAAGAGCTCTGCCAGCTTGGTAAAATGGTTGAGGGAGAGTGGTTCCATGCCCTACGCCGCCCTGGACTGACCTTTTGAATTCGAAGACTTACGATACAGCTCAACCACCTTTTGGGGATCAAAGCTTTCCTCTTCATCGGTGGCCGCCACCCGAATGGCCGTCTCGGCGGGTTTAGGGGTCAGCCCATACAAATCCGACACCTGATTGAGCTCCGTTCTATTCCTCTCGATCACGCTCTTGAGCTGATTGATTGTGGAGGAGACCTGTTCAGCCTGGGCTCTGATGGTGGCTGCATCCATGGCCGTCTGGGTGGTGATCTCCTTATTCTTTTCATTAGCGGACTGTATTTCCGACATCGCACGGCTCGTCTGTTCAACCCCCTGCTTCTGCTCGGCGGTGGCCGTACTGATTGAATTGACCATCTTGGCCAGGTGTGACATCTGCGAGTTAATCTTTTCGAATACCTCGACACACTGCCTGGAAACCCCCGAGGCTATGTCGACACGCTTTCCGATAACATCAACCAGACCTCCTACCTTGGTGTGGCTGTCCTCCAAAAGGGTCCTAATCTCCTCGGCGGCCTGCCCACTCGTATCGGCGAGCTTTCCCACCTCCTCGGCGACTACGGCAAAGCCCTTTCCATGCTCTCCGGCTCTGGCCGCCTCGATACTGGCATTGAATGACAGGAGCTGTGTCTTAACGACGATATCATTGATAATCTTTGTCTTGTTCCGGATTGATGAGATGATTTGGATGATTTCGCTGAGATTCCTGTTGGCAAGCCCGATCTCCGTCATGCTCCCATCCATCTTTTTGACAATACCGTGCCCATTCATCACGTCCTCCTGGCATTTCAGGGCTACATCCATCGAGCTTTTCGAGTGCTGGGCCGTTTGACCCAACATCGCATTGATTTGGTCCAGAGCGGCGGAGGCCTGGGCGAAGCCGTTTGCCTGTGAGGAGAGGCTCTTGGAAAACCCATGGCTCACACTGGCGATTTTATTGGAGGCGGATAACAGACTCTCCACGTTTCCACCCAGCCCTGCGATGATTCGGGCCATTTGGGTGCGCAAATCGGAAAGGTTATTTTGAATCGTCGCGGTCGTTCCACTCAAGGTCCCCTTCACAAAGGACAGGAGCCGAACCACCAGCAGGGCCGTCCCCCCCAATGACAAGAGGATCAGAACGATGGTGCTCAGGTTGGCACGGGAGAGAAAAATGCTCATTGCATTTTTTTCCATCCTGATTTGCGAATGTATAGCGGTGACCAGAGGTGACAATTCACCAAAGAATCGAACCACCAGGCCGTCGAGGGCCGCCATGGGGTCGGGGGCCACGGCCTGATTGCGCGATACAATCTTGAGGGGGGAACCTTTTTCGATGAGAGTAAACTCACGATTCATCTCATTACTAATCGACGCGAGTATATCGAGCTGTGACTTGACGACCGTACTCTCCTCTCCGAGCGTGCTACTGAGTTGCCTGAGCGCGCCGACATGCGTGGTCACGGTGGCAAGGAGTCTTGCGGTCGATTGCACGGTTCTCTGCCCCGTGAAACGCGATGGCCCGATCGACCGGTTCCTCATGAGAATCTCATTCACGGTGGATTGAATTTTATCGATGTGAATGAGCTGCTGAAAATGAACCTCGGAGAGGCTCTTCAGGCCGCTATTTATCGTGACGGTTGTCACCGTGACGACCAGGCCGAAGAGGATCATCATGGAGGTGATACCCAGGCAGGTTTTTATCGTTTCCCACAGTATGGTTTTACGTTTCATTCGTTACCTCATTTAAATTCTAGTTCTCTGACAAATAATTTTGGCGCTAGGCGGCTTCACGGTGCCTCGCCAGTTCGCTTTGGTCGATCAGTCGCTTCAGATCGACAAGGGTCACCAATTTCTCATCCATCCGGATCGCGCCGAGAATAAAGCCCGCGCCGATAGGCCCATCTACGACCGGGTGGTAGGTAATAGCCTGCGATCCCAATTTCTTGACTCCGAGCACCTTGCCCACCAGGACACCGATGACGCTGCCCTCCAGATCGAGAATCATAATCAGGCCCGTCAGAGTATCGATTCTGGGCACCGCGAATTTCTGATGCAGATCGATCACGCTGATAATTTGGCCCCGAAGATTCATCAGCCCCAACTCGTATGCGTGTGCGCAGGGAATCGGTTTGGCCTTCTGGGGCTCGATTATTTCCTTTACGGAAAGAAGCTGGGTGCCGTAGAGCTCTCCGCCAATAGAAAAGATGATGTAACTGTCTTCGTTCATATTTTTGGGATCACTCATCGGTGAAC
>CAZRVZ010000133.1:0-20589 GCA_964603655.1 uncultured Pseudobdellovibrionaceae bacterium | reverse complement strand
AGGGGTCAACATTGGCGCCGTTGTCGTTACCGTGGAACCGCAAAGGCCCGGCTTCAGGCAAAACTTACTGGGGCAGCAGCCAATGTCTGTCGGCTACACCGATTGAGACAAGGCCAACGATGCATAAGGGCAATAATATAGAAACGAAAATGGGAGGCGATTAGACAAAATACAGCAAAAATCGAGATTCTAATTCAAACGGGGCAAAAAAAAATGGTGCAATCGAAAAAACGCATAGAAATAATCGGACTTTTTCAGCAGAATCTAACTACCTTTAGGGACCTTGCGGCGCACAAAATGGTTCCAGCCCATCGGAGCTAAGGGGCAAATTTCACCGCGCTCGTCACGAATGCGAACGCCACTCTCTACCGGGGTCACCTCGCCGATTGCCGTCAATTCGACATCAAACTCCTTTAAACGCTTTCGACAACGAGAAAAGTTTTTGGGATCTAGGGTGATGAGAAGCTCGTAGTCCTCACCGCCACAGAGCGCCCATTTGAGTTCCTGCGAATCCAGAAACTTTGCGGCATCGCGTGCCGCCGGTGATATCGGAAGGGATGCCTTATCGATGAGAGCGCCCACACGGCTTGCGAGACACAGGTGGTGGAGGTCGGTCGAAAGGCCGTCGCTCAGATCGATGGCGGCGTGAACAAAACGAGAAATCGCAAGCGCTTCAGTGACCCGAGCAACAGGGTCTAGGTGACTTGTTAGAAGCCGTTGCATCTGCACGGGTGTACCGTCTCTTCCGACTCGTTTTAAGAGATTCAGACCCGCCGCCGAGTCCCCCAGAAACCCAGTCACGGCGATCACATCGGAAACTTTGGCTCCCGATCGCCTGAGTAATTGTTTCCCTTCACCAATTGCCACGACATCGACCACGATGCTCGTGGGTGACTGTACCGTATTGCCGCCGATCACATCGGTTCCGTAGCGCCGGGCAGCCTCTTTTATGCCCGTATAGAGTTCCTCAATAAAAATATCGGAAACATTCTGCTTGAGGCCGAGGCTGACTAACACATAAAGCGGGCGCGCGGCCATCGCGGCCAGATCGCTCACCGCGACCGAGATCGCGCGACGCCCCAGTTCGCGCGCAGTCGTGTACAGAAGGTCAAAGTGTACGTTTTCCACCATCGTATCGACGGTAACAACCGTGCGTCCGCGCGGAGATTGGACAATGGCGGCATCATCACCAATGCCCTCAAAAACACGCCGGCTCGGCTTTCCCAGGATGCGTTTGATCCGCCCAATCGTCGTAACTTCATCGTGCAACATGCCCTTAATTTACCCAACATTGACTACACACGCCATCCAACATTGCGATGCCCCGCTGGATTTGATACGGTGCGGCGCCACAGAGAGGAAACGGGAGAGTGAAATCGGGGAGTAGAGATCGGGTGAGGTTTTGTTTCATTTACTTTTTGTAATCATTGGCTTTTTTGCGACCATTTCCAGCAGCGCTCCGGCTCGAGTGGTGCTCGTCTGCGTCGACTGCTATGGATCGGCGGCACTCTACATCACCGAGGCAAAACGCCTGTTTCCCGACCGGGAGATTGGCTGGATTCATGTGCGCACCCAAAAAAAGCTCGGTGTCTATGCCAAGTCCTTTGAACTGACTCGGCGGCTCTACCGGCGAGAATTTCTGTGGAATCCCGAGGACCTCATCAGTACCAACACTTTGATTTCCAACCTGAGGCAGCAACCGGTCGTGGGTATCATTGGCGGCATGGAGGAAGGCGCTCGATTCGAGCCGATCCTGAGCCAAGCGCTCGACCTGCGGTCCAACAATCCACTTTCCGCAAACCTGCGACGCAATAAGTGGGCTCAGCAAGATGCGATTCGGTCCACCCCACACGGGGTCCCATCACTGCTCTCCAATTCCGTGACCGAAATCCTTGAGTTTACCGGACAGCTGACCACTGGGCGCATCGTGCTAAAACCAGATGCTGCCTCGGGCGCAGTGATGGTCTATTTTGTCCGGCGTCAGGATCCGCAAACAATCATCGAAAAGCTAAGCCGGATGCTGGGATCCGTCGACCAGTATGGCCACAAAATTTCTCAAGTTGTGGTCCAACCCGAGGTTGTGGGGGACGAATATGTGGTCAACACCATCAGCCACGAAGGCCAAACCGTAATCACCGGTCTGTGGCGTTACCACAAGGTCATGCTACCGAACGGTCGACGCGTATATTTCATCGATCGCCCGGTGGATCTTACCGGCAGCCTGGCGTCTGAACTCGGGCCCATCATTTCCAACATCAACAAAAAGATCGGGCTTGATTTTGGTCCCGGCCACGCCGAACTCATGCATGAGCATGCTACCGGACTTTGGTTTCTCATCGAATCGGGCGCGCGCCTCATGGGTACCGGAGCGCCGGCGGTCGAGGAGCGCGTGTGGGGAACGAGCCAGCTTCACCTCAATCTGATGAGACTCCTCGACACCCCAAAATTTCTGGCAGAAATTCAAAGGCCACCCAGAAAGATGAAAACCGATGCGGCACTCGTAACCCTGATTGCTCCCGGTGCGGGGAGATACAAAACGGCCGCTCTCGATAGTTTCGATAGACTCACAACCCGTTTCGAACCCGCTGTCTATTACCGATTCGACGGCGCCCTTCGAGTAAGCGAAACGGTTGATCTCAACTCAGCTCCCTTTACTTTCAATTTGATTGGTGACACCGAACGGGTGAAAGCCGAGGCAGGGCAGATCGTCAGACTGATGCAATCGAGGCAAGTATTCGATCTGGAAAACCAAAGTTGTGCTAGCCAACTCTCCCCTGGCTCACTCTCAAATGGCCAACTATCCCCTGGCTGGCTCTCGAATGGAATTTTCGAACACCGGATACGCGAGGCGTGGAGAGGGATACCCTGGTAGTTCCCTCAATCGTTTTTGTTAATTCGCTTTCCCAAACGCGGTCGAATATCGAAGACAAGCTGGCCGCCACCTGCCTGTCCGTAAACACCAGCCCAACATTGCGGGAGTTTTCAAAATAACCTCGGCTCCAGTTTTCAGTTCCCACCCAGAGAGTCATTTCATCGATGATTAGGTATTTGCTGTGAATCAACCGAGCGTAGTCTATTAAGCCCCCGGAATACTGAGGAATGGTGGTGGCTTTAACAACGACATTTTTCTGATTGCCCAGACTCACGAGTCCGTTCTTGTCCTTCTTCAACGCCGTCGCGTCGACGAGGAGTCGCACAGAAACTCCGCGTCCGGCTGCCTTCCTGAGCGCTTCGTCCAAAGTTTTCCACCCCACCCTGCCATCACGGGACACAGTCGAATATTCGTAAAGCTGAAGCGCGATGGTTTTTTTGGCGCCGGCCAGTTTTTCCAAAATCACCGTCAGTGAATCCTCAATCCCTTTCGGGTTTTTTGACGCCGGAGATGCCAGCACCCGAATGGGATCGGAATCGTAAGTGCCGTGACTTTCAAACAGGGGCATAGGCTTCCCGACACCGCCTGCAACGGTAATACCCGCCGCCCAATCGGCATTAAAAATATCCTCCATCTTGGCGCCCACGGAGCGACTGCGCACGCGAACACCGACCTCGTGAATATGCTTGAGCGCGCGCCAATCGAAATTGTGACTCCCCACAAATACATTCTCGCCATCAGCAACAAAAAACTTGGCGTGCTGAACGCCCGGTGCAAAATCCAGTGTGCGCGCCTCGGCGCTCGGATAATTCCCCACCTCCGTCACCCAACGCGGGTAGGTTTTAAAAAACTTCTCGTCCGCAATCAGGCGCACAACCACCCCACGGCTTCCTGCATCACGAATTGCATCGAGCACCGGGCGGAGTGGCTCACCCATTTCATCCGTAATATAAAACTGTTCGATGGATAAACTTTTTCTGGCCTCGCGGATCATCTCGAGCCAGACGAGTTGGCCGTCCCGAATTCCTTCCACTCCCAGTTGTGTCTCGATGGGAACGGTCAGGACCAATTCCATGGAAGTCTGGGCTAGTGCCATCCAACTGAAGCAAAACAAAAATAGGGTTTTCATGGGTGTGGAGTTTAGGGAGCAGCCACTGGTTGTCACGCTGTGCGCGTCAAAATTTTGTGATTTGGGATTTAGCCCCTTGCCGACATTTGCGGCAATGGCCGAAAAGCTTATGATCGTGAAATAAAAGCTCAAAGCCCTTTTTTTTTGCCACCCGATCCTGCAAACTCTCAATCTCCCCAGATGCAAACTCGACAACTTTCCGACACCCCACGCAGATCAAGTGATCGTGATGGCTGTCTACGCGTTCAAAATACTCCCCTCGCCCCTCGCCCACCGATTTTTGCAGAATCCCGGCCTCGAGAAAAAGCGGAATCGTGCGAAACACCGTGTCCCGGGATACGGGCAGACCCCGCCGCCTCAAATTTCGGTACCAGGTACCGGCGTCGAAGTGTTTGCGTTTTTTGAGAACCTCGTCGAAGAGCAACCGCCTCACGCGGGTGAACTTCAACCCGCGACGGGACAAGAGGTCCCGAAAGGTCGCTTCACCCACCGGAACCGCTCCCGTAAGAATCGTTCGCATTTACGGCGTCGTTTGGAAGCGGCCGAACTTCACTGAGCCTGTCACTACAGGCAGTGGAAATACCGCTAAGCCCTCTAAGATCTTGGATCAAGGTCTGATATCCTTCGTGAAGTAGTTCAACTTGAGCGGGATCCGGATTTGTGTTTCCGTGCAAAAGAACAGCACGGTGCCATCTTTCCATGCGACCCATCCACTCGCCCAGGCGAAACATATTTGCGGTGTATGCACCCCAGCCCGAACGACCGGTCGTGTAACTGAGCACGATTCTCTTTCGAACCAGTGACGAGAGAAGCTCCAGCCCCGAAACGATTTCCAAAAGGCGCATTTTTTTTAGACCGTCGCGATTTTCCATAACCTTATCCAGATCGGCTAATCCCGAATCGGTCCAGCTTTTAGTGAGCCTCTGAGAGGCGGCATAATAGTCGGCCCAAATTCCGGAGAGACCATATAATTGCGTGACTGCGTTTCTGTCCGTACCTGCCACGCTGAACTTCCAGAAGTCGGCGCGATTGACCACGGCTCCCACCAAATCCACCAACACCCGCTTCAAAAGCTTTCGATAACGCGACAACGCCAGAGAGTCGGCACAGAGAGCCTTTACCCGTTGCCACAAACTCAAACTAGACCCTCGATGGCGAACCGCCTCGGACAGTATCCGGCCGCTTAAGGCCATTTTTTCAATCGCACCAAAATAGAGCATTTGCGAAAGTGTGCACCAGAGGTGCGCCGGCCCGACTACGAACGACTCCAGAATTTCGGTTGCCGCGGTGTAGGGTAGCCACGTCACGAGCACCACCACCAGTGGAACCAGTCCATAATGGCGTGCCACCTCGGCTGACGCTCCGGTGATTCGACCTACGCCGGTTGTTAAAGCATTAACCCGAGAAACCAACCGCTCGCGCCAATTCGGATGGTGGTGGCAGTGGTGAGGCCGACTATCCCCTCCCACACAGCGGGGATCTCGTTCCAAAACGGAAAGCGCCGAAATGAGGGCCTCAGTCAGGCGCAGTCTGCCCAGAAAGTACGCTCGACCAGAATCGTCCACAAAACGAAATGGGCGATCCCCCACGAGGCCCGAATTCGCCTCAATGGCAACAAAGCTCGCCTCGAGCACTCGGGAAACAGACTCCCAATCGGAGTCAGCTCTACCAGCCTCATCCGGAACATGGGCCAGCGCCCATCCACAAAACACAAACACCCAGCACACAATCAATCGGTTCATTGAGAAGTTACTCCAGACTTCGTCTTATTCAGACTGAGCATGAATAAGGCCCGGAGTACCATTCGGCAAGTGTTTTAGCGCTTTGCGTAATGCAGTTGATTAATTGACTGAAATTCACTTCGAGTGGCGGGGTAGATGCCAAGTCAAATTCAACTACTGACGGTGTGTGTACTCCATCGGAAGTTGACTGAGAGCCTTCCAGTTTTCATCCACCCAACCGATGACTTCGCCAATGCCATCCAATAGAGAGGTTTTCGGTTCCCACGAAAGCTTTTCACGAGCCTTGCTGGAACAAAGGCTGTACCTCATATCCTGTCCAAAGTTATCACCCGTAGATTCGGTCACTTTTTCGAAATCGTACCCCATCGAGTCGCAAATGAGTTTTACAACATCTCGCATCCGAACCTCTTCTCCGTTTCGACTGATGTGAAACACCTCTCCCACCTGGGACTGGCAAGCGATTCGAAGAGTGGCATCCACCACGTCTCGAATGTGGATGAAGGAACGCGAGATTACCCCTGCTCCATGCAGCTGAATTTTTTTCCCGTGTTTGAGACTAAGAATGGTCTTTGGAATAATGCGGTAGAGCTGTTGGTGCGGTCCATAAACATTGGCTGCTCTGGTAACAGCGAGTGGAAACTGATACCGCTTTGCCAAGGTATGCAAAAAGGCCTCACCGGCAAGCCTCGATGCCGCATACGGGGTACTCGGATTGAAATGAAATGTCTCTTTCATGTTGGGTTCGGTCGTTCCGTAAACCTCAGGAGTCGAAACGTGCACATATCTTTTCAGATAGGACTTATCTTTTAGGTGGTTCGCCAATTTGACGATGGCCATGCAGTTTGTCTGAAACCAATGCTCGGGCCAGTTCCAGCTGCTGCGAACTTCCGCCTGTGCGGCGAAATTCACGATGGCATCCGGTTTTTCACTATCGAAGAACTCCAACATTTGACTTAAGTCCTTATTGAGATCAAAGGCAAAGAATTGAAACCGCGATGGGCGTATCTTCTGGTGGAGATAGGGGAGAAATAGTGGCGCGCTCTCGGGGGGACGATTGATGCCCAGAATTTCCGCATCGGTATTATCCAAAATATGCTGCACAAAATGGCTTCCTGAAAACGAATTGCTTCCAATGACAGCGATTTTTCGAAAAGTATTCATTTCCGCTCCGTCTTATTTTGAATCTATCGGGCCATGAAAAATAGAAGACCGGCAAAAACCAAACTGGACCGCGCCTGGCGTATCAACAATATGGGGCAGAATCTAGTTGGGAAATTCAACAAGAATCCGTCCTACACTTCCCGACTCGAGAAGCTGGAATGCCTCATTGACCTCGTCTAGCAAAAAAGAACGCGTGGCGAGTTTTTCAATGGGAAAGTTCCCCGCCAGGTTTAGCCGGACGTACTCAGCAAAGTCGCGAGAGGGATCCGTTTGTCCTCCCCAGGATCCCAGGATCTGTTTTCCGCGTATAAGTCCGAAGGGATCGATTTGGATGGTTTGGCCGTGGGCAACATTCCCCGCGATAATGAGCCGTCCGCCGGATTCTTTCACGAGCCTGAATGCACATTCCATAACCTCTTTGGAACCAGAGGCCTCAATGATAAAGTCGGCGCCTTGCGGTAACAGGTCCCGCACTGCAACCTCTAAATTCTTCTGACTCTTGGAATTAAAAACGTGAGTCGCCCCGAGCGAGCGCGCAAATTCCAGTTTCTCATCATAAACATCAACCGCAACAAGCGGCGAACAGCCGCATAACTTAGCCGCCATCAATGCGCTGAGCCCCACCCCACCCACACCGATAATAATACCGCTCTCGTGTGGAGAGGGTTTCACCTGGTTGAGAACCATCCCTGCCCCCGTTGGAACCGCACAGCCGATCAGCGCCGCCGTTCTCAAGGAGAATTTCCGGTCGACGGGTGTACAACGGTTCTCTGCAATGACTGCGTACTCGGAGAGGGCGGCGATTGCACCGGCATGAACCACGTCGCCGTTACTACGTCTGTACTGGGGCCCGGGGGCATCTTTCCCGGCTCCCCTAATCCACGATAGAATGACAGTATCACCGGCGCGTACTCGAGTGACGTCTTGGGCCGTGGCAACAACAGTTCCACTCGCCTCATGGCCTAGGAGGTGGGGCAGATACTTGTCCTCTCCCCTTTTTCCACGAATTTCATTTAGTTGAGAATGACAAATTCCAGCGAAGGCGATTTTAATGGCGACCTGTCCCGACGATAGCGGCGGAATTACCAACTCTTCTATCGTGAGCGGTTCACATTGCGCCCGGAGGACCGCACTGCGCGTGATTGATGGAAGCATCATGGAATGAACCAATCATAGTCTCCCTGGTAAGGAACCTCTTTGAAGAATCGCTCCCATTCATCGACGAACATGTGAGTCTCAGCGGTAAGATTCCACTGTAAAAGGCGCTCTTTCTCCAGCTCATTTCTATAAGCATCCAAGACGACAAAAGCATTTTTCCTGGAAACACGGTTAATCTCCTGGAGAGCCTGGGTCAGGCCTGCCAGTGGAAGATTGTGCAACGTATTTATCGCCAGCACCAAGTCGAAAGACTTGTCCGGATACGGAAGAGTCGTGGCGTTTCCACAACGAAGAAAGGGTTTTACGTCATCCATCGCGTTATCGATGGCATATTGGGAGATATCCAAGCCTGCCACGTGAATTCCTGGAACCGCGCTTAGAAAATCATGGAGCAAAAAGCCCTTGGCACAGCCGACGTCCAGCACGCTATTATGGCTCGTAAGGCCATAGTGATCCCGCATGCGCGTTACTATGGGCTTCCAGCGCCCGTCATACTTGAAGCCGCCATAGCCCTGATCGCGTGAACCATCAAAGTATTCCTTTCCGAATTGCTTTGCGATACGCCGGTCTTCGAGTTTCACTTCGCTTCGCTGTTTGAGATTGCGCGAGATTTTCGGATAAGCATCCAGGAGATCTATTTGTGCCATTCTTTTATTTTAACTCCATTGTCCGGCTGCTTGCTATCGTGCGGCGCGCAGTGCTGTATTGTGATGCGCTGTCCTTTGCTGATTCCTATTGCTGGAACTGGCAAGTACCGTGAAGCCTAGTTCGGCGAGTTCAGGGTACTCGAGAAGACGTCCGAGGCAACTTGGACAGCCTGTATGTCGGCAGAACTCGGCTTTGTTTAGCCATTACCTGTGCCATCGCCGCACCGATCAATCGGGTGCCACGTTCGTTAGGATGAAGCGGATCGAAGAAGATTGTATCGGTATACCCTTGGAAAACCCCGCTCAGATTGTGGAAACGAGACAGCTGAAACGGACGCTTGGCTACACGTCTATCGATGTGTTTTGTTGTCTCTATGGCGGTGTTCCACAAATCCCAATCGGATATTTCTTCTGCAATCTCCTTTTCAACCGGACTCAGCGTCTTCTGAGCCGAAAACACGGTAGCCCCCCAGAAAAAATACGTTTCGATTCCATAGGCGGCAGCGAGTTTATCGGCGAGTCGCGACGTGGCCTGGTAGTCGTCATAAGTGCGCTCGGCCAACACTTCCGTAGTGGGACCGGTGAGCTCACTGGCTGCCTGGACGGCAGCGGTTTTGGGTCTCAATTTGGCTCGAATGTTAATGAGCGCCCTAACCAAGAATGCCTTCTGGGCCAATTTTTCAGCGACGGGTACCTTAACTTCATCTTTTGCCCATCTGAAAACCAAGTCGCCCTCTTTCTGAGTCATTCCAGGCGTACCCCCGTTTAAAACCGTTGAAATGGCTTCGCAGCTTCCGTCTAAAAAGATCGCGATTTGCGGAACCCTTGCAGCCTTGATCTCCATTAACAGTGTCAATACTTCCTGCATCGACATATAGGCGGACTGGCCCAAATTGGTAATATGAAAATCCTGGTACCCCTTCTTTTCGAGTTCTTGGGCGAGAACAGACGCAATAGTATTACCGTCTCGAACACCACTGCCAAACGCAAGGCTTCCACCCAAGAGGTAAATCTGAAGTGGTGCGCTCTCGGAGAAGGGTTGAACCGTTTTTCTGATACCGCGGGAATCGATGTTGATTGTGCTCGTGCTGCAGGCCTTACGTTTCCAATATACAAACGGCGCCCGCATGAACTCTCCGCAATACTTCCCATCGGCACCGACCGCATCATAATCTTCGGAATTGTACCTCTCGTTTCCATTACGCGTCCCCATGCCCATATTTTGAACATCCACGACGATGGGCCGAGGCGTTCTAAAGTAGTACCAAACCCTAGCAGCGCCCTCGAGAAACCCAAAGCAAACCATTGTCGAAATCAAAATCGGAAAGGTAGCTCGAAAGAGTTTGTGAATGTTCTTCATCGGATTCCTATTCGCTCAATTATTGGAAAGTGGTTAGAACGCGTGACGGACATTTGCACAGGGACGGTTGAACAGGGACCCTTTTTACGCCGCACTAATCTCATCGGCACTTTTATGGTTAAACTTGAGCCCGTGTGGCTACTGGGAAGGGTGATTACTGGGGGCGTCACGAGTGAGGAGGAGCCAAAACAGGCTACATCTTTCCAATCCAGTAACCAACACCTAGAGCCGCGACGATTACTCCGAGTCTCGCTACCCACGAGGCCCACCCGGGCCAGTGACCCGACCACCCCGCCCAGCTCGATTTTTTTTTATCAAACTCGAGATAAGAAATACTCGGGGACAAAATGGCCTCGCGATCCAAGAAACCAAGCACTAGATCTTCGATGTGCGAGCTCAAGTAACCACCCAGGTAGGTCTCCAGCTCGTTGATGAGTGATTTCACGCTATCGAATCGATTCGAAGGGTCTTTTTGTAGGCATTTGCGCACGATTCGATCGAGCCCCTTGGGTACCGATCGACGCATCTGGTTCAGAGGAACGTAATTGGCTTCGCGAATGGCCTGAAAAACCGTCTGTGCGCCCTCTTCCTTAAACGGCCGGGTCCCGACCAACATTTCGTAGAGAACGATTCCCAATAAAAAAACATCGGCGCGCGTGGTGATGGGGTCGCCAATCACCTGTTCGGGAGAAAGGTAGCTCGGAGAGCCCACCATAAGGCCCGGTCTAGTTAGATTCTCGCGATCCAGATTCATCACGATGCCGAAATCCATGAGTTTAACACCGCCACGGGTTGTCAACCGAACGTTGGCGGGTTTGATATCGCGATGAATCAGATTGTGCGCGTGGATGTAACTCACGCCGCGAGCAATTCCGAGAAGAACAGCGGCGGCAATATCAAACGGCAATTGACCCAGCTTGGAGAGCAGGAAGGAAAGATCGACCCCGTCGATATACTCCATCAAAATGTAGGACTGATTGCCCGACTCGACGAAATCGTAAACATGTGCCACGTTTTGGTGCAGCACAGAGGCGAGCGCGCGCGCCTCGCGCCGGAACCTTTCAAGCATATCGGGATTGGAAAAGAGCTCGTCCTTGAGCTGTTTTACCACCACATAACGATCGAGCGACGGCTGACGGGCCCGGTAGATATGTGACATACCGCCGCGAGCGATACACTCGATTTCATCGAGTTGCACACGCAGGTGGGAAAGCATCGGGTCTCCGACTAGGGACGCAATTCGGTTTTTATCATCCATGAGCTTCATGACATCCTACCAAATTCACGAGTGTCTGGCACCGATTGCTCAAACGCCAAAAAAACCCGCCGCCCCCAACGTTTGGGAGCGGCGGGTGAGAGAGGAGTAGTGGTAACCCATGAGAGGGATTTTTATTTAAAAAAATACCCACCCACGACTGCTCGCTTAGAGCCAGTTCTTACTTCCCGTCGACCGGAAAAGCGCTGATCCGCCTCTGTTCGTCGGACTCAAATTTCCCGGGGGATGCAAATCCCCCAAGCCCCTCCAGCTCGGCCAGCTGACTCACGAAGCGCTGGAAATCATCCAGACCTCCGTGCGTCTGCCGAGCCGTCGACTCCCCTGTGTCCCCAAAACTATTCATTTCCCATCCGCCGGCCATTTCCAACCTGCCGGTAGAGTCGCGCGTAATTTCTGCAGTGCCGTCTGTCCTGGTCTGAGTGATGGGTAAGCACATCAGCGAGAGCGATGCGAAGACCCCGACAAACAGTCTCGCCGCAACTTGAATGCATGTCTCTTTGAGTGATAACCCCACCTGCTTGCCTCCGAAAATCACCGTCCCCTGCGGTGCCGAGATTAACGATGCAACGATGTGCCAACGAGATAGGCCGCAGCGATCCAGTATTCTCAAGGTATTCAAAGCGCTCAGCTTTACTTGATTATCGGTCGGAATCCGGAAAACTGTCTACACCGTGTGCAACTGTAAAATTGTTAGACACTTCGCTTAAAATGGGCTGTTCATTAGGGCGTTCGCAGCGGAAATCGCGAGGCCTCACGTAGCGCCACCGCCTAAAAAACATGGCATCCAATTTGCTTTATTTGCTCCGATAGTTCTGGAGGATTGCAGTATGAAACGGTGGGTAGTGGCAAAATTCGCTCTTGTAATGAAACGGTGGAAGTTGGTTTTGACGACTCTTCTTCTTTCGACGCTGGCATTTCCGCAAACGGCTTGGACACAGGATACGCCTACGAACATAGTCATCGAGGTACGATCAGAAAACCCAGATAACCGCAACACGGAAAACCGCAGTGTTGAGGTGCTGGAAAAGGATTTTTTTACGCAGCGAGCCCGTCCGTCGCAATTCACTGCTAATCGAGAGGGCAGTCTGAGATATGTGGGAGAGCCTGCGTACATCAGCCAAGTAGAGCGCGAGGCTTGGATTGAAAAATGCTCGGCGCAGGGCGGTCGTTTGCGCGACTGTTACAAGCAGCTGCAGAGAGACGCGATAGGGCGTTAAGACAGGGTCTGTAAGTAGGCTCTCCGAGTCAGCCCAACCGCCGAGCGACCGTCACGAGCTGCTGACGCGGATCGGTCGCCTCGCGAAAGTGGTCGTAGATTTTTTCGATTTTGTCTTCTGACCAGTCGGCTGTTTTCACGGCCTCTTCGATGAGCTGATCGGCGAATGAGTTGCAGGGAAGATAGTCAGCGATATCGCGATTTTTGTTCACCTGGGTACCGATAGCCGGAACTCCGAAGTGCAGACCCTCAATTAGCTTTACCGGATAGGCTCCGTCTTGCATCGGGTGGTTGCGATAAAGCAGCAGACTCAAGTCGAGACGTGACCAGATCGCGGCAAGCTGCGCGCGCTCGGCCCATGGGTAATAGATGAAATTTGGGTACTGCCTCAGTCGATTCAAATCGTTCATTCCGAGATCATCGGTTCGCCCCATCATGAGAAACCCCCAATCGGGCAGGTGGCGAATAAAATATTCCATCAGAAAATTATCGTATCCCCCGTGCAGAAAACTGCCGATGTATCCCATCACTCGTTTGGGAAAAGAAGCCGGCAAATGAAAGCTCGAGTCGCTAAATACGCGTTTGCGCAAATCGACCGGCGGCGATAGCTGCACTCGTCGGTTTTCGGGGACCGAACTGAGCAACTCCTCGGTGAATCTGTTTTGACAAATAATTAAGCGGCTTCTCTCGCACAGCGGATCCTCGGCGGGGTGTCGATAGGGATCATCAAATGTCGAAAACACATCGATATAGGGTAATTTTTCGGCAATTCCTCTCTCCAGTCCGGCCTGGATCCAAAGCACTGGGTTTCCCATTTTTTTCACTTCACGGATAATATCGCCAACCTGGACGCCGATACTGAGAGGGCGCACGCCGGGAAATCGTTCTCCGGGCAAACGGGTAATTTGCCGCACCGTTAAGTAGGGCGAATTCCAATATAACGTCGGAGAATAGGGTCGCCATCCGGCCGCGTCCAACCACGTCACCGGCACCTGATGATCGGTCAGAAATCGCGCCAGACTCTGCTGGACGAATCCATGCTGTTCCCAAAATCGGCAGTAGCTGACAAAGAGCACCCCGCCCCGATCCCGATAAAACGGCAACGCACGATCAAATTGATCCTGCAATCGCTCCTCCCAGCGAGGGGCCACGCGTCTTATTCTGGGGTTTTGCCTGGACATGGGTGTGTATGTCTCTTCGGCGAAACCCGCCAAAAACTGTACGACGCTGTATGATGCGGTTTAGATGCGTCGCGCTACCGCCAGGCTTGCCACTCGGCGGCCCTTCCTTTTTGTGGATTGGTCGTGGCGACTCGGGTACAACTGTCTATATGAGTCTTCTGCGGCTGCAAAAACTGGATACATCACAAAAAGAATGGGCGATTTTACTCTCTGACATCGCTGGAAAATGCGTTGCAGCGGGGAATGTAAATCACATCTTTGTATTTGGCTCTTTTGCGCGTGGCGAAATGTCGCAGGCATCCGATTTAGATATTGCCATAATTCTCCGCGATGGGGTGCAGAGGCGCGAGTATCGTCGTTCTCTGCCGTCACCACTCGCCTCATGGCCGCTCGATCTGATTATTGTGAACCAGAGCCGCTTTGATGCAACGAAGGCGGTCGGGGGGATTTGTCTGGAAATTCATCAGGATGGCATCGAGCTTTTTCCGATCTGGAAATGGGGGATGCAACCGTGACTCCCCGAGGAAAACGATACCAGAAGGCGTATGCGTCGGTACTTCTCTCGATAGCTACTGGAGATCTGGGCTCAGCTAAGGACCTTGTGCAGGGCACCCATGGTCGCGTCGAAAACGTCTGTTACCTCGTTCAACAGGCGATTGAAAAAAGCATCAAGGCGGTGCTTTGTCATCTGGAAATCGAAGTGGTTCACACCCACGATCTGGAAGCGCTAGTGAATTGCGTTCCTGAAAAACAGCGTCCTGCGCGCGCCAGGGATATCGGTGAACTGACCGAATATGCCACTGTCCGTCGTTATGAAGAGGGGTATGAAATCCTGACACCTGCAGATATAGCGAGTGTATTTAAGCTGGGAGAAGAGGTTCTGAGCTGGGCCGCGCAGGTCGTGAAGAATTAAGATCTGTCGCACCCTGTGTAGGTTTGCGTAAAGAACGATTTAAACAGGCCAAACAGGCTCAGTCGATTCAATCGGGCGTGGCGATTGCTCTGTCGGGTTCGGGCGCGACCGACGCCAAATCATCGCTGGGAAGCTGAATCTTTTCCGAAATAGCGCCATTTAACGCTCCGGAACCATCGATATAAGGAATCAGCCGTTCTTCCTCCGCCGTGAGCTTTTCAACGGCAGGCTCTCGGTTAATCGCGTCCAAATCGCTTTCCTGGACCGCCGCAATTGCAACCACCGCTACCACTGCTACCAACGCCATGATCATATAGGTGCCTATCTACTTTCCAGCTGAAAAGGTAGCGGGTAACAGCCAACCGTCTCGATACCCGCTACCTTTTCAGCTGGAAAGTAGATAGGCACCTCCCTCAATACCGCGCAACCGTGGGATCGACGGTCAGGGACCATGCCTCAATGCCGCCCACAATATTATGCGCCTTGGCGAATCCGTTCTGACGCAGAAACCCAACCGCCTGAGCGCTACGCATTCCGTGGTGGCAAAGCACGGCAAATTCAGTCTGTGAATCCAGTTCGTCAATGCGCTTGGGTAGTTCCCCCAGCGGAACCAGTGTTCCGCCGATGTTGGCCACATTCCATTCCGAGTGCTCGCGCACATCGAGGATCTGAATCTTGTCGCCCCGATCGAGCCGTTCCTTGAGTTCCGTTACGGTCATCTACTTCTTCACCACAAGTGTTGCCGCTACGTGTTTCGGGTGGAAATGGCAGCCAATGGGGTATTTCCCCTCTTTAAGGGTCGTGGGAATCGTTAGCACCTTGGACTCTAGCGGCTGATTTCGATTCACCTGCTCCGATAATTTGAGAACGGGAATGCTCAGTCCGTGAAAATCGAAACCACCCACCAGTTCATGTTTTACCAGAAACTTCACCCTTTCCCCGGGTGCCACGTTGACCTCAGAAGGCATCCAATGAACGGACTCCCCGATTTTTTCCGTTTTGAATTCGATTACGCGAGGATCGCCCGGGGCCGCCCCGGAAACTGCAATGATTGAGAAGGGTGTTACAAACGCCAAAAAAGTTACTATTATCTGCATGTAAAATATTTTAATGGCAGCATCGGAGCGTTGACAAGTGGACAAATTAATTTGCCTCGGAAAAAATTATGCGGCGCACGCAAATGAGATGAATGAGACACTCCCTGAAAAACCCGTTATTTTTCTCAAGCCCCCGTCCATTCGAAGACAGGTAGGCAGAAACGGCGAACGCTGCAAGGTCGTTTTCCCCAATCGGGGGTCCGAGCTGCACCCGGAGGTCGAAATTGCTATCTGGGTCTCCAAGGGCGGCATGAACCTTTCGGAAGCCGAGGCCGGGGAGCGCATCGGTTGGCTCACCGTTGGCCTCGACCTCACGTTGCGTGATCTGCAACTCCAGTTGAAAAAACAGGGACACCCCTGGACACTATCCAAGGTTTTTCCAGACTCCACCATTCTCGGCCCGTGGCTTTCTATAGATGAATTTCCTAATTTTATGGATACCGAGTTTCGACTCCGCCAAGGTGACACCATTCGCCAATCTGCTTTACCGAGCGAGATGCTGCTCAAACCCGCATCAGCAATCGCCTACGTCAGCCGGTTTTTTCCGATCTCCCCAGGCGATGTAATCTTCACCGGTACTCCCGCAGGCGTCGCTCCTGTTCAGATCCATGATTGTGTCAGCGTGGAGTGGGGCAAAATTCATTACGAAGTTGAGTGGACTGGGTCTTGAAATCAACCATCGCAATCATCGACCCGGCGGTAAAGAAACCCGAACTGGATGCGCTCAATCACCTATCTTTGCTAAGCCCTAACCCCATCACGTACCACCTACCCGCTCTATTCGGCATGGCTTCACTCCAGAGGATTTCCGCTCAAAACTCCGCGTCACCGCTTGCGGGCGTCATTATTTTTGGCAGCCTCGCCAGCGTTCACGATAACGACTCGTGGCAGATCGCGCTTGCCGACTGGCTGGGGCCCGTCATGCTTGGTGGAACACCCACCCTGGGCATCTGCTTTGGCCACCAGTTTATTGCCAAACTTTTGGGAGGCGAGGTTGGATTTGCGCGCACCGATCGGAAAAAAATCCAGTGTTGCCGGGAGGTTTTTATGTCAGCCAATCCCCTCTGGGGCAATAGTCCCACTCAGGGATTTCTCTGTGCCTCTCACGAGGAGACGGTAAGTTCTGTTCCCAAGTGCATGCAAATTATTGGGCACAGCGAAACTATTCCTACCGATGTGTTAGCGCACCGCACGCTCCCCATCTGGACGTTCCAAACTCATCCAGAAGCGGTCTTCGGTTTTTTGGAAACAAGAGCCATTCCAGGCCCCGCCTCTGGGGACCCCTACTCATTTGGAACTCACCTAATGAAAAGGTTTCTGGAGTTTGTCGCGAAAGTTCGCTAGTTTCCCTACTTATGACAAATTCTCTAAACCTATCGCAGACGGTGTCACTGGAGGGCGCGGTCGTTGGATTTGGTTTCATCGGGAGTCAGGGCCACGTTCCAGCGTATTTAAAACGCCCCGATGTGAAAATTGTCGCCGTGGCCGACATCTGTGAGGCGCGTCGCCACCTCGCCGCGCAGGTTTTGCCGGACGCCAGGATCTACACCGACGCCGAATCATTATTGGCATCCGAATCGGAGTTGGATTTTATTGATATCGCCACACCCCCTCACGCCCACACACCCATTGCGCTGGCCGCATTACGCCAAGGAATTCATGTGCTTTGTGAAAAGCCCCTCACCACTTCGCTCGAGGAGGCCCGCTCGCTTCTCGAAGAGGCCAAAATCGCTAGACGTGTCCTATTTCCGTGTCACAACTATAAACACGCTCCAGTGGTGAAGGCCGTTTCCTCGGTGATTGAAAGTGGCGCCATCGGGAAAGTCAGGTCGGTCACGCTGAGCACATTTCGAAATACCCATGCCAAGGGCGTTCCTGAATGGAAAACAGACTGGCGCCGAAATCGTCGGTACAGTGGCGGTGGCATCGCAATGGATCACGGCAGCCACACCTTTTATCTGACGTTTGATTGGCTGGGCCAGTATCCCACATCGGTCACTGCCAAAATGACGACGGCAGCCCCCGACGTCACTGGGCTAAAACCATACGATACTGAGGACAATTATTCCGCCGTTCTGACATTTCCCCAGGGGTTGGCGCATGTCCACCTCACCTGGACAGCGGGCGTTCGGAAAATCATTTATACGGTTCAGGGCGAAAAAGGCGCCATCACCGTGGACGATGACCGCCTCGAAATCGCACGGATGGAAAAGACAGATGGCCCCGACGTGGCTCAAGGCGCGCCTCAAGGCGCAATGGCGTGGTCCATCGAAAGAAAAGAGATCAGCTCTCATTGGATGGACGCAAGCCACGTGAATTGGTTCAATTCAATGTTTGATCAATTCAAAAAAGCCATCTCACTTCACGAGTGGGTGGGGAAAGAGGCCAAAGAGGCGTACCGATGCATAGAGATTATAGACGCCTCGTACCGCTCGGCATCGGACCACTGCCGAGAGATACCGCTCGCTGGGATCCCGGCCGTATTGCAAAGCTAATCGTTGTAGAATAAACCAATGTATATGGCAGTTTACGAGCTTTTAAACATTGCGGTTCTCATCATGCTCGTGATTCTAGTGACGGTGAGTTACAGCGTTCGTCTGATCCTCAAAGGGCGCGCTCGTTTCGACCGGGTCAATCGGCAAGGCGGCAGCGTCTTACTCGGCAAACCCATCATGGAAATGGCCTATTGGGCTCTCCAACCAGTGGCCAAACTCTTGGTTTTTCTGAGAATAACCCCGAATCAACTCTCCTGGGCGTCGCTCGTTTTGGGCGGGATCGCGGGAGTGGCGTTTGCGTATGGGTATTTCGGTTACGGGGCAGTATTTGCCACCTATTCCGCGTTTTTCGATTCTCTCGACGGCATGGTTGCGCGCATGACCGGGCATGCCTCCGATGCAGGCGAGGTGCTCGATGCGGCGGTCGATCGGTACGTGGAATTTTTCTTTTTCACCGGGTTGATTGTCTTTTACCGCCATTCGCCCTTTCTGGTGCTTCTCGCGATGTGCCCACTCATGGGTTCCTTTATGATCAGTTACTCGACGGCAAAGGCCGAGGCGATGCAGGTTCCTCCACCTTCCGGAATTATGCGCAGGCCCGAACGGGCGGTATACCTTACGTTGGGTGCGGCGCTTTCCACCATCCCGATGCCGTGGCTCGAATCCAGTTTTGGTTATGATTCCAGCATCGGTTACCCAATGATCGCGGCCCTGATTTTCGTGGGCGCGCTCAGCAATATCTCAGCCATTGAGCGGTTATGGACCATTGCTCTTATGATCCGGGAACGGGAATCTAATGCCGACTCACAATCAATCGGCGTTGATACGCTTGGCGTTGATACGGGTGGTGTCGACACGGCATTCTCGTCGGCGCAATTGTCCCAGACGGACGACGACGGTATAACCACGCGATGATTGGGTCACAACCCAAAAACCAGAAGAGTGACATTCGGACAGGTGTTCCGGGGCCTAAGAGCAGCGCTCTCAGGCGACGCGAAGACGAGGCATTGGCGCCAGGCATGCAGGGATTTGCGCTGATGGCCGGGATCGTCATCGACAACGCTCGCGGAAGCGCCGTTACCGATGTTGATGGCAACACTTATCTCGATATCATCGGAGGCATCGGCGTGAACGGATTGGGTCACAGCCATCCGAAATTCGTTTCGGCCATTAAAGTTCAGGTGGAAAAAGCCTCGGTCGGCAGCTTTACGTCAGAGGCGCGAGTGGATCTGCTGACGCGTCTGAAGGAACAACCGCCGGCCGCCGGTGTCGATCGCACTCAACTCTACTCCAGCGGTGCCGAGGCGGTGGAGTCTGCCCTTCGCCTGGCCAAGTGCCACACTCAAAAATATGAATTCGTCGGTTTTTGGGGTGGTTTTCACGGGAAGACTCTCGGTGCGCTTTCACTCATGGGTTCATCCTTCAAAGACGGCCTCGGCCCGATGGCGCCAGGCAATCATTTAATCCCTTATGCCGATTGCTATCGCTGTCCGCTAAACACCACCTATCCCGGTTGCGGGCTGGCCTGCGTCGAAGTGGGTCGCAAGCAGTTAAAGGCAGCGTCGACTGGAAATATTGCCGCATTTATCATTGAGCCCATGCAGGGAACCGCTGGAAATATTATTCCGCCCGACGACTTCCTGCCTGCGGTGGCGAGTGTCGCTCGTGAATTCGGAGCGCTTCTTATTGTAGACGAAATGATTACGGGATTTGGCAGAACCGGAAAATACTGGGGAACCCATCACTCAAATGTCTCTCCGGACATTGTCACACTCGGGAAACAATTTGGCGGTGGCTATCCCATTAGCGCCATCATGACTCGCTCCGAAATAGCCGCGGCAAAGCCCTGGTCCAACCCATCCGGCTCATCGTCTAGCTATGGTGGCAATCCACTCGCCTCGGCGGCGGCAGCGGCAAGCCTTCGCATTATCGAAGAGGAACGCCTGGTGGAAAACTCCCGTGAGGTTGGAAACTATTTTTTGGAAAAGCTAAAACCGTTCAAAGATCGTTTTCCTTTTGTAGGTGAAGTCCGCGGCCGCGGACTTTTCCTGGCCATCGAGCTCGTCCAAAACAAAGATACTAAGGAGCCGCTGGCAAAAAGCGACTGTGAAAAAATTTTCCATGAGTGTCTTAAGCACGGCCTCCTCACCATGGCCTATTCACCCCGCTTGCGTATCCAGCCAGCGCTCACCATCGACAAAGCGACCGTCGACAACGTGGTGGCCATTCTCGAAAAGGTACTTACTTCCTTTAGGGAGTAAAACGGGTAGGCATCACTCAGCTTCAAAATTTCCTGCGCTACGTTTCAAGCACTCTGTGAAGAACGCCCTCCGCAATTTGCC
>CAZRVZ010000132.1:0-9368 GCA_964603655.1 uncultured Pseudobdellovibrionaceae bacterium | reverse complement strand
CATGAGCGCACCAGCAAAGTATTCGATTCTTTCCTACGATTTACCAGCTGAACTGATTGGGCGAATAACCAAGCTTGACGAGAATAAACCGATCTCTGTTCTAGTGATAAATTGGATATTTTTGATTCTGCTTATCAGTTGCCTAAGACATTGGCTTCCCAGTTCTTTGTTTTGGTGGGCCTATATTCCAGCTACGTTCATTATCGCCGGCCGATATGGGGTCTTTCTGCAGCTGATTCACGAGGGGGCTCACAACCTTTTGTCTCGCTCAAAATCGCTAAACGGTATCTTTGCCACTTATTTTTGCAGCCTGCCAATCGGTATCCAGTTTGATGGCTATACGAGGGGTCACATTCGACACCACGCTTATGTGAATACAGATAAGGATCCTAGGGCAGACACAGAGAAGTATCGGATCGTTGATTTTCATGACCCCTTTCTATTTCTTTTATTCCTAAAAGACATCTTAGGGATTACAGCGTTGAGTATTTTTTTTCAATACGACGAGTACGATTCGCAATCTGTTGCCTTAGCCGATCGCGGATTCAAGAGAAAGTTGTATAAACTTTCCCAGTTGTGCCTCGTTCAGTTACTGGTACTGGGCATTCTGTTTCAATTCTCAGTGACCGATTACATACTGCTATGGTTTGTTCCCGCGGTCAGCCCACACATGTTTTTGATGCGCATTCGAGGAATCGCCGAACATGGGCTCGCTAAGCAGATGGGGATCAGCAACTTCGATGATATGGCCACCGGCACTTTTTACACCCGATCCTTTCTAACCCCGCAAAATTCGTACCGCCTTCGCTCACTCGTTTATCTCGAAAAATTTCTGATTGGCTCTTTGTCAGTGCACTATCATCATGAACACCACCTTTTGCCATACGTTCCCTATTATCATCTTAAGGAGCTTCACGATGCGATATCTGATCAGGTGGTAAAAAATAATCCCGATGTCTACGCCGACGGGTATTTTTCTGCGGCTATGAGAAGTCTACGTAGAACGCCGATTACCAGACTGGCAACAGCGTGAATTGGCACCCAATCACTTGGTGTGCATAAAGCGATGGGGCGCCTTCGTCCCTTGGAGCGACCCGCTTGTTAGAACCGGCAAATCTCATCATCGTCACTTTTGTTTACCCGCCCACCCGGACTCCACGGTCCATTCAGATTGGTCGTCTGCTCGGTCGTTCGCGACTGCCCATGCATGTTTATTGCTCGACGGGGGAATATCCGGAAGACTCCACGCTTCCCAAGCCAACCGGACTCTGTTCTCTAATTGAAACGCGAATCCCCAGACGAATTTGGGAGCCATGGATAGACGCGGCTCAGTATGTCATCAATTCCGATCTCGTCTACCGACCTGATCGGTTCCGACGCTGGTCCCATCGGATCGCGACCCACATTCTCAAAAATCACCCTTTCGATCCGAATTCTATCCTTGTCACCTTCGGAACCCCGATGTCCTGCCATCTTGCGGGTCTCCGGATCAAGCGACATCGAGCCGTTTTCGGACGGCCCACCCCCTGGATTGCACATTTTAGCGATCCGTGGGCCGACAACCCACTATCTAAGCTTGGAAGGCACGGCACCCGGGCTGCGCTTAAAATGGAACGCGAAGTGATTGAAAGTGCCGATAGGATCGTTTTCACGTGTGAGGAGGCTCTGGATTGGGTGATGCAAAAATACTCTCAGGATTTGAAACGGAAAGCTCGAGTTCTACCGCATTGCTTCGATGCGACGCTGCCGGTAACAGCTCGAATGGCTCAACAAACTAGAATCACTCTGAGGCACCTCGGAGATTTCTACGATAACCGTACGCCTGAACCTCTCCTTAAAATATTAAGCGCCTTCGCGAATAAATATGCGGACGCGCTTCGGAATGTGACCGTAGAATTTATTGGCTCGACTCCGGCCGCCGTCTTGAGGAAGTGCCCGTCACTGTCCGACCTACCGCAAGGCTTGATTCGATTCAGGTCAACAGTTTCTTATCGGGAGGCCATGGATCTCATGATTCGGGCCGATGGTCTTTTGGTCGTCGATGCTCCTTTTCAGAAAAGTCCTTTTTTGCCTTCCAAACTTATCGACTACATAGGTGTCGACCGGCCCATATTGGGGCTCACGCCTTTGGCTGGGGCGTCCAGTCGGGTGATCCAATCGGTGGGAGGCTGGGTAGCCGATTCCTCTCAGCCCGAGCAAGCGATTGAGCGTTTCAGAGACTTCCTATCCTACCTCAAAGATTCACCGAGTTCTCAGGGGTGGATTCCGGCCGCCGTCCGGGAGCGCTACAGCCCCGATACGGTAGCCCAACGATTTGAGTCAATCATCGGGGAACTCGCTCCATGTGCGGCATCGTAGGCGTCATTGGGGAAATATCCGGTGAGGAGGCTCTCGCCACCGCCCAAAAGATGAATCAGACTCTCATCCACCGTGGGCCAGACGATCAGGGGAGTTGGGCCCAGGATGGCTTCGGATTTGCGATGCGACGGTTGAGTATCATCGACCTGAACGCCGGACACCAACCGATGTTTGCCGCTGACGGAGTTGGCATCGTATTCAACGGCGAGATTTACAACTTTCAGCAACTTCGAGCCAGCCTTACCAAAAAGGGAGTGTCTTTTAAGTCACATTCGGACACTGAGGTTGTCCTGGAACTTTATCGCGATCGCGGGCTTTCCGGAATATCGGATCTGGGTGGCATGTTTTCAATTTGCATTTGGGACCCCCGAATAAAGGCGATTCACCTCATCCGCGATAGATTGGGCATCAAGCCACTTTACGTGGGAGAGGCAGGCAATCGCCTGTATTTTGGAAGTGAGATCAAGGCGCTACTCACCGTGATGACCCCAAGACCTGAGATTCTCTCGTCATCCATTTTTCATTATTTGACGTTGCGCTACGTCCCCGCACCACAAACAATCTGGAATTCCATTAAAAAAGTAGACCCCGGAACCTGTCTCACGGTCCATCTTCCATCGCTAAGGCAAGACAGTAATCGTTATTGGAAACTCAATTTCCAATCAGAACGGGAGGATTCGGCTCGGGATTATCTCGGCGAATTTGAAAAGTTGTTCAAAGAATCGGTGGAGAGTCAGATTATCGCCTCGGACGTTCCGGTCGGGGTTTTGCTATCTGGCGGACTCGATTCCAGTGCGATAGCCGCAACTGCCAGGGAACTCGGACACCAGAACTTTCATTCCTTCAATGTGTACTTCTCCGAAGGGGGTGCGTTTTCAGAGCGCCGCTACGCTCAAGAAGTTGCCCTTCACGTGGGATCGAATCACCACGAAATTGAAATCGGTGAACGTCAGTTCATGGAGTTTCTGCCCACAATGGTCCAACACCTCGAGGAACCGCTTGCCGACCTGGCGTCCATTCCTCTTTTTTTTCTGTGCGCGCTCGCCAGAAAACATGTGAAGGTCGTGCTTTCGGGCGAGGGGAGCGATGAGGTTTTGGCGGGTTATCGGTTCGATCGAATAGCCCGAATTTTGAATCTTCATGCCCGATGGGTAAACGTATTACCGCGATCGGTCAGAGAAATGAATTCCACTTTCAGAAAGTATCTTGATACCAACTCCCTTCTGAGCACCCGCCCGTTTCACCTCAGCTACTATTGGGACTCAAAAGAGAAAGAATCCCTTTTTAAGGACCAGGTTCCCGTCGCCACCGAATCGCTCATAGAATCCTGGTATCATCAAACCAGCTCCTCGAACCCGTTGGATCAATTGCAGCAAGCCCATTGCCATTCATGGCTCGTGGAGGACCTACTCATGAAGGCCGACAAAATGAGTATGGCTAATTCACTCGAGCTCAGGGTCCCATTCCTGGACCATCGCCTGGTTGAGTGGGCCGCGAAGGCTCCGCTCGGATTCAAAGTCGGCGATCCTCGAAGTGGTTTCGCGTCCAAAAAAATCCTCAGAGACTATTGCATGACAAGACTCCCCGATTCCATCCTCTCGCGACCGAAGCAGGGGTTTCCCGTTCCGGCGTACCGTTGGCTCGAAGGCGAAACCGGCGCCTGGGCTGAATCGATGCTTCTGTCTCCTTCAAATCGAGTGTCCGAGTGGCTCAACGTCTCTAAAATTCGCCCCGTTCTCACAAGGGCCAGACGAGGCCACGATCGCTCGGCCCATAAAATCTGGGCACTTATCGTTTTGGAACATTGGCTCAAGCAGTGGGACTCGTAATACGTTCTTCTTTGTACTCCATCCATTACTGGGCGCGCTCCGGGAGACAACCTAGTTGAGTCACTTAACCAGAATGAGATGAAACCCTAAATGGCAACAGATAAGACCCAATCATCGCGAGGTGCGCCCAGAATATCGGGGTGATCCCGACGTAGCTGTCACTGAATAATCCCGCCACGAGAAATCCGACGGCCGCAGCCAAGGAAGGAACTATTGCCGGTTCTTGTTTTGCGAGCTTGAGCCCCCGTTTGAGCAACCGGCCGATAAATATCAGGAGAAAGATAAGCGACAAAACACCAGAGCCGAATGCGATCTCCAGAAAAAAGTTATGCGGTCGGTCCACCGCGGTGTCCACTGTAAACCCGGCGAGGTATTTTCCATAAAAATCTGTCTGTGGAAAATAGACGGCAAGCGTTCCCGGACCGCTTCCCAACAAGAATCTACTTTGAAGTAAGGGCAATACGCGAGACCAGAGAAAAATTCTGCCGCCGCCCAATTTATCATTCGCCCACAGATTTACTTTCCGCGAGGGTGAGGAATCCAGGGGGGAATTCCAGGCCAGCAACTTCACCTGGTCTTTCACCATTACAAGTGGGATTCGAAAACCATCATAATCGAGATTTAAGACTCTCCCGAACCGGCCCAGGTGAAAATCCAGGGATGCATTCAGGTTTCGATATTGGGCATCCTTAAAAAGCAAACGATTCTCGACTATCTCCACAGCGACGGGTTGCCCATCGAGATGGGAAAAATGGAGTTCGGCCTGAGCACCGTCAACGCGAAGATCAAAGTCTTTGGTTACGATTAGCGCCCGGCCGTCCCGAACCGAAAGGTGGCGTATGGCAACTTGAGCGGTGGCATTCTGGGCATTCTGAAAAACAATCGCGGAAAGGCTCGAGGAGAAGCGCTGCCAGACAGGACGAGACCCGGGTAAGGCCAGCATTATCGACACAGCAATCGCCACGGCAATCACTGGGAACAGCCCTTTTTTCCGGGTAAACCGGTGTCGCGCCCAATACAGTACAAAGCCAGTTGCAACAAACGTGGCTAGAACTCCGCCGCGACTGGCCGACCTAAATCCAACGAGGCCCGTCAGGATCAAAAGGATGCCTAGGAATCCCCTATCCTGACGCCTCACACTCTGTCCGAACCGGCCCAGAAGGAAGGGGAACATCATCGCGGCGTATTGGCCTAAAAAATTGGGGTTCATCAGGGTTGAAAAAGTCGATTTTCCAATCAACTTGAATTTTTGCGCCTCTTCAATACTTCCGAAAACGAGCGTCACTATTCCCGGCAACTGAAAGATGTCCACCCCGGAAAGTTGACACACTCCCAAAAAAACGACGGCCGTGCAGGAGAAGTACAACGAGCCATTGAGCCATTTCCGATACGCTGGAGTTTGGAACGAGACCAGTTGGGCCAAATAGAGCACGGGATAGCTGAGCAGAATCAAAAACCCTTCGTGCTGAGTCGGGAATCCCCACAACGATAATTCGGGAAGTTTGGAGAAAATCACGGAAAGGGCCAGTAACGATAAATAGCCCACCAGATAGACGTCGAAAAACCGCCACCACCGCGCCCCCAACAAATAGAGAAACCCTAATCCACCACAAAACACTTGTAGAAACGATTTGGCCGCGGTGAAAAGATTGGGCTCGACGACCCAGTAATTCCTGAAAAACTCGAGCTCGGCCGGCACCGGACACCGGTAAAGCCTGACAATACAGGGCACCAGCGCCAGGGAAACACAGACCGCAATCCGGCCTAGCATTTAGGAACTACTCAAAGTAGAGCGGGCCGCTAAACGGATAGCTCGGTACGGCACTGGGCATCGTGTACGTGGCGGCGACCGAATAATAGCTGGCCGTAGACACCGTTCCCAGCGAGCAGCACACCCCGGCCGCAGTCACATAAAACGCAGTGTTTGTGCAGGAGAACCGATCGTGGAGATAAATCGAAACGGGGGCAATTGTAGACGTCGACTCAGAGCCGCTGGCCTTATAGAAAGCATTGGTCGGGCCCATGAAGACCGAGTGCTTAATCGGTTGATCCGGGAGGTAGGGCGTCCCTGAACAGGTGCTGGTGGTATACAAAAGGTAACTGCGCGGATTTGTATTATCGAGGTTTACATTTCCAAACGAAAGAGTCGCCGCCCCGGGGGGGGTTGGGGTATAAAGGCTCATGAGTGTGCAAAACGAATTCTTGCACAACCCCGACGCGAAGGCACCCCCGGCATAAAACATTCCCGAACCGCTATCGCTAAATTTTATCTCCACCATGGGCCATTGGGCAAAGGCCACCGTCCCGATCTTGGTGCCGCTGGCGTTATAAACGCTCGTGGCACCGGTACCTGCAGTCCCTGTAGCGCCAGTAGTCCCGGTGTCCCCTTTGGCCCCCTTTATCGAGGCTTCAGTCCAGCTCGAGCCGTCACAGGTATAAAACTTGCTTTCATCGGCCGCGTAGGCCAAGTAGCCGGACCGTTTGCTGGTGCACTCTGGAAAATCCGCTTTTGTGGATGAATGAAACGAGGTCCCGAGGTCTTCGTCACCGCTCTTTCCACAACCCAGTAGCGCCAACGCGGCAACGGCACAGAGAGTTGGAGTTTTAATCCATTTAGCAATGATCATGACGGGACCTCTTTTTTAAATTATTTTAGAAGCAATTTTGAGAAGTAAATATTATCAATTTATAGGAATTCACTGTCAATATGGTTGAGTTTCGCATTGAGTCGTAACGGGGACGAAATTGAAAAAATTAGTCGTAGCGGTTCTTATTTTTTACGCCACTGCTCGGGTATTAGCAGTGAAGACACAATTCAGGCCCGGAGACAATCACGGGACAATATCCGTCGCACTTCAACAATATAACGCCGACCTTTTTTCCTATTTAATAGACGCCGATCACTCCCAACCCATCGCTCGAGCGGTCCTGGAACCCCTATTTGAACACGACGCCGAGTCTTATGCCTTAATCCCGAGATTGGCCTCGACCTGGAAACTTTCCCAAGACTGGCGAACAATGACAATTCATCTCAATCCGGCGGCCACCTTTTCAGATGGGACGCCTGTCAGAGCTGAGGATGTCGAGTTCTCGTGGAAAGTTTGGATGAATCCAATCGCGCGTTATTCCCCGGCCCTTAAGTTCTGGCGCGACACTTTCAAATCGTGTTCCATCATCGATTCTCACACGCTGCGGATAAAGACCCGGAAAAAGCATTTTAAGAATCTGGAGAGACTGGCCCAACTTCTCATAATTCCCAAACACATTTACGGTAACCGGGATCTCGATACCACCTTTGGAACCAACCTGATCGGTTCCGGGCCCTACTCCGTTGGATCTGTCGTGCCCAATGATCGGGTCATTCTGACGCGCCAGGAACGTTATTGGAACACGAGCGACACCCGGGCACAATCGGATCAGATGGTCGACAAATACTGGGGGCACTCCCTTCGTCAAAACCAGGGAAGATATAATTTTGAAAAGATTATTTTCCGCTTCGCAACCGATGTGAGGATCCTGTTTTCACTGTTTCAAGCCGGAGAGATAGATTACTTTCACTTTTTTTCGTCGAAATTGTGGCTCGAAGCTCCGTCCACGCCTCTGGAGAGCCGCTGGGTAAAAAAAATTGAGTGGCAAACACAGACCCCATTTCCAACCCAGGCCATCGCTTGGAACGTGAGAAGACCCCTCTTCGAGGATCGAAAAGTCCGTCTGGCCCTCGCCCACGCACTCGATCGCAAGCGCTACATTCGAGATTTATTCTCTGGCCAATACGATTTGTCCTCTGGGATCATGGAAGGGGATAGTCCGTATCGCCACCCGAAAAACAACCCACTGGCATTTAACCCAAGTCTGGCAAAAACCTTGCTCGCAAAGGCGGGCTGGAGGGCCCCTTCAGCGGACGGACCCCTGATGAAAGGATCGCTGCGGTTCGAGTTCAACTTTCTCTTCGATAACCCCTCTCAAGCGTCTCTTCTTAGCGCCATGAAGGACGACTTAAACCGTGTTGGCATTCGGATGAATGTGCGCCCGATGGAATCGTCTGAATTGCGCAAGCTCACCCACAAACATCAATTCGATGCCTTTTTTCAAGGCTGGGTCAGGGATGTGGATCCATCGGATCTTTTTCCACGACTGGGCTCCGAGGCAGCCGACAGCGAGGGCGGCGAAAATTTTTCGGGATATAAGAATGCCGAGGTGGATACTCTCGTTCGCGCGATAGACACCACCCAAAACCGGGGTAAACGAATCCTGATGGTCCAAAGAGTGGATGCGCTGATGGCTCGCGAGCAGCCCATGACCTTTCTCTATGAATCGAATCGTGTTCGCGTGGCCTACTGGGATCGCTTCGCTGTTCCCAGCGGAAAACCCCAGTACACCACCTGGAAGGACGCGTTCCATTACTGGGCGCGCGACGACAAAAAGGACAACGGATTTCAGGAGGCTCAGTCAAAAGACTCTCCGCGCACTTAGCGGCCATAATATTCAACCTAGGGTTGACCTTCCGGTCAGAATCACCGAATTTACCGACTTTGTATGCTGCAAGCGGCCATGAGGAATTCCCGTGCTCTTTAACTCGTTTCATTACCTCGTTTTTTTCTTTGTCTTTACCGTGGTCTATTTTCAGCTCCCGTTGAAACACTCGCGCTGGTGGTTGTTTTTCGCCAGTTGTTATTTTTACATGGTTTTTAAACCGGCCTACATCCCGGACCCAACTGATTGCGAAAACACTCGATGTTCGTATGATCTATAGTTTCTGACGACTGCTCTAAACCACACAAGAGCCTGACCCCAGCGTGATAGGCCACCATTTCCTGAGTCTCTCGATCCGTCCAGCGATTCATGCTCTGCGCGATGAGCCCCCCCAAATGCAGCCTCAAATTCAAAGGCCGCCCAATATTGATGTCCACCTTCCTTGATCGAATCTCGTTTGCCGCCTCCCCCATCTCGGGCCACGGTAGATTCTCTGCTAAAATCCGATACCGATCGCCTTCGGGCACCACTACGTCTAATCGCAATGTGCCAAAGGAAAATAAGGACGGCTGTATTACTAATCTCGGGAGTCTTTGCGTTCCGCGAGGATTTTTAATTTGATAAATTTCTTAGACCATCAACGAAGCAAGTAGCAATTAGCGATTAGCCATTAGCTTTTAAGGAAGGACATTGAGATTTTCAGGCGGC
>CAZRVZ010000131.1:0-17067 GCA_964603655.1 uncultured Pseudobdellovibrionaceae bacterium | reverse complement strand
AAAACACTCACAATCCCGATAGCAACCAGAAGCGATGCCATGCCTGCCTGAGGCGAGTGCCTTGATGGCATGACGTAGCGAAATAAACCGTGATGAGCCATCTCTAGCCTTATCGGCTATTGGGTGAGGGTAATTGAATCGCTGTTTGTTGTGACGAAATAGAAATGTCCGGTTTTTAGGTAAGGGTATGATTTCCACCAGTTACAAACTACGACTGGGGGAGTCAGCATGGGAGTACTTCAGGGTATTAGTCCTCTTCCGGCGGCATTGAGGTCGGGAATGAAATATAATTTTTGGATTGGTCTTTTCCGCCCTTGATGAATTTTACGACGCGCGTGAGTTCGTCCTCGCTGACGAAGCAGCCGTGGAGTCGTCGTAGGGGAACGGCGGGCTGTATCATCAGGGAATCTCCGCGACCGATGAGGTCTTCCGCGCCGCCGGTATCCAAAACGGTTCGAGAGTCGATGCCGGACGGTACCTTAAACGAAATGCGAGACGGGATGTTGGCCTTGATGAGGCCGGTTACGACATCGGTCGACGGTCGTTGCGTGGCGATGACGAGGTGAATGCCAGCGGCCCGCGCCTTCTGGGCCAGTCGTGTGATCGCGATTTCGACCCGTTCCCCACCCGACAGCATGAGATCCGCCAGTTCATCCACAACGATGACGATGTAGGGGAGCTTTCCAGTCCGGTGTTTGGAGTTGTACGATTCCATGTTTTTGGAATTGGTCTGCGCCATGAGGTGGTACCGGCGCTCCATTTCCAGAACGGCCCATGCCAGCGCGTTGAAGGCGACGTGGTTGTTGGTGATGACGTTGGTGATCAGGTGCGGGATTCCATCGAATACCGAGAGTTCGAGCATCTTGGGATCCACGAGTATGAGGCGTAACTCCTGCGGGCTGAGCCGGTAGAGGAGGCTCATGATGAGCGAATTGATGAACACCGATTTTCCGCTTCCGGTGGAGCCGGCCACGAGCAGGTGCGGCATCGCGGTGAGGTCGCCGAATACGGGTTCGCCGGTGGTGCTTTTACCGATCGCAATCGGGATCTTTATTTTTTTATCGTAAAACTGATCGTCCGAAAGCAGATCCTTCAGCGAAATCGTTTCCGATTCCTGGCGAGGAACCTCGATGCCAACGACTGTCTTTCCGGGGATTGGGGCTATAATCCGCAATTCTCGGGTACCGAGAACGACGCCGAGGTCGTCCTGTAGCGCCGCGATCTTGCTCAACTTGATTCCGGCGGTGGGTTTATATTCATAGGTGGTGAGCACGGGTCCCTGAGATACGTCTGTAATTTCGCCGGTGACCTGAAACGACAAGAGGTGTTCGCAAAGTTTGCGGGATTGCTCCTTGATCTCCCCTTTGGACATTCGCTTGACCCCCCCATCGCCCCCTTTTAAGAGCCGAGTCGATGGGAGTGAGTAGGAGCCGGTAAATGGGATGAAATCTTTGAAGGAATAATCGAGCTCGGCCAGCTCTGCCGGTTCCTCTGAAGTATCCGGAGTCTCATCGATGGCTGCTTCATCGCCGTTGTCTTGCTGGGCGGTGTCCTCCACGGCCTCACTATCGGCCTGTGCTTTCGGTGTGCCCCGTTTCTTTCGCGGTTTTACGCTCTCGAGTGCGGCACTCTTGAATCTAAGCGATTGATTCTGCGGAGCCCGATTCTCGCTCTCCGGTTCCGGGTCATTCTGGAGCAGGTGCCCAATCCATTGAGATAATAGAATCCCGGTGCTCATGATAAAGGTGATGAGGAATCCGGTTCCCACAATGAGGAGGGAGCCGGTGGTATTGAAATAGTTTTGCAGGAAATCACCGATATTTCGTCCGATCCACCCTCCTTGAGCCAGGCTGGCCTCGGGCAGTCGGTTTTGAAAAAACAAATGGAGTGAAATTGCCAAGAGTACGGCCGCAATTGTGAGTCCCAGCCACCGTACCGCCTGTGTGCGCATGGCGATTCCCCGGAATGCACACGCCGACATCCAGATTACGATTCCTATGGCGATATACCCGGCAATGCCGACAGTTCCGAGAATTATTTCCGCAATTACGGCTCCTACGATTCCGCCGAGGTTGGTGACATGGTCCACGCGGTGTTGGAAGAGGTTGAATGTGTCGATAGCAAGATAGGACGTTAGGGAAATAATGAGAAACAGACTGGCGAGTCCAAGGATGGACCCGCGTATTTCGTTGCTCATTTGGTCGAGCGAAGAGTCTTCGCTCTGTGACCGTTGAAAAAATTGCTCTATGGCAAGGCGTAGCCGATGCATGCGTACCTCGAAAGGGTGCACACCTCGAGTGTGCGGTGTGTCTGTACTGTGCAAACCCGATGCCGGGTATTTGGGTAGGGCGCCACGCGCCTCCTAAAGCTAAGATCTAAATCTTATTGCCGATTTGACAACCTAGACCCTAAACTTAGTGGGCCGTTTCCCGCCGGGAGTGACGATTATCGTCACCGGTGGCTACCCGAAAGACGGCAGCGACCAGAGAGACTGACTATGGAAAAATTCGCCGATTTGTGGAGTTTAGCGGTAATCCTCGCGGCGGCCTTTATTATCGGTTGGGCCGCGGAGACCGCGCAGACCTTCATCCCCCAGGCCTTGGCCTTGAGTATCTTGGCGTGGTTGCAAACCCTGCCAGAGTTCGCGGTGGAGGCATCCATTGCCTGGCATCAGAACCGCGAATTGATGATTGCCAATCTGACCGGGTCGCTGCGACTCCTGGTAGGCCTGGGCTGGCCGATGATCTTTTTCACCCACTTTTTTTTCCAGGGTGTTCGCAAACGACGCATGATTCGTGAAATTCAGCTGGGGGATCAGGATTTCCTCAGCGTGTTGTTTTTATTCGGTTCCGTAATCTATTTTCTCATCGTACTCGCCAAGGGGTCGCTCAATCTCTGGGATTCTTTGTTTCTGGCAATCATCTATTTCGCCTACCTCTTTTTTATCATGAGGTTTCCACCGGAAGAGGTCGAGGATGTAAATGATCTCCCCTGGATTGGTCGCCGGATTGTGCGGCTTCGCCCCCCACTCAAGATAGCTGCCGTGGTTCTGCTCTTTTCGGTGGGAGGGCTTGGACTTTGGTTCTCGGTCGAGCCGTTTATCCACACGCTTCAAAGCTGGTCCGTGAAGCTGGGCATCTCGACATTTGTTTTCATCCAATGGGTCGCCCCGTTTTTATCGGAATTTCCCGAGAAGCTCACGGCATTCAATTGGGCCCGGCAGCCGAAAAAGGCGCCCATGGCCGTGATGAATATGGTCAACAGCAATATCAATCAATGGACGATGCTCGCGGCCATGATTCCAATCGTCTTTAACATCTCGCTCGGCCACTACGAACCGGTCACCTTTTCCACTCTGGCTGAGCAAGAGCTCGCACTCACCATCGCGCAAAGTTTTCTGGGGGGACTCCTGCTGCTGGACCTTAAGTTCTCAATCTGGGATGCTTCGATTATTTTAGTGCTCTTTCTCACTCAGTTCATCGTGGCATCGTGGCGCGAAGAAGTGATGTGGGTTTACGTGGCCTGGATCGTGTGGGAAATCGTCAAAATCTTCGCGCTGTTTTTGCAGAGCCGCAAACTTCCCAAGGCGCTGGTGCTGTCCGTCCGATTTATTCGGGGTGAAAGAGTTTTATAAGGGAGACATTTATTTTGAAAAATCCCGGAGGTGATCCATGAAGGCTGCGGTCGTCAAGCGCTGGGGAGAGGCAGGAGGATTATCGATTGAGACGGTGCCGGATCCCGTCTGCTCGCCGACCCAGGCCGTCGTCCGTCTCAAAATCAGCGGACTCAACCATCTGGATCTATGGGTTCGGCGCGGGATGCCTTTTTTAAAACTCACGCTGCCCCATATTTTGGGCTCCGATGGGGCTGGAGTCGTGGAAAGCGTCGGCGAATCCGTTCGCCATATTAAAGTAGGCGATGAGGTCATTGTTCACCCGAGCGAGAGTTGTGGGCGCTGCCCTTACTGCCTTTCTCGCACCGAGAGTCTCTGCCGGGGCTTTCGAGTTTTGGGCGAACATATCGCGGGTACGAATGCCCAGTGCGTCGCCGTCGATGGCGCGAGTCTGTTTTTAAAACCGGCCGAGATGGCGTGGGATGTCGCGGGCACGATGGCCCTGGTGTCGACGACCGCCTGGCAAATGTTGGACCTGGCCGAATTGAACCCGGGAGATACGGTGCTGATTCATGCGGCCGGAAGCGGAGTGAGTTTGGTGGCGATGCAGCTCGCTCGCTTGCGCGGCGCGCGTGTTTTCGTGACGGCGGGTTCTCGCTCGAAGCTCGATTTTGCAAAGACACTGGGAGCCGAGCAGGGCTGGGTTTACGATGCTCCGGAAATGCGCTCGGATCTTAAGCGCCTCACGCGATCGCGCGGAGTCGATGCGGTGCTGGATCATGTAGGGGCGAGCGTTTGGGACGAAAATCTTGCCAATCTGAAATGGGGCGGACGGATGATCACCTGCGGTGCCTCGAGCGGGTTTGAGGTGAAGCTCGACTTGCGCCAGATATTTTACCGGCAGCTCCGGATTATCGGGTCGACCATGGGATCAAAGGCCGATTTTCCACGGTTGATCGAATTGGTGACGCGTGGGAAAATTCAGATTCCAGTTTTCCGAACATTTCCTCTGGGTAGCATTCAGGCGGCGCACGCATGCCTGGAGGCGCGCGAGGTGGTCGGAAAGGTTGCGATTAGCCTGTAGAATTTTAGAACCAGTTGAAAATAATGATAAAATCCCGGAGAGTTGAAAGCACACGAAATTAGCCTACTCTTGTGGGCGCGTTTTAAAATAGTTCGGCGCGGTATGTCTGGGCCATAGGGTAGAGGCGTGGTGCCGGCGCCACAGTGGAGGCGGTTCATGATCGATGCACGCAGTTTTTCCAGGGAATTAGCGGAACTTGAAACGGCCCTGCTCCGCGGTAAGCGGATTTTGATTACCGCGCCGGGTAGTGCCGATGGGGATTCCGTGGGGGCCCAACTTGCCGTTCGGCGAATGATTTTGCACCGCTTTCCAATGCTGGAGGTGGTGGTACTCAACGATGAGCCGTACCCGCCCCGCTACCGTTTCATGCCCGAGGCGGACTGCGCGATCACTCCCGAAATCTATCAAGAAAGAATTCAAGCGAGCGGCAGGCCAGCGCCCTTTGATGTTGGAATCATTGTCGATGGTGGGCTCGATCGTGCTGGGCGCGTGAGGGAAATATTCGAGGCCTGTCCAAAGACGGTTTTTATTGATCACCATGCCGTGAGCGCGAAATACGACTACAAAATTCGGATTGTCGATGTGCAGGCGGCGGCCACCACCGAGTTGGTCTTTCATCTCTCTCAATCGCCGTTTTTTTCGACGCCCATCGATCATACCTTCGCGCAGCAGATCTATTTGGGTTTGATTTTCGATACCGGTTTTTTCCGCCACTCAAACACGACCCCAGAGGTGATGGAGCTCGCGGCCAGGCTGCTCAAAACCGGATTTGATTTTACGAGGGTCGGCGAGCGCGGCATGCTGGATCGCACCTACCAAAGTCTGATGCTGATGTCGCACACACTTGCCGCCGCAAAGCTTTATGCCGATGGAAAGGTCATCTGGTCGTCACTCAGTCAGGAAACTCTGAAAGCCTTTCAGGCCCATGAAGACGATCGAGAGGGAATCATCGATCACCTGTTTTTGACGCATGGAATTGAAGTTGCCGCTCTTTTTTTCGAGCTTCCCAACGGGCGAACCAAGATCTCCTTCCGTTCCCAGGGGTCGGTGGATGTGGCGAGTTTTGCACGCGAATTGACGGAAAGAGGGGGGGGGCACAAAAAGGCTGCCGGTGCCAATTTAGAGGTCCCGCTCGCCCAGGTTCCCGATCTCGTGCTGCCTCTTTTGTCCAAAAAGCTGTCACATTAAAGTTCTTCAGGGCGTCCTCTTAGGGGCTCAATTATGTTACGTTGGTGGGCATGAGGGTCGCCTTGCGAGGGGTTGTGAAGACTACGGGGTTTGTCATGGTTCAGCGGTTTCTGATGTCTTTGGTGTCTCTTTGCTTGTTTACGCAAACCCGAAATGTTCTTGCTGTCGAGGTGTTGAGCGAGCAGTCAGAACTGGGGGCGAGAGCGATCGATCGTGAGCTACCTATTGGTACCTGCACCGAGATAAGACTGGGGCGAGATCGCGAGCTTCCTATCTATAAGGATTTTACGGTGCTGGGCCTAATCGACCTGGATCCGAAGCAGAGTCATCGGATGGCGGAGAGACCGTTGCTCGGTAGTTTTAGTGGAGTTCTTTTCATCAATCGTCTGGGGCCGGCACGGCGATTGAAAAACTTGGCATTTCTATCAAGTGTGGTTGAGCGCCGGGATAAGGCAGTGAGTCCTGAAAGCCTTTTCGTGCCCGCAATGCTGTGCGGGGAAAATTCCTATCAAGGTAGTCTGGGATATTTGGAATTGGGGGCGCTTCGTGCCGCGCGCGAGGATGACTTTGGCGACCAGCTACCGCCTTCCACACTATCGAACCCTATTCCTCGTCTCAGATCCGAAATCAATTGAAATCTCCCGGTGTGAATTTGGTCGTCGACCGATTGAGTGGTTTAGGTATTCGTATGGCCGCGAAACGGGTTGAGATGGCACTGAAGGCGTCCGGGATGCCTCATTTGGTATGTGATTTTAAATCGAACAATCGATTACCCCACGATCTGACACTCCTCCATTTTAATCCGGAGCGGACCATGGAATGGTTCGACCGGAGGCTGGACGAGCGTTTTCGAAAAAATATCGCCTACTGGAACTGGGAGATGCCGGAATTTCCGATAGACTGGCGGCCGGCATTGGCTTGGTTGTCGGGAATTGTCGTGCCGTCTTCGTTTACGGCGGCAAGCGTCCGCAAGGCCACCAGGATTCCCGTGCGCGTTGTTCCTTATTGTGTGAATCGGGCGATGCCAGCGTCGCAATTCCGGCACGCGTGGCGAAAACGGCTTGGCGTTAGAACTGATGATTTTGTTTTCTATTTCACGTTCGACGGTCGGTCCTTTCCTGATCGGAAAAATCCGTTGGCAGTTCTCAAGGCGTTTACGGCTGCCAGAACTGACAGCCGGCACAAGAAAAAAGGGCAGATCCACTTAGTTGTTAAGTGCGTTCATTTTGATGAGATACGAAAAGATCTCAAAAAAGCGCTAAACCCTTTTCGGGGTCACCCAGGGATCACCTGGGTCGACGATTTCTATTCGAATGACTCCATGATGGGGCTGATGGCGGCCTGCGATTGTTACGTTTCGCTTCACGGTTCGGAAGGGTGGGGCCTTCCCATCTTCGATGCGCTGGCGATGGGAAAATGTGTCCTTCAGACCGGGTATTCGGGGCCGATGGATTTTGTCGATGAAACCGTATCGCGACTCGCGCCATTTCGGATGATTCGGCTCAAGAAGTCCGACGGACCCTACCGGCGCGGACAGTTGATGGCTCGGGTCAGTGTTACGGGTGCGACGAGCGAGATGAATTGGGTTGCCGCCAACCCCTTACGGGCCCGGGCGCTTGGTAGGAGGGCTAGTCTTCGCATGGTGAAGTTATCTCCGGAGCGTGTGGGGCTGCTGCTGCGGGACGCGCTGACAGAGCTTTCGCGAGGGCCGTCGCGCTTACCCGTGCCGATAATCGGACGAGGCAATTTGGTGGAGATGGCCCGCGAACTCGGCCAGTCCTGGCTGACTCCACCCGACACTGGGCTGCCGCTTTGGGTACTGAGGCGTGGAATTTACCGGGTGATCGGGCGCGGGATTATTGAAATAAATTTGCAACAGGCGGAAGACATCGAGCGGTTATTTGGCGGGTTGAAGACCCGATTGCAGACCTGATTGTAGGGAGATCCTTTCAGGCTAGGCGGCCATTTTCATGATGACTTTATTGCGGCCCGTGTGTTTTGCCTCGTAAAGATGTTCATCCGCCTTTTGAATAAAATCCTCGATCGTCTCGAAGTTGGCGTTGAGCAGCGTTGCAATGCCTACGCTCATGGTGATCTTGATGTTCTGATCGCGAAATACGATGGTTTCAGCCTCAATGGATGTGCGCACGCGTTCGGCGATTTGCAGCGCTCGGTTGCCTTCGACGTTTCGGAGAATGATCGAAAACTCCTCACCACCGTATCTGCACGCGATATTTTCGAGCCGGATGTTTTTTCCCAAAAACTGGCCCACGGTTTTTAAGACTAGGTCGCCCGCCATGTGGCCGTAGGTGTCGTTAATTTTTTTAAAAAAATCGATATCCATCATCATGAGCGACAGAGGCTGATTGGCCCGCTTGCTGAATGAAAATTCCTTGGAGAGAGCGTCGACGAAGTACTTTTTATTGTATAACTGAGTGAGGCTGTCGATGTTGGCTGCCCGGAAAAGGCTTTGCTGATAATTCTGATCGACCGAGTCCTGATAACAAAACTTGAAATATAGCCGTGTTCCGATCAGGACCTTGTCGCCGTCCTGCAGGGCCGTTTCGGTCACCTTCTTGCCATTCACGAATACCCCATTCGTACTCCCGAGGTCCTTGACGTGGATCTCCTTGCCACCGTTTAAGATCGTCAACTCTGCGTGGTTGCGCGAAACATGCGGGTCATCGAGCGCAATCTGACACGAGGCATCGCGTCCAATCTTCATCTTCTCGCCGTGAATCTTGTGCATCATTCCCGTTTCCCGGCCTGAAATCTGTATTAGATAAGGGTCTGCGCTCGACGCCTTTTCCTTCAGATCCACCTTGTCGGTGATGATAATCGTATGATCCGTTTTATCTTCTACATCATCGCCAAACACGCGAACCTCCCGGTTCCTAATGAGGCCCCCCAAAGGGGCCACATTCACCTGTCGACTTATCGGAAGCTCGGAGTCGGAACATGAGGCGATTCTCTACGAGGTAGTTCAGATCTGGAGACTTTGTCAGTGGGTAGGCGCGCGAAAATGCCTCCCCGGTTGACTCCCGTGGGGGTCGTTTTTGGGAAGGTCTCCTGGAATCTACAAGAGTGTTTCAAAAACGAAGCGTTTGGCGATATGTCAAAGTCCTTGAAGCCATTGCAATACCTCTGCCCCGTGGTCGTCTACATAACTTAGCACTCTAACAGATCATGGTTCCGACCAGACCCCACGGGAGGCAACCGAGGAGGCATTTAACGCAAACCCTACGCGAAAATTATATTCATTGGCCCCCCCTAAGTCGTGATATCTATTGGCGCTTTGGTGGCGGTACTTTAATGGTTTGTTGTGAGGTGTCCTCGGACCCGGAAGAACGACTTTCCAAGCACGCGACAGCACACTCAGCAGGAGTGGTATTTCCTAGTCTTTCCAGAACTCTCGCTTAACTGTCTACTGGCAGCGCGTTACTTAAAAGCACTTTTCTAAGGGCCCTTACGTGCGGTTAATCGCCCCAAACAGCGGACAGGTCAATTTCAATCAATTCGAAAGGCTCTGCGAACATTTTATCTTTATCAGCAAACGTTTGGAGCAATGACCAACGTTTATTCTCTAATTTGAATACTTCAACTATTCGGGCCAACGGATCTACAAGCCAAAGATTCTTAACGTCATACTCAGCATATTTTGGAACTTTTTTTACTCGATCTAGCCTTGCATTTGACGGAGACAAAACCTCACACACCCAGTCGGGGGCTAGTTCAAAAAAAGCACCATCGGGAAGCTCCGGTAATCGGCTTTTTTTCCAACCTGCCAGATCGGGAACCAGAATGTCATTCCCTAGATGCAATTCAGGCTCTATGATGATCCACCATCCGCCTGGCCCTCCTCGTCCCGCCTGAAAGGGTCCATGCACCTGCCCCGCAATTCCGGTCGTCGCAGCCCCATGTTTCGGTGAAGGACGAGGACTGGTGTAAAGCTCTCCATCCACTATTTCGCCGATAACGTTATCAGGAAGATTGAGAATATCTTCATAGGTGGGGGGGGCATTTATATTTGCTGGGGAACTCATCATTACCTCTGTGCAAAATTAATAATAATCCTGCTCGCAACGCTCTCAGTCCAATTGGATTATTATATCTGCTATTTGGCCTCAACAGAACAATGCGTCGCGTCGCCTATCCGATTTCATCATCGTCTGATGTTCATCCATGACTCACGCGAGTGAGAAATTTAATTGATGAAGGGGAATTTGATCATCGGTTTCGGGGAATTTTTCCCGGGGTGCGGGGGAGGAGTGCGGGAAGTTGATGAGTGGGTACTTTCGGAGGAAGAGGGGGGGGCCTCACCCACGGCGCCATAGGTTGGGCTATTTCTTAGGAAAGAGGATTTCATCATAGGCCCAGTTAAACGGTTTATAGAGCTGAGGCTTCACTCTCGCCACTTTAAATACTCGACCATTTGGAAAACGAAGAAAAACGATAGAACCTGGGTCCGGCAAATTCAGCCCCGAATCCAAGGGGGGAACACGGCTGTAGCAAGTGCATTGTTATCGGCGGTATCCAGATAATTGAGAGTGATGCTGCCTTCCTGATCACTGTGAGTTTCTCCGAGCAGCACAGGGTAGGACACTTCAACCAGCGGGAAATAGGGGGCCACTAGGAAATTGTCCTCCATATTGCGCCAAAGAAGGCTCTGGTCCGCTAAATCCGCGAACCAAGCCAGTGTAAAAGTCAAAACACTGGCCGGAAGTGAGCGACAAATATTTAACCTTTCCCGGAGCTAATTCGGGAAGGAGCAATTCTTCGTACAAAAATGACACAGTCCCGACGGCGCTTTTAACATTCCCAACTTTAAACACCCTCGAATTGTTAAAAATATGGAGCCCACCGTCAGCGCTGTCGCGCTGGCTGATGAACGTAAACTTTGGAAGACTCATCCACTGCGAGAGGGGCAATGGTGTGCGGAGCTTTCCAAAGACGATCTTTTTTGGAAAGATTGTCCAGCAATTTCATCTCATTTGTTTATTAAGGCGAACATCGGCTCGGTAGGACTGACTGATAGCGGTATCTGCCCGGGGATGGCGCTGAGAATCTACCGGTCAGCGACGATCACCTAGAATCGATGTTCTCCCGAACCTTTTTTTGAGTTTGGAAGAAGACTGACACCTATAAATTACCACTAGCATTCTGCGTGAGCTGTTTGACGACTTCCGTATGCAGGCGTGAATAGTAAGGTTGCTCAAAGTAATTCAGCGTGATCTTGCGGAAATAGGGCCGATATCCTTTGCGAATTTTAACGCGGGCGCTTTTTTCAATGAGATGCCGTGACATCACTGCCCGCCCAAGCCCTTCCTCAACCCCATTGATAATCCCGTACACATCTCCCATGAAAGAGCGCTGGAAATTCGTCGGAGCATCCGTTTGTTCACTAAAATAACTCTCTGTCGCATTGTCGTGAGGGCCATGATCCAGGTAGAGATTGTCGGGCGAAGGGTATTTTGCACTCTCAATCACGACGTACTCTTCCCTCCCAAGAACGTGTTCGACGATGCCTGCCTTTCCCAATTGAAAGTCTAAGATCGCATAGTCCGCTTCGGCGTTTCTTAATACCGAATAGAGTTCCGCCACCTCGTAACTGCGAAACTCACAATGCACTTTAGGGTGGTTACGCAGGAAATCTGCGAGTGACGGAATGATCACAGAGCGTAATACCGAAGAAAAAGCGGCAATGCGAATGGCACCAGCGAGTTCCGTCTTAGATGACTTTAGTTGATTGAGCACCTCCTGCTCCAGGGAATTGGTCACCTGGCAATAGCGCAACAGCGCCTCTCCCGCCGGCGTTAACACGGGTCCCCCGGGGTCACGGATAAGGAGTGTGATTTCCAGATCTTTTTCGAGATTGGAAATGCGCTGAGACAACGCGGATTGTGTCACTCCGATCTCCATTGCGGCTTTCGAAAAGCTGCGTAGCTTTGTCGTGTAGAAGAATGCTTCCAATTGCAGAGAACTGACCTTCATCGGTTATTAATTATTCTAAACTGTTATTAAAATCAATTAATTTTATGAAAATACAGATTCGGGGTATCTCTCGGTAATCAACGCTCCACTACCGGAGCGCACAAAAAGGAGATCCTATGAAGTTATTTGGAAGCCTATTCTTGCTGGGCGCGCTGCTAAGTGGGCAGGCAAGCGCAGACCAATTGGCAGTGCACGGCATGGTGCTATTTGGGAAAAACGCCACCTACGCATCCCACCTACCCATGTTTCACAACCCGCACAACTACCAAGTCATTTTAAAGGTACAGTTCCACCATCCGAAATACGAACAGTTGAAAGCCCAAGGCGAATCGCTTTTCACGTTGGCGCCTCAACCGCTTGATCTCACCAAGATCATCAATGGCCAAATAACCCAGTTTAAAGCGCACCTCTTTCAGGGGCACTTTGAACAAGGCGGAACAGATCTTGGTCTTGTCATGGTCGGAATCGAAAAAGTAGTCTTCTCAAGTCCGCTGAATCCTACAACACCCGAAGGGGCTAAGTATCTTGTTTTTGGTCAGGCTGGAGAATATTTCGCCGCGCACGTCATCAACGGAAAGCCCAGTTTCGATACGATCCTCAGCGTCAGCCAGCCCTATGCGCTGAACGAAGTCTTCTGCAGAACACGGGCGTGCAGCGGAGTGCAACAGATTCCGACTCCCGATAGCTCTCTGCCAGTCACTTTGGCCTTTGGACCCTCTGCAAATGGTGCGAAAGCCGAGGGAGGAAATCAGTTAGGCCAGTTTGGGGGAACTCTCTCGGACGTAAAGCAGGTTCTGTACTTCGAAGAGGGCGACCTAAGTCACTCTCAGCAATGAGATTCTCACTCCTCTCCATACTAGGCCTGGGATTAGTCCTGGGCCTAGCCCTTCTCTCGGCCCAAGATTCATCCGTGGCCTTCCAATCGCTCGAATCGAAAACAGAAACGGGCGCTCCCGTTTTTAACGAGATCAAGTTCAAGACTGGTGATGGGAAAGATATTTGGATCATGCGACAGAGCCACCACGGCTACGAGAGCAACAAATTAACGTGGGATCGGCTTGCTATTGTCATCGACAAGACTGTTTCTCCGAAGAAAGCACTTTTCTATCAATTAAAACCGGGCAATCTGGACTTCACTCCTGAAACCGCCCAACCCCTTGGTGCACGTTGTCTTGCCTGTCACGCCAACGGCCCGCGTGCCATTCGATACGATTTAGATTCCAAAATAAAACCGATATTTTTTTCACGGTTTCTTGTCGCTATCTGGAACCTGCGGATTAAAACATACGGCCCTGTCGAAAGTGTGGAGGCGCGGCACTTTTCCGACGGCGCGCCCTTTCGAGCGCCTTTCCAGGTTTTTTCGCACCCATTGCCCGTCAAGTCCTGCACGCGCTGCCACTCAAGCGGTGGCATTCGCAATGCGCTAACTTACGAGCAAGTGGGAACGGCTGCGTTTCTCGTGAAGAACAAGTTCATGCCGCCCTGGCCGTTTCGGGCGGATCCAGAGGATGCGAAGCTTTTACAAAGGTTACTTTATGATGGAGAACATCACCACAGTAAATGGGTCTCTGACTTCCCCTAGACCTACAGACTGAATTTCAAGGCTATACGCGCCCTCTCATTTTTTTAGGTTGATCTATGTTTGGTAACTGAGTTACCATAGGGCAGTGAGACGGACTCAGCCGCCTAAGATTTCCAACGTCAGGGAGCTGATCAGACAAAAGGCTGAGACCGGCGAGTTGATTGTGTTACCGCATGCAATTGCTAGACAAGAACTCCGGCTCATTACAGTGGTGGATATTGTATATGTACTTGTCCATGGATGGCACGAAAAGAAAAAGGATAAGTATGTTCCTGAGCATTCGGCTTGGAACTACACCATCCGTGGAAACACTATGGATAAAAGAGAGCTTCGTATTGTGGTTTCGTTTGATGAGAATGAAATGCTTGTGGTTACGGTGATTGACCTGGGAGGAACGAAATGACAACTAGAACTCGGAAAAGGCACATTGATTATGGTCTTGGTTTTCCAGTGGTTATTCTAAATGCCCCGATGGTAAAGGTGCGGGGACAATGGGCTCTTCACATCAATCATAATAACTATCAGGAAGCTGTTCTGAAGCTCCTGGCCTTCAAGTCCACGAGACTAACAGGAAGTGAAGTTCAGTTTATACGCAGGCATTTCGAGATGACAGTGCGAGATTTTGGAAAGCGCTTTTCGATCAAACATCCTGCGGTCATCAAGTGGGAAAAACAACAGGGCAAAGCCACAAGAATGAGCTGGTCCACAGAGAAAGACATCCGACTCTTTATTTTAGATGAGCTGGACCGGAAAGCTTCTGAACTAGCTAAACTCTATCATTCACTAAAGTCTGAGGCGGAAGAACCCAAAAAACCTCTCGAAATCGATGCAGAAGAACTTGCCGCTTAGCTGAAAGAATCAACAACGAAAGACAGAGAGATTTTTTACAAATAGTGGGTGAGACCAGAGATTGAACTTAGCGAGCTAGGGCGGCTCAGGCAACAGGGCCTGATCTCGCTTGTGGCGCTCAACTGCGCCCTCCAGGGCGACACCCTCCGTGAGGAGTGCAAGAACGCCAAGCGAGCAAATCGAAAGCCCGGCTCCCACGCGAGATAACGGGACCAGAAAGACGGACGCGATGTGCTAGGGGTTTTCACTACGAAAATAAAACTTCTTGGTGGTGAGGTGCGCAATCCTTCATACAGGATTGAATTCATCGTATTCCAACGATCTCTGAGAGCCGCATCTTTTAGGCGGCCATTTTAAACAAGATTTTGTCGCATAGCAGTATTGGTTTTTTCTGCTTTCTACCGGTGGTTTTTTCTTCCACCCTTAAAATACCTAGCCCGGATAGAAAGGACACGTCATCGTATACATTCTTAAAATCTCTCTCCAACAGCTTGGCTAGATCATAGATAGATCCGGGGGACTTTTCCTTAAGAACTTGAATGATCCTAAGTCTGCCCTCAGTGAAAATAGCTCGCGCCGTTTCGGCGTCAGCAACGTAAATACCCTTTCTTGGGGTCACTTTTTTGCCCTTTATGATCTTATTGCCCACTTCCACAAATTCGTCTAACGCTTTATCTAAAGACTTAATCCGAACTACGATCGTATTTGTTTTCATGACAACCCTTTCTTTATCAACTCGATATCAAGTTCAGCCTTAAAATCACTTCGTAAGACTTCAAGACTTGTAAAGTCATATGGCACTTCCCTATCAGGTAGATGGCGGTGGTGTCCTTTCGGATGATGGTTATCGTACCCGACGAGCACTACCCCTTCGCGGACAGCATAAAGGGAGTATTTCAACCCGTCAGGATAGTGAGGATCTCCAACTACCCACCAGATTTTAGTTTCTACAATCACCCCGCTCCTCAACACCACTTTGTCGTGCAAAATCAGTATTGCCTTCCGCCCGGCCATATATGGTCATTACTACCATATGTAGATCTGATTAATCAAGTGACGAATTGGACATTGGTCACCGAAAGAATGTTGGAAATCATCGGACAAAATCGTCTTTCGGCAATTAACCCCACTATGTTGCGACAAATGCGTGGCTGGTTAATGGCCTCTCAAACCGGTCAAGCTCTCTAAATATTCGACATGGTCATGTCTCTGAACTAAGGCAATTTCTCCGGAAAATAGAGAACTCCATCGTAATCATCCCAGAATTGGGCCCGATTTTCGTTCCAATATTCCAGCTTTTTTCGAAAATTCCAGCCAAAAGGAACAGTTATCAAATAACGACTGTCAGCATCCGGAATGAATCCAAATGGCTTAGCCTCGAAGGGAACCCGCCACGAGCAGTCGGGTGGCGCGAATTCGCTTGGGCTCAATTCGCCTTGGCGGGGGCGCGTGATGAGAAATGCCTTATTCAAAATTCCGCTGGCTGTAAGTAGGACATTTACAGGTACGGGAACCCGACCATTTTCCAGCTTGTGAGGGGAAATGTGGCCGGCGCCAGTTATTAGTACCCCCTTATCAGTCGAATTTTTCTTAAAATGTTCAACGACATTCTTAGCCATTGCCTCATTTCGTCCTTGCCACGAAATGAAGTCGACGCTATTTTCATTGGTATCAACACATTCGATTTTTAGCCCCAACTCCTTGGCAGTGCCCATAAACGCCTCTTGATTCAGCCACCCTTCGCTCGCTCCGGCGGCTCGAAGCTTTTTATCATATTCCGAAAAAGATAGTTTTCCTGACAAGTAGGCATCTATAAGAGGCTGGTGTCTTGGTCGGTGTTCTACAAAAAGGTAAAGCAGATTGGGGTCTTTCTTTTTGAGATCTCTCAATATTTTGGGGTATACGTCTTTGCCATTTCTATCCACGTGGGTTTCTCCAAGAATGATCAAGCGCGTTATATCCGCGCTCGCGTTTATCACTGATTGGATTGATTGCGCTTTTTTGATTTGTTTTTTTAAATAAATTTCTCGTAACTTGCAGTATGCATCCTGAAAGCCCCGCTTAGTTTCGTAGTTCAGGTAAAGGAACTTTTTCCAAAGGGCGTCTTTCATTTCCAGGTCGCCCATTGTTTTTTGGAGGGATGGGGGCCAATCGGTAAGCAGTAATTTTACCCGGATGCTATCAATAACCTCCGGCGGAATCAGTGCCCCAACTTCTGAGGAATCTTCGATTTTTGACGAATGGGAAGGTACCTTCGAATGTGTTACTTCAGCCGATACAACTCTCGAAAGGAGAATGCACATCGAAAGTCCGAAGGCACAATATTTCGCAAACTTAATGAAAACAAACGGAATCGAAAACATTACTTGAGCCTCCCGTATCGACGCCGCTCAAATTCTTCCTGGGTGACCTCTGACCACCTTAGGTAGCATAGTAATGGCCCATTTTCATTGAAAAAACATGTAAAGCTCCTTTTCAAACCTCTGCTCTCAATTGGCCAAACTTTGTAACAGCACAAGAACTCACTCGGACTGCTTCCTTCGCAAAAAAATTCGGTAGTGGTATTCAGGTTTTCATTTCCGGAACCCCTATTATGTCAAGCATGGGTCTGGCCGGCCCTGCTAGGGCCGCGGTGGGTGCTAGGCGCGGTCTATATACGGCGGGTCGGTATTCAGAAGGAATACTACCCAATCACTGTACATAAAACGTCACCAACGTGAATACACTTTTTCAAATTCGGAATACTGCTAAACTATCCTA
>CAZRVZ010000130.1:0-7975 GCA_964603655.1 uncultured Pseudobdellovibrionaceae bacterium | reverse complement strand
AGCCATAAGACATCGCCCGAGCCATAAGACATCGCCCGAGCCATAAGACATCGCCCGAGCCATAAGACATCGCCCGAGCCATAAGACATCGCCCGAGCCATAAGACATCGCCCGAGCCATAAGACATCGCCCGAGCGAACCGCGAACCGCGATACTCGAAGCGCTACATATCCTGGCCCCGCCGTCGGGAAACCGAGACCACCGACTAAATCCTCGCCAGAATACAGCTCGAATCCCTTCTTGAGAAAGCCAGCTAAGTGTCTGTTTTTTCACGTTCGCTAATTCGGTCCCAGTCTCATTCCCGATGGCACCGTCCTTGCATTTTTTAAGTTTTAGTTGGGGTTGTTATGCTGAAGCTGACGTTGTTATTAGTCGCCGTTGTGAGGTGTTTTGGCGTAGTTCACACGGGGTCACCTATGGGCTCGGACCTTGGCTCGCACGAAAGGGCCTCGGCACCCGGCACAGCGCTGTCTCAGAGTCAGGTTCAGTTTCTGTCCAAACTTTTTCCACTTGTCGGAGAGTTAACCATCAATCGTCGCTTCGCCTCGCCGTTACGGGCTGCAGTGGACACACAACCGGTGGACGATGAGTCCATCGCCGCCCAACTGGCTGAACTCATGATCACGGTTGACGGTGATTCAGGGGTCGAATTCATCCTAAACGAAACCGAGTCCGAAAAAGTCAGAGAAATCGATTCAGGTATAGAGAAGGAGTCCTTCGATAAAAAATGGGTGACTCTGCTCGATAGGATTCTTTGGGCCGCCAAACGCTTGGAGGGAAAAATCGTCACCATAAGCGAGCAGTCCAAGCCTTTTTCGGATTCCTTTCGGTCCAAATTTGAAGATGAGATGAGGCGCGCTGATGTTCTCCGAAATGCCGTTCGCGACGGAAATCTGTCCTTTCTTCGCGACCCCAAAAACCTAGACCACGAGGCTCTGACAAGTTTTTTAATAAACAGTCGCGATCGGCAATTCGTATCGGATCTCGCCCAAAAGTTCACCTTCGATAAAACGCTATTCCTAACAACGCCCGGAGGCGAGACGATGGGCGTTGATTTGAGCGACAGTCCCGAGAGTGCTCTTGCCGCATTAAAAACAATACTGCCTTCGGCGGGGGCGCGAATTTCCGCAAAGCAATTAGATCCAGCCAAGCGCTTTTCGTTTAACGGCACCAGCTGGACGGAAAAGATCCGGACCACAGCCGATCCGATCTTCTACCCCAAGGCCGTCAGCCCCACGGCGCTCACCCTACCATCGCAGGCACAGGCCATCTTTAATGTTCGCTGCACCGAGTGCCACGGCGTCAGTGATATCCGAAATTGGAATCCGTCCGCCGTCCTAAGGCGCGTCACTTCGACTAGTTCCAAGACGCGAATGCCCAAGGAACGGCATCCGTTATCACCAAGCGAAATTGCAATCATTCGCGACTGGGCAGAAGCAGCCACACCTAGTCTGTGACGCAGCACACGGCCCACTCCCACAACGGCTCACGGCCCACTGCCTTCTTTCCCTACTTGACTAAGCTAAGTTATTTCATAAGGTTAACGATTACACATGAGGTGACCCATGAGCGTACCGGAAGATCTCCAGTATACAAAGGAACACGAATGGGTGTCCTTTGACGATAATATCGCCACAGTGGGCATTACCGACTTTGCCCAGTCCTCGCTCGGCGATATCACCTATGTTTCGCTTCCCAAAGCGGGTCAGGAGATAAAGAAAGACGACCCTTTCGGCGTTGTCGAATCGGTTAAGGCAGTCAGCGATCTCTACGCTCCGGTCTCCGGACGCGTGATGGAGGTGAATGAACCTCTCCTTAAGGCACCGGAACTTCTCAACGAAGACCCCTATGCTGACGGTTGGATGATCAAGGTTGAAACAAAGGAAATCGAACTCGACGGCCTGATGTCAGCCGAGGAGTACAAGGACTACATTGAGGAACAGGGCTAGTGCCGTCGATTCCCCTCACACCCGACGAAGAAAAGCATGTGTTGCAACGCCTCGGACTGAGTTCGGTTGACGATCTTTTTTCTAGGATCCCACCCCGAGTGCGTGAAACAGCCGATTTTCATTTCGACACAGACCACGGTATGGGCGAGCATGAATTGCGCCAGTTTTTCGGAAATCTGTCCAGACAAAACGAGAAGCATCACACCCACTTCGTTGGTGGCGGTGTTTATGACAATGTCATACCGGCCATTGTAAACCAGTTAGCTCTTCGCGGTGAGTTTCTAACCTGTTATACGCCTTACCAGCCTGAAATCTCCCAGGGAACGCTCACCGCCATTTTCGAGTTTCAGACGCTGATTTCCCGCATCACCGCCATGCCGGTTTCAAACGCGTCAATGTACGACGGCGCAACCGCTACCGCGGAAGCCATCACCATGGCTGGGCGACTGCAATCCAAACCAGATGGTACGGTGCTTGTCGCCGGCAGTCTTTCACCCGATTACCTCGCTGTTACCCGGACATTTCTCAAAGGCCACGCCAAGGCCCCCGTTACGATTCAATGGACCGATGAAGGTACCGTGGATCTGGATCACCTGAAGTCATTGATAAAAACACACGATCCCTTCGCCGTGGTCATCGGCCAGCCCAATTACTTCGGCATCGTGGAAGACCTTGAAGCGATTCGAGCGCTCGTCCCCTGCCTCTTAATTGTTTCAAGTCATGACCCATCGGCGTTTGGAATTTTTGAAGCCCCCGGTAAACTAGGTGCCGATATCGTCTGCGGTGAAGCCCATCAATTTGGAACACCAATGACCTTCGGCGGCCCCCACGTCGGTTTTTTGGCGACCCGTAAGGAGTTCGTCAGGCAGATGCCCGGACGTATAGTTGGCGAAACGGTAGACGCCAAGGGTCAACGAGCATACACACTGACTCTTTCCACGCGCGAGCAGCACATCCGTCGCGAAAAAGCGACCTCGAACATTTGTACGAATCAAGGACTCATCGCGCTACGTACGGCGATATACCTAAGTTTTCTGGGTAAACAGGGACTCGTTGAATTAGCTGAAATCAACTATTCGCTTTTCGATTATCTGAAAGCCTCTCTCGAGAAGGTGGGTATTGGCCACCGCTTCGGGGGCACCTATTACAGAGAGGGGGTGTTTGAAATATCCCGCCTCGACACTGTTTTTCAAAAGGCGCTATCAGCGGGCATTATCCCCGGCATCCGACTGCAGCGCGAATGGGGTGATGACTTTACGCAGAGTATCCTCATCTGCGCTCATCCCAAACTGGATCGGGATAATATCGATAGACTCATTGAGGTTCTAGGTGGGTAACGACGCAACAATGGGACTTGTCTTAAAAGAGAGCAGCATATTTGATCGTTCGAAACCGGGTAGAACCGGATTCCAGCTCCCTAACCCGAGTGTTCTCCGGAAACGACCATCCCGGTTCGCACGCGCCCAGCCTGCCGAGCTTCCGGAAGTATCCGAGCTCGATGTCGTTCGGCATTTTACACGACTGTCGAGTTGGAACTACTCCATCGATGCTGGCGTTTTTCCGCTAGGGTCGTGCACGATGAAGTACAATCCAAGAATCAATGAGGAGATTGCCTCGCTCAAGGGCTTCACCGATGTGCACCCTGCCTTTCCCGCCGAATTCTGCCAAGGATCGCTGGCCTTGATTCACCGCCTTGAGCTTGCACTTGCGGCAATTGCCGGCATGGACTGCGTTTCGCTGGAACCCGCAGCCGGCGCTCAGGGTGAGTTCACGGGTTTGAGTGTCATTCGTACTTTTTTTGAAAAGCACGGATCGGATCGTAAAATAGTCTTGATTCCAGACACCGCTCACGGGACGAACCCCGCGAGCTGCACACTAGCGGGCTACGTCACCGAGCCCGTCCGATCGTCTGCGAGCGGTATCCTATCGAAAGATTCAATTGCCTCTGCTCTTTCTAAGCACGGTCGTAATGTCGCTGCTCTCATGATGACCAATCCGAACACTCTGGGCTTCTTTGAAAGCCACATTCTGGAGATCGCAGAGCTGCTTCACGAGTCTGGTGCGCAGCTCTATATGGATGGCGCCAATATGAATGCCCTAATGGGCGTCGCTCGCCCGGGGGATATGGGCGTCGATGTCATGCAATTCAATCTGCACAAAACGTTTTCCACTCCTCACGGCGGCGGCGGTCCGGGATCCGGCCCCATTGCGGTTAAAAGTCACCTCGGCCCTTTTCTCCCTTCGCCTCGGGTCGTGCGTGCCAGCAATGGCGAATTTGAGCTCGCGTATCCCCCGGAGTCCATCGGTAAAGTTAAAGGGTCACTCGGCAATTTTGGAGTATTGGTGCGGGCACTGACCTATATCCTCCACCATGGGTCGGCCGGCCTTAAACGGGTATCGCGGGTGGCTGTTTTAAACGCCAATTACGTCAAGCACCGCCTGTCCGAATTCTATGCGCTTCCCCACAACACACCGAGTTTTCACGAAGTAGTCTTTAACGATTCGAGACAAAACAAATACCATGTGAAAACACTGCAAATTGCAAAGGCACTGATCGATCACGGCTTTCATCCCCCTACGATATATTTTCCCCTCGTAGTACCGGGGGCTCTCCTTATCGAGCCAACGGAAACAGAATCAATAACCGATCTCGATAAGCTGGTGGATGCTTTCATCGAGATCGCACGTAGTATCAAGGAAGGCGAGAAGTTCGAGAATGCCCCCACAAAGCCCATCGTTGGAAAGGTGGACGAGGTTCGCGCGGCAAGAACACCGATTCTCACATTGGACGATCGCGTTTAGCGATCAGTGGTTCTCCCTTCTCCTCGTTTTGTTCACCATTTTTCATTGGATCATGAGCGCGTGTCTTCCGCTTTCCGAAGATGAGATCTATTACGACGCCTGGGCACGGGATCTTTCATTAAGCTACTTCGATCACCCCCCGATGGTAGCGGTGCTGATTCGCCTCTCCACTTCCCTTTGGGGCCACTCGCCCTTTGGCGTTCGGTTTTTTGCCGCCCCCATCGCGACAATTATCGTTGCTTCTTTGGCGAGCCTCACCAGTCGTCGCCTGCTTCTCACCCTTGCGTTATTTTCCCCCACGTTTCTCTGGGCTGCGCTCATTACGACTCCCGACACCCCGCTTCTCCTCTTTTGGACCCTTTACTTCCTCTGGTCGGTTAGGGTCGCCACCTGTTTTTCGGGCTGGAGCGATGACCCCATCGCCCGAGTTTATCGCCCTTCCCCACTGAATTATTCCGATTGGTGTCTAGGCGGCACACTGCTGGGCCTTGGTATGCTATCGAAATACACGATGTTTTTTGCGCCGGTGTGCTTATTGCTAAACCTCATCCGCCATAGACTTTCTTCCTGGTGGCGGGGTTATCTCCTTCACGCCTCTTTGGCCCTGGTCTTTTTCGTTCCGGTAATCATATTCAACCACAGGCACGGGTATAGCCCACTTCATTTTCAATGGAACCACACCACTGGCTCCGACACTGAATTATTTCGGTTCTTTGGGAATTATGTCTTGTCGCAGGTTTTGCTCATTGGACTGATGCCGTTTCTCTTAATCCCGTGGCAATTCCTAAGGCTCAAAGAGGTGTTGGATTATCCATTACTCCGAACCGCTTCACTCTTTTTTTTGGTTCCATTTCTTTTTGTTTTGTTCCAGGCAACGCACCTAAAGGTGGAGGCGAACTGGTCTCTGATGGCCTACATCAGCTTTTGGATCCTCGTCCAATGTCTACTGGACAACGCTTCATTTCGAATGGAGAGTACCCTTGTCGTTTGGATTTCCTTTTTCCCCAGTTTATTAGTCAGCATTCTCATGGCCGCTCACCTAGTATTCCCGCTTCCAATGGTAAGCCCGTCCAGGGACCGACCTCGTCGTCTGACCGCGCAACACGAGGCATTTAAACAAATTCGATCCGTATTGCAAAATCACGGAAACGCCCCAGTTTTCGCCACCACTTATCAAAACACCGCCCAACTGAGATACAGCGGCGTGCCCGCAGAGCAGGTCCCGGGAATCGGACGTCCGAGCCACTTTACCCTCAAGCCCACGAATCCCTGCTCGCACCCCCGCACCCTTGTCGTGCAGGAGACCCCAGAACATCAATTTCCGTGCTTTGAAACGATGGAACCGATTGCAAGCATTCCGGTCATCGTACGCAATGAAACAGTCCACACCTATTACCTGGTGCAGTATACTGGGTCTAAATGAACCGACCGATCGCCATCACTATTTTTGCGTTGATTGTGATTGAGATATTTTCAGTCCGTCCCCATCGACCCCATATCCCTCTGGGTCCCTCGACACCCAATAGTCCCCATTCGCCCGATCGGAACCAGAGAATTGCAAGCGGCGTGATACACGTTCATTCTACTTTTTCGGATGGTGGTGGCGTCCCCATGGAAATCGCGCGCGCGGGAATCGATGCCGGGTTGGATTTCGTCATTCTCACCGACCACAATGACTCACGTTCACGTCGGGATTATGAAAAACGCTATGATTCTCTCGATCTTTTTGTCGAAATGGAGGCATCTACTCCAGCAGGGCATGCCATCACGTTTTATTCCCACACCAACGCAAAACGGTTTTCGGATCCCCGAGTCACCGATCTCACCTACGAGCACTTCATTGGGCAACCCAGCCCTCAGGACTTTTTTATCTGTGCATCTCATCCCAGCAATTTGAAAAACCCATGGACCGAGCTCGATCGTTATCCGGACGGGATGGAGATCGCCAACTTCGATAGCTTCTGGCAACGCCAGGCATCTGAGTCCCTGTTATCTATTTCCCTGACGGCCGCGATCTTTCCCTTCAACAATTACCTGGGTGCTATGCGTTTTTTTCAGTTTTATCGTAAAGACATCGATACATGGGACGGGATGAATATCATTTCACCCGGCCATTTCGGAATCATCGGGCACGACACACACTCGCGCTTGAAGCTCAGTCGAGACCTCGTCTTTCGTTGGCCCGATTATTTGGAAACGTTTCAGCTGGCTTCAAACGTGGTTTTTTTGGATGAAGACCCGCCCGAAGAATTCGAGGCCAGAAAAAGCCAGCTTTACAAGGCTATTCGTAGGGGAGCCATGGCCGTTCATTTCCGCTTAGTCTACCCGTTCGCGGAGAGCGACTGGAATCTTACTTGTGGCAACCAAACGGTAAAGAGCGGCGGCACTATTAACGCCTCTCCCGACTGCCACTTTCAATCGGTGATGCCAGTGCATTTCCCTTATCCTATTCATCTCAGGCTGGTGAAAGACGGGAAGATCATTCACGAAGAAACCACCGAGGAGAGTGTTCGCAGGCTTCCAGCCGCGGGGCCGGGGGTTTACCGGCTCGAGGTTTACGCGCGCATGAGAAGCGCATTGCATTTGCTTCTCAGAAGCGACGTACCCTATCTGTTTTATAACCCTATCTATATACGGTAATACCCGAGTTGCATTCGCAACCGAAGATGGCCTAAAATATTAAAACCTCTAAAAATCCCGAACAACAAGGAACAATACCTGAGTTGCTCGTCAAAGAGTTAGCAAACGGTATCGGGAACTTCATCCACGATTCCGTCCACGAAAATCGCGTGCAGAGAACTGATCGCGCCGTAAAAATTGGCATCCACCATCGTCACCGGTTTTTGGCTTTTTCCCAAGAAGCTCATCCACACCTACCGCGTAAATAACTGTATCAAATTATTCCTTTTTTTCCACACTCCTCCGATCAACTCTCAGCGTCATTACACTGCCGTCACAACACAGAGAAATGCCGCACACTGTCCTTACCCACTCGGCACAATAATCCGATGAGTAAGCATGAAACAGCTTTGGGCGCCCTGGCGCATGGAGTTCATCGAAGGCCCAAAGGAACCCGGCTGCGTGTTTTGCTCAGCACTGGAGGGCAGCGATGACAGGAAAAACCTGGTCCTCAAACGCGGGCGTGAGGTCTATGTGATTCTCAATAAATACCCCTACAATAACGGGCACGTCATGGTCGTGCCCCACCAGCACACCAGCGATCT
>CAZRVZ010000129.1:0-17231 GCA_964603655.1 uncultured Pseudobdellovibrionaceae bacterium | reverse complement strand
GATCACAACCAGCATCCATCCGTTGCTAAGAATCGCTAACGCATTATGATCGCCAGGATTCTTTCTAGAGAGAGCCCGATAAATGCTGATCCCCTCCAAGACTTCCACCGCTTCAAATAAATCGGAAGGAGGCGGTACAATCATGTAAGGGTCCATCAAGACATAACCGCCTTCCTCAGTCTGGGCATGGATATTTTCCCAAAAATCTTTTTCCTTTGATAATCGGCTTTCGAAACCTGGGAATTGCAAATACACAATAGGGAATCGTTCGCGGATATCCCGATAATCACTAACGATATAACGAATTTTGAGCGAAACCCCTCGGAGTTCCCATTGAATCAAAAATTCGTTATCTTTCCCTAGAACAAGACTCATGCTAAGAAATTTTAGTTCACCACGCTGAGGTTGGCTAAGATCCTTTAGCAAGGCGGCCTTAGCATGATTAATGAGAAAAGGTGTAACTACTCTTGATGAAAAATTATCAACATAAACGAAATCATTTACCCGAGGGAATATGTCCAATAAAACTTCAAGCCGAGGCCAGTCAAATAGGGAAGCCGGATAATAAATTGGACCTTCCTGTTCGGCGAATGTCCTCCTAATCGGCACTTTGACCGCCATCGCCAGAACTTGTAGGAAAAAAGAGGAAAAAATCAGAAATAAAAATACTGGTCCTGGCAAAAAAGCATTCAATGCTGATCGGGACGGACCATAGGTTTGGGCAAATTGAAGATCTCGCGCTCTTTGCTGCATCGTCTGACGAGGTTTCAGGAGATATCTCAAAAGATGTTCACCCGCGGTCGTCTCTCGGAATACCTTAATCGCTTGATCTCGAGAAGACTTCAGCCTTTTGTAAAGGATGTTTGGATCTGGATAATCCTGAACAGCTCTATTCAGCTGCACCCAAAGGTCACTTTTTTTGTTGGCATTCTTCTCCTTCTTATAGACGACAATCAATGCCACAATCTTGACTTTAAGGGTTCTCATCCGGGTTCTGGCTTCTGCCATCTCACGGATTTTCTCAAAAGATGAATCCGGATATCCCATCCTTGCAGCGAGTTTGACCAGGTTAGAAATACTCATGTAACGGAAGGTCCTCTTTCCTCTGGTGACTGTTACATCAAATTTACCGAGTTCGGCAATAGTATTGGGGGATCTAACCAAGATGATTCGCACATCTTCATTCGATAAGTATTCTTCCATGACAACTGGCTTGAGATGGCTTAATTCTTTCTCCCTCTCAGGCTTAAAATAGTAATTTCGATAACCCGGCTTCTTAACGGTCATATCGGGTTTAATTCTTTTAGCTTTATATTTACTCTCGATTTTCCGTAATAATGTCTTATGGCCGATTCCCAGTCTCTTGGCCATCTTAAGGGTGGAGATCATACCCAAATCGAACGGTTGGACAAGGACCTTGACGGCATTTTCTACTTCAGACATCCGTAATTTATATTTTCCCGATCTCTTCCGGGCATAGGGAATCTTTTTCTCGCGAATCGCTCGATGGAGCCGGCCCTTGGATATCTTGGGTTTAACTCCATATTTCTGTTCCGCAGCCCCGTGCACTTCTTCCAAGAATCTCCTGCTAAATAATAATTCATCTTTTTGTCCTTGAGCCTTCGCCATCGCCAGCCCCGTAAAAGACAGCCCCAGAACAAACCCGTAGGCTGTCATATGCGGGGCCAGCACCATCGCGCCCAGAGCTAAAACAATTCCCTCGAGCCCGAGAGAACTCAGCAGCCCTTGATCTTTTTTGCGAAGAGCATCTAGTTCGATTATCATTTTCCGTCGAACTTCCAGCACGCTGGGACGTCCGTCAACGGTAATCAGCCGCGGATGCCCATTCAAACCTTCCATGATGGGCCGAGTCAGCTTATCAAAGTCCTCAACTCTCCGTTTTATTCTATCCGGACTATCATCGTCGCGGGGCTGTCGGCCTTGAGCCGTATCCTCCGCCACGCGGGTAGCCGCGCGAGTAAGCAACAAATCCAAAATCCCGTCATTGTCCCCCAGCGTTAACGCGACCATGAGATCAAATTTAAGCGACGTTTCTCCTACAAAAACCTTCAGACCCTCCACCAGTTCCCACTGCCCCTTGGTTCGCGGATATCCGTCGAGAAGCAGTCCATCACCCACCACGGCCTTACGATATTTTGGTAAGTTCGCCACATTCTCAAACACCTCATTGGCGGTTTCATCGGACATCATCTTGCCCTGTTTCATCCCCAGAAGTTCCTCCCGGACGCGTTGCTGCTGCGCCGGCGTGAAATTATTCATGAGGATAATGACCTCCGCGACCCTCTCATCACCTAAATCCCGCCACATTTCTTTCCGTTTCTCTGTATCACCCTCAGTATCGACCCAGCGGGACAACCCGCGGAAGTAATCGCCCATCACAATTTTTTCCCATCCCGGTAAATACGTAAGCAGCCAGTCCATCTGCGTTCCTTTTCCGGCTCCCGGCGCGCCAAAGGCGGTGATGTATTTCATTTTTCTCAGCCACGCGATTAACTCCGGCGACAAGTGTTCATCTTCTGATATGGCCGCCATCGCCACCAGCCCCAAGGCCAGAAGCAAGAGCAGATTATCAGCGAACAGCAGCTGATTCTTTTGGACGGTTCCTGGTATTGTCCGTCGGCGCAGTTGTTCGAGTTTCCTCCGGGCTACGTCAACCGCTCTCTCTCGGAAGGGCTTGATCTGTGCGGCAGTGACGTTCACTCTCTGACCGGCTCTCTCCATCGCTCTTAAGAGCTTCTGTTTCTCTGGCCCAAACTGCTTGACCTCGGCTTGCGCCGTTCCGACCATAAGGCCCAGTATCCCGACTATCACTCGCAGGGCTTTTCCCCATTGACCTCGCTGGGCTATGGCTGTCAGTGCCAATATTGCCAGAATAAAAAACAGCATATCGAACATAAGAAGTTGCGAGTTCAACCCGATCGTATGGTCGATTCCATTAACGACCTCTTGGAGTAGTCGCAGGACTTTCAACTGTAAAGTTTTAAATTGCTCCGGATGAGTTGTCCGTCGATCTTCCATCTTCTGAAGCTCAGCTTGGATAGGCGCCCATTCGGCTTCGTGACGAGGCCCATAATCTTTCCACGTTTTCAATTCCCGAGCCTGGGATTCAAACCACGTCACTTTCACTACTCCTTGCAATTGATTATCTTTTATTAGCAAGTCATCCATTTCTTCCTGGAAGTGCCTCCAATGACGGACGAGGAGGTTGCGAAGGTTAGGAGGCATCGACTTAGTTAACTTGGTACCCTGCAGCGCATGCAGTGCTAAGGCCAAGCGCTGGTAAGCCCGCATTTCCAGAAGAAGACGCGCCCTAGCAAATTCCTCAGAGCCGATTGCCTCCATCACCTGCTGGTCTCTTTCCCACAGTTGTATTTCCCGCGCGATCTGCTCACTGGCTGGTTGACCACGCAGGACCTCAAGTCTGGCAAAGTGTACCCTGTTGATTTGCTCCAGAAAATCGGTTCGGCCGATAACACAAGCCCAAAACGGATTGATGTCAGTTTTCAAGTGTGTTGCAGGACCCGCGTCATGAATGAGAGGCGCCACCTGTAACCACACATTGGTTAATCTATATGTCGGATCCGCCCAATCATGACGCGCGGGGCTGGTCAAAAGTAACGCCACCGCCACGTACTTAAAAGCATCACCTAACCGGCCCTGCACAGTCAATTGATGAAGATATCCCCGGCCCAATTGGCCCTCTTCAATCCGGACAACGATGTCACGAAAAACTTCTTCGGCAGTAGCGTATGCGGGTAAGGCACCCGGGGCATCTATCGGCCAGCCTTTATCATTTAGAACCAATGGAACCTTGTGGCCGACAGGCGGCAGCCAACTTAACGCCTGGAGAGTTCTTTGGAGAGTTTCAGCGTCTGGCGGTTCATCGATCCACTCAGGATGTAAAATAAACGTTGAGTGTAACAGTGACGCAGAATACCGACGAAGTTCTTTTATTTCCTCGTTAATTACTCCCAATTGCCGTAGAGCACCTGTTGCCGCACTTCGGACTTCGGGAGTTGAATGAAACAACAACTCCAATAGCCGTGGCTTTGCTCTTTCAATATGATGCTGCCCTAACCATTGAGCGGCTTCCATAATAGCCCCATCCTCATTACTTACCAAAGCGCACATATACCCTTCAGCCTTCTCGGCTTCTCCTGCTCCAAGTTGCTCTAGGGCGGTTATTCCTGCTTTTCTGACACCATCATCATATGGATGAGACAACAATTTAAGAAGCAGTGGGATTGCTCTTTCAATATGATGCTGCCCTAACCATTGAGCGGCTTCCTTAATAACCTTAGCCTCATTACTTACCAAAGCGCACATATACCCTTCTGCTATTTCATCGTCGGTTGCTCCTAATTGCTCCAAGGCGGCTCTTGCTGCTTTTCTGACATCATCATATTGATGAGACAACAATTTAAGAAGCAGTGGGATTGCTGATTTAATGCGATTTTGACCTAACCATTGAGCGGCTTCCATAATAGCCCTGGGATAACCATCTCTTGCCAAAGCGAGCATATACCCTTCAGCCTTCTCGGCTTCTCCTGCTCCAAGTTGCTCTAGGGCGGCTCTTGCTGCTTTTCTGACACCATCATCATATGGATGAGACAACAATTTAAGAAGCGGTGGGATTGCTGATTTAATGCGATTTTGACCTAACCATTGAGCGGCTATAGCAAGGATCTCGCCATTCTCTTTTCTTTTGTCGAGGATCGACAGGAGCGTTTCTATAGAAACTTCCCCCTTTAGCACCGCCCACAGGAAAAGATCACTCTTTGATCTTTGCGGATTTCTTAAATAAATCAAAATATTCTTTTGAGTCACAGGGATTCCTAATTCATTGAGACTCCTGATTGCATCATAAATCCTGTATCCTAGATCATTATTTTTTCGCGACAATAAACTGAACCAAACTATCCAAGATCTCACTCCCACTATTACTGGCATAAGATAACTCCAGAATACTTCTGAATAACGACCTAAAAGTCTTGAATAATCACCCGTTGTCATTGATAAAATAACAAAAATAAAAAAACTCGTTACCGCTGACAAAATAGCCCCAAAGATAAAGTATGTTACAAGCCAAAGCCATTCTCTTGACGACAAGAGACGGATCTTAACTGCCATATGTCCTCGCAGGCCCAAGAGAATCCTCAAGCCAACCAGCACCATTAAAGCAAAATATACTGCCGCGGAGAATTCTATTCCCAAATGCGATAGCAAGGCCTGCGACGCGCCTTTCTGGCCAAAGCGTTCCACGTTTTGTATCGATATCAACGGCGTTTGATTGGACCGGTCAATACTATGGACACCGCTGACAGCGTCTATCCCTTGAGCTTGCCTTGATCCCGCCGCCATCGCCAGGAGAGGTAGTACAAACAATATACCCGCGCCGAAGATACTTACGAACGCCGGAGCAAGGGAGCGCAATAGCGGCTCCGCCCCTTGTCCCATATTCGCCGGAATGGAATGCTGTGAATTCCTCTCGGAGATTTTTCTCATCGCCAAAAACATAAGAACTGCAGACCCGATCATCGCAATCGCCAAAGCAGGATTAAGAGAGCGCAGTTCATCTTTTGTGACATGTGTTTGACGATCTCCACGGCCATTTATTTTCTTTAGGATATTCCATTTCCCGTTTGTATCAACCTTGAGCTCTCCTAGAATAAGCATAAAGGCTGTCCCAATCATCGATATCACCATCCCATAGTCACTTAACTTGCCCAATCTCTCAAACGGTAAATCTTGCCAGATCAGAGGCACATGAATGGCCGAGAAGGCGACCGGAATGGCGTAGAGACTGAAATTATTTATCGCCGCATGCATCGATGGACTGATCAACTGCGATGGACTGGTGGACGTCAACGGATAAGTATGATAACTTTCCATATTTTTGATGCGCAGCGGATAATAGGCTAAGTTGATAAGGATGATGATAAGCGCCATGATTAAAGAGATCTGCGGCGCGAGTGCAAATTGCTGAGCCAAGAACGACGAACCGTCGAAGACAATGAAGAGAAAAGCCGCAAAGACTGAATTAATCCAGCTGGAGACCAGTGTCAATTTAGCGGCCTTGAAATCCCGACCATAACCATAGCTTTCTTTATGCGCCTTCAGCCTCCTTTGCAATGACCACCAGGCTGCCGATCCACCCGCTGCGAGCAGACCAAAAAGGATGCCCCAAAGATTGAATCCCTGTCCATGTTTGAAATAGGCCTCGAGGATATTGAGCCCAGCTCCGGATAAAAGCATGGCGAACCCAATGATCTTGATCCATTTGCGGTCTTTTTCCTTGAAGACCTTTAACCCGATCCAGAAGAGCACAAATGTCCCGATGAAGAGAATCGAACTAACCTCAACACTCCCCATGACCGCCACGCCAACAAAATAAAAGACCTGATTCACCAACCCGGCAAAAATGATCCAGCGGTACAGCGAACGCTCTTTGCTGGTCCAGTCACGGTCATGGGCCAACAAGTTCTTACTCCCATACCGACCTATATACCAGGCCGTAAAGAGAATTGATGGAATAATCCAGGAAAGGGCGAAAACGACCACAAAATGATTGAAGTGCAAGGTCACCAGTTTGTTGATGAAAGTCCCAATCGTCATCGGCACAGCGGAGAGATACAACCCTAGAAGTTTATGTTTAAGTATTCCTTTCTGAAGACCTTTATGGTGCAGAGAAATCGAAAGAGCGACAAATGGAATCAAAAGCATGAACATGACGATGAGCGCGGAAAGGGCAGTAGAGCTTGCTAACGTCTTAGCGTTTGCAGCGGCTTCCGCGGCCTCTGCCGTTTCTTGCGCGAAGTGTCCCTGAAGATCAAACGGCAAGAGCGATAGATCACCGATCGCATCGAGAATCTTGTGACGTATGGCCGCCTGGCGCTTGAAGAGAACGGAAATGATGCCGAAGACAAGACCGATAATGATTGCAAACCCCAACGATTGCAACCGGTCCTCATTTGTGAGGGACAAAGCCTGGACAAGATTCATAGCTTTAGCCGCTTGGGCTTCGGTGATCTCTAGCAGATCTCCTCGGAAGGATACACCGGTTGCCGCCTCCATAGCCTCGATTGAGCCCAGGGTGAATCGGAAGTCTCTCCTTAACTCTGCCTCCGTAAAGGAAAAGTTTCTGGCTATTTCTTGCGCCGACGGTTCTTTTTCTTGTTTTCTTTCGTCTTCGATCCATTGCTTTAACAATCGAAGATCCTTCTCATCCACGGAAGTGGCGGCGACAATCCTTTGGATCACCTTAGGTAAGCCGATCACCCAGCCTCTGTAGCGTCCGTGTTCCTTAATATATTGCGCCACAGAGTTCGGTAAATGCGTAATATTCCAATCTGTTTTCCCGGAATAATACTCCCGGATATCCGTTGATGAGGTCCCAAACAAATTGATATGTCCTAACGGCCTCACAAACCCTGTCTCCATATAACGTTTCATCTGTTGAACTTCCATGGGTATCGGCAGACTTTGCGATATCTCTCGGAAGTTAAACGTTAAGATCATATCCATTCTGTTTTGAGCCATAAATTCGGATAATTCTTCTCTTAACATATTCATCTTCAAAACCGTATCCGGCTGTGGATGATCCCCATCCATCTTCGGAAGCATATAACCCTGTTCATCCATATTCTTCGAAGGCGCCCAAACGTGCATGTGATCTCCGCCTGTTGCTGTATAAACAAAAGTCGTTTTTCCCTGGCGGCCGCCATTGATCTCAATGAGCTTGCGGTATTTTGTCTCGCCATCCGCCTCGGATCCATCCAAGACCTTCGCCAGCACCAGCAAGCCGTCAAACATATCTACCCATGTCTGCGCCATCTCGTTGCGCTCCCGGAACGTCACACTCATTCCCGTCCCTTGCTTGCGATATTCAAACGCGTGGTTCACCACCCCGACTTGCGCGATCTTAAGCTGCGCCATCGCTCTTAACACCGGTTCGAATTGCCCAAAATGCAAAGGATGCAGCGCCGAGGCATACAGACCCACAACAACATCTCCTGTATCGTTTTCCATACCCGTAAAGGCCGGCTCTTCTTCGCTCCAGCGAACTCTGGCCAGCTGCATCTCCCCATTCATTAAATGCACCCCGATCTCCCACAACGATTCCCTCACTTTTCGAGTCCACTCTTTGGCCAGCTGCTTATTGCGCATTGGATGTTTCGTTAAGTTTTTGTCTACCAAATTATCAAAAACCTTTTGCACATTCACTCTCAGCTTCTGGCTCACATTGTAATCATGCACTTTTTGGTAATACTCATATTCCGCGACACGATTCTCTTCATGCGTCCCTTCATTCAATAAATACGCGAACGCCCGGCGGCGCATTTCATAAGGATTGCCTTTGCTCTCGATCTCTGTTGCAAAACCTGTTTCAACCACAATCTTCTTACGGCCTTTCTCTTCAATCAGCGCCATGCCAAAGCTTATTTCTCCCCTAGTCTCGATTGTTTCCACGATCTTGACTGCAATGATCCTCTCATAACGCTCACGATAATGCGTCCTTACCGCATCAAGGTCTCCTCTCCACACTCCGGCTGTGACACGCTCTCTGCGCTCTCCTCGGCTCTCATACACGGCTATTCTTTCTTTCACCTCCTGCGATCTCATGCGTTGGTTATAGCTCATTCCATGCAAAATCCCATCTCGATAAGGAATCCCATCTTCACTCACCCCATCTTCCAGTTCCGCCAACACGTCTTTCCAATCTCGCGTGGTCTCATCTCCCGCTCTCGCCTTGATCAACAAGATCGGCGTAACACCATAGCCTTGGAATTCATGGCTGGTCATATCTTCTCTCTCCTTATAAATGCTCACTAAGGTGAACAAATCGTCAAAATTGATATGCCGACTCTTCCCTTCATCAGTTTTTTCTGTTACGTCGCTAAGCACGTGCAGATAATTCGCCAACGCCGCATCCCGCAATATCAACTCTCCCCACACCTTAAGCACAAACTCTCTTAATCGGCTCGCCGCCTCTAACTCACCCTTGTCATACAAGGCTGTATACACATCCTTCATGACCGGCTTAATCTGACCGCTGATACCAGGCATATATTCTTCAAAGGCATTTTGTATCTGACCCCCTGAGCCATACCTTGTTATAACTGCAATCCGTTCCGCAACTAATTCTGTATTCAACTGCATGCCAAGCTTCTTTCCTATTAAATACAAGATCTGCATCAGCGCACTCACACTCAATGACATCAACCGATCCGTATTTGCATGGCCATTCTCACCCATCCTTTCGACTTTAAGAACCAAGTCAGCCAAGATCGCATGATCAACCCCATCATTAATTTTCAAGAGATTCCAATCGGGAAAAATTCCTGAGACAACTCCTTCAAACGTCCTGTAATTGAAATCAGGGTCGACACATCGAACCTTTACCCATTCTTTAAGCCTCACTCCTAGATTTTGAAGCGATCGTTCGGAATAACCATTTTTAATCCATTGGACCATTAATCCCTGCGGTGGCTCATTCTCTCTCCAAGGAGCAATTTTTTGGGCGACGACTATACGGAAACCTTGAATTATTTTATTCAAATCACGCGTCCGAATACTAAGGATGTCCTTCGCATCATATCCCCATTCACTGTTGGGATAATCGCTTGGCCAAAATTGAGAAATAAATTTAAAATATTGATAGCCCTTCATCATGAAATAATTGCAATAGGGCTGGGAAAGATGCCAGTGATTGTGGGTAATGATGAGGAACCAACCGTTATTTTTCAACAGGCGGTCATATTCTTCTAAACGTTTATAGACCGTCGCATATTTATTTCCTTTGGCGGCATACCAGCTGGACTCATGAACCAAATCAACGGTGCCGGACTGCGGATAAGCCGGATCTTCCATAGAATGAGTGACCACCAGGCCTTCATGATCCTGAGGTGTGACGCGATAATCAGGTGCCTCTTGATAAGTTTCGGGTTTCTCTAATTCTGTGCCGACCAAGACGGCCTGTGGCGCAAGCCATGGGGGCCTATCCGCACGCAATTTCCTCAACCAAGTCCCGCGACCAGTTCCGCTGTCCAAAACTCTATGAATTGACTCTGGACCGAAAAGATCAGTCAAAGTCTTTGGTTGAAATCCGCTAGACATATCAAACGGCGATTGCTGCTGTCCAATATTTTTTGCTCTCCGCGACACCGCCATCCCCAAGACTGCGCCCGCTCCCAAGCTTTCCCATACAAAATCACCCAATAATTTATGAATTCCCAGGACCAGCTGCTCTACGGTCTGTGCCCCAAAGGCCCACATTAAAACATTCGGCCCAATAAATCCAACCGTTGCTACTGCAAGAAGGGAGAATAAGATGTACACCCATGCGGGCCGGCTCTTAAAGCCCAGGATAAGATTGACGCTATCCATCCTCAGATTGTCATTAAAGGCGATCGTAAGGAACAGATTGTATCCTGCCATCAAAAGATTGAAGAAAATAATCATCACCGCTGCTGAAAGAACCGATGCCGGAAGGCCCAGGGCGCCTCCCAATCCATAAGCCACAAATCCATAAAATGCCAGTTTGAAGTTTTGTAAAGGCCCGGCCCAGACAGCCATCCTCATGCGAGCGTCTGTCAGCTCATAAGGTCTCGCGACGGGACCCATCGGTGCTGGATTTCCGCTTCCCAGACCAAAAAGTACCAAGGGCAAATAGGTCAGAGGTGCATTCGTATGCTGCCAGAACTTCCAAATGGTCAAACGCTTTTCCAGTTCCGGTGTCGTTCCGCCGTAATACGCCGCGGTCGCGCTATGGCCGTATTCGTGATAAGCCAAAGACAGAAGGAACGGCGGAGCAAACTTCAAAAGATATATCCAGCGGACATTGAAGAACGGTCCCAAGAACCCATTGGCCAAAACAATAGCCCCGGTCACCAAACCAAGGAGAGTAAATAGACGCTTTCTGGTTCTTTCATCTTTAACATAAAAGGATATTAATGCCGTCGACAAGATCACCAGTTTAAGAATTTCGGGAGCTGTTTTGTATAAGAGTGTCATCATCTGTATCCAGCCGATCGGCTGAATTCCCCACAACGCCAGAGCGGCATCAACACCCACCATCCACGCGATGATAGCCACAACGATTGTCACCGGCGTCCAGAAATATCTCTTGAAGATCGAGCCGATATCGTAAGAATCGTTTTTGTCTTTTTCGGCATCCGCGTCTTCGTCCTTGGCACTGACAATGACATAGGCCGAGACAGCGCTGATGACAAGCGCCACAAAGACCATTAAAACGTTGATGCCGGCTTGAGTACTTTGGGAAACATCTAAAAGAGGAACAAGGGCTGGAATACCCGCCGCCAAAGAAGTTGGCAACAAGGAAAGTGCGATAAGAACGACAGCGCCTGTCCAACGGACAGCTTTATTGGTACTGGCGTTTTTACGAATAAGAAGCGAAAGAAGTCCGACGATCACAAGAGCGATGAGTGGCTCGAACGCGAGGAAGTTGACGAAACGGCCAGCGATATCGGTACCCAAAAGATTTAAGAGACCTTCAAAGCCAATCGATGAGAAGTGGGTTGTAGGAATTATTGTTTCGGCTGGCGATCTCTTGATACCGGAAATTCCCGCACGGGCTAACCACTGATTAAGGAAGAGGACAAGAACTCCAATCATCAATAAGCTATATAGAGAATTGAGAGCAGATGAAGAAGTATCTGGGTTTTCTTCGTCATCTGATCGCGCTGGCTGGTCTTCAGTGTTACTTGAGACATCACGCTCTTCTGCCGGCGGAGGAACGGCCGCCTCTTCATCTCGAAGTCTCTGTTCTTTGCGATCCTTTTGACCTTTGATCGCTACAGCCAATCGTCCTTTCAAAGATTCAAATCTTTGACGACCGGCCGCGATCTTGGCTAAAGTTTCCTGAATGACCATTTCCTGTTCGCGCAATGATCTCTGTTTCTGTTCAGCGGCTTTTCTTACTCTCTTATCAGTATGCTTTAATAGATCATCCGTAATGTGGACAGACTCGGTCGTGGCATCAATCCTAGCTAACAGTTGACGAATGATCGCTTCCTGTTCTTGTTCGCGTAACGTTCTCTGTTTCTCTGTAGCGGCATCTCTCACCCTCTTATCAGCGTGTTTCAGTAAATCATCTGTGATCTGGACAGATTCGCTTACGGCATCGATCCCGACTAACAGCTGACGAATGGCTTCTTGCTGTTCCATTGTATTTAACTGATGAAGGGCTTGGCTCACTCTCTGGTTAGTGATCGATTGCAGTTTTTCCAAAGAGCCCTCAAGTTTTTGAGTCGTTCTAATTCGGTCAGTGACTTGAGCCAGATCCTCACGAGCACTTCCGACAGAAGATGGAGCCAGGCTGGCTTGAATTCTGAAGATTTCTATATTGGCTTCTGAAATTTTACGTACCAGAGTTAACTCAAATTCCGGATAGGCTTTCTCTTGATGCAGATTACGGGCGTAAACATTACCAACCACTCTTTCCAGAGAAGCCAGGCGCTTTTCCATCAATTGTCTTAACACGGCTTGCTGTTCCGTCGGATTCTTGACCTTCGTTAAGATTCGGATTTCTTCTTCCACCATGCGGCTGATCAATTGCTGTAATCCTTTTAAGTAAAGCGCCAACAGTTGCGCCAAAGCCACATTAATATCCACAATAGCCTCTAATCGTTCTTCTTTAATTCGGTTTTGATTTTCACCTGATTGAATACGGCGATATTCTTGATCTAGGGCTTTGATACGGGCTTGGGCCTCACGGAATCTCGTTTGCAATGCTTCCGGCGTGACAGAAGCCTGAACGGAGAACTTTTTAAAGGTCTTTATTTCTTGATTGGCTCCGCGGCTCAAGTTCTCTCCCGCTTGGGCCCTGGCTCTTTGCGCAATTTGTTGCAATTTATCCCTTCGGCTCTCAATCATTTGCCCAAGCTGAATTTTGGTTTGAGCATCTGTGACTTCCCCGCCAATCTCAATAGCATCAAGCTCTCTGGATGTCTTGGCATCATTGATAGCGCGAATAATACGGTTGACTTCTTTTCTTTGAGCTCTTGCTCTGCGGCCGACGACCTCCTGACGATGCTCAATTCTTTGCCGTTCAAGGATAAAATTGCGTCTGGATCTGATCAATCCTTCGAGACGGCTTCTTAATTCGCTGTCTTCTTCAACAGCATCGCCAATCATGATATCCTTCAGGGCCTCGATGGTTTCCGCCGCGTCGATAGCTTGGCTCACACGCCGAACTTCTTGGGTCCTTGCGCGGACCGCCCTCAAGGCTGGATGTTCTTCGGCTCGGGGCCCTTGCTTTTGTGCCTGTGCACCCTTAACTCCTTTTTTAGCTACTTGGACTTCTTTTTCAACTTGTTTTTCTTCTTGCTCCAACTCCCTTAAATCTATTCCGACTTCTTCAGCCCTTGGAACACCGCGTTCGCTGATGGCATCTGCAATCATAGCTTCCAGCTGAGGCAACTCTGCGCCATTTACCTCCGGTCCAATTTCGAGTGAAATCAAGGCCTGATAAGTTTCAACTTCCTCTCTTCTTTCGAATCCCTGCAAGGATCGTTCATTCGCGCGTGCCCTCTTATCTTGAATATTCTTTTTCCAACCCTTGACCCGGACTATTGTTTTTAATCCTTGCCGGGTTCCATGCCATTTTGAGGACAGACGCTTGCCCAACGGAATCTTCTTTCTGGCTTCCCAAGCTTTGTGGGCATCGGTTTCGGCCCTGAGCTTAGCGGCTTCGAACTTCTTCCTCGCGTTTTGTTTCCAATGTCTGGCATTATTGACGACCCTGACGACACGATCGATCTCTTCTACTCTGCTTTCTTCGCTGCTGATAACCTTGACATCGCGTTCTGTACTTTGATGTTGGGCCGCTTCTAATTTTTGGGTTTCAGATTCGCTCATCAGATGAAGTGGATGTTCTTCAACATCTCCCAAATGCCAATTAGGCATGTGTATTCTAAGAATCCTAAAGCCGATCAATTGAATCACTAAAATAACCGCGAGAATCACGGCAGCCAGCGTTGATTGATACATCACGCTGTTAATTTCCGCGCCCGCAACTGTATGATAAGACCAGTATGTGATCATAAAGGCGATCCAGGCGGTCGTGAACGGCAGGATCTTGATAAGTGGCGCTCGCTCGCTCACATAAGTCTTCTTGTTCCTGTAAGTCTCGATGACTTTACGTTTTTGGGCGCGGATATTCTGTCTAGCAGTGCTTGCAAAATCCTTGGCTTTGCTAGCCCATTGTTCAAGTTTGCGCATATTGATCATAGCCGCGAACGTTACGATGGAAGATCCTGCCTTGGCATGCACGCTTATCGTGCTCATAAAGGTCATGGCAAGCATGGTTCCCACGGCCACGCCTAAAGCAAGGACGATGGTCCAGCGAATGATCCGTAGAGCGAACTGACGCAAGACGTTGGCTTGAATAACCTGCCGAATATTTTGTATGTTATTGAATGTCTGGCCGGCGGCCATAAAGACAGCGAAGGCACTCAAAGTCAAGATTCCCACCCCAGGAATCCACGGCAGAACCAAAGAGAATATGAATTGCAGGATTGTTCCGATGATAAAAATCAGTACGGCCACGGAGGCTTGCGCCAACACACGATTTAAGGTCTGCCGCCAGCCCGTTGGGCCTGCCGCCACTCCACCCATGGCCCGGGCAATAGCGTTAAAGAGACGGCGAATCGTCCATAAGACAAAGATTGAACCGGCAATGACCACAATCATAAAGATCATCAATCCAGACTGCGGTAAAACGCTCATCAAGGAGCGAAGAAGCACACTCACCGCGCTGTGTACACTAGGCAGGAATTCCAGGAATCCTTTGATCAATGGAATGTTCAAGAGAGAATATCCCAAGAAATATTTGGCCAACCAATTGGCAGTGAATGCGGCCGCAAGTAACAAGCCGGCCTGGACAATGGAACGGATGAAAGCTTCAATCATAGCTAAGAACCTCAAGCCATAAAACGTAACAATATTGATCCTAAGGACACGGCCCGCCTGGCGCATCCATTTATTGGCGTAACCATAACTCTCCTGGTCGATAAACATTTGCACGTCGGTCATAAGAGCCCGCACTCTTGAAATCGTACGGTTCTGTTGCAAGCTTGGACCGGCGGGCTGACTCAACCAAATTCTTTCTCGGCCCAGGAAGATTCTAAACAACCACTCATAAAGCGCGGTCGAACCCTGGAACTGCATATACCCTATGATCTTGCTGGCCCAGTGAGCAACAATGCCCAGCACAATAATGCCAAAGAGTGCTCTGACCAATGCTAAGAAGGTAATCGAGATTCTCATACCACCGGCCATAAAGACCAATGGACCTGGCGTGGGAACGATATAGAACCAAATCAGAACAGCCAAAGAGAGAATGAAGTGCCGCCAGAATTCCGAAGTAATACGGTTCCTTGGTTGCAAAATTCTGGGGAAGCCCAAATATATGAACACAAAGATCGGCACGATGATCCAGGCCAGGCCGATCGGTAAGAATTCAGTATATTCTTTCGCGTACATCGTGATGGAAGACAATGTCAGCAACAACCCGCCCATGAGCCAGCCGGCGGTTCTGGCTAAAGTATCGCCGACACCGCCTAGAATCGACGGACCGATTTTGGCACCCGCAACAAAGAGACCGACCACAACGCTCACCGAGAACATCAAGGATGGGAACATCAAAATGACGTTCAAAAGATCAAGACCCGTACTTGAGATCTGCAAGATTTCATGACCTGAGAGATAGCCGCCCATCATCCATAAGCTGCCGACCGCCAATATCAAACTGATCACTGCAGAAATCGGACTACGGTTACGCAATGACAGCATACCCACAACCAAGAATACCAAAGACGCGACCAAAGGAATCAAGGCTATAATATACGGACCTGACGTTCCACCAACGAGCAATCCAGTACCATAAATAGCGGTAAAGATTATAAAGACTGTAAAGGCCCAACGATTATTGGGCACCATAATGACCGCCACAAGCGCGGCAAAGACGAGCAGGGAGATACCATTGAAATTAAAGCCCGCAATCGCGAGCACGTTGATAAGGAATAACGCCACGCCAATACGATAAACGGTTCGTATGTTGACATAATTGCCGTATTGCAAAGCCGGATTATTTTCCCGAGGACCGCGGGTGACGCGATAACGAGCGTTAGTACCCTGGCTGTCGGTTGCGGGAGGATTAGACAATTCAAACCGCAAGCTGTAGCGAACCATTTGACCTAAGAAGTGAACGATAAGCTGAGGACCAAACATCACCATGTCGCGGCCACGGCCGGCGATCCATCGCCCAAGTCCAACGATAAATCCACCGACAATAAAGGCAATAACAGTCCATTCGTTCACAGAACCAGTCGTCCAGGCGAACCAATAGGTGATCAAAGCAGCCAAACTACCGGTGAAACGGTTGAAACCGGCCGCTTCGAGATAAGCCACGAGACCGTTTAAGGTCAAAATCTGATTGAAGAAAACACCCAATACCCAGAAAATAATATTGATACCAACAAACGGCATAAAGCCGTAAATAACGGCGATCGGTGAGATCACAATGTTAAAGAGGGCCATCGGGACAATGAGGAAGAACCGCCCGCTGTTAGCACGAACTTCCTGGGCAAAAATATTGACAGCACCCAATTCAAAGATATCTTGCATGAGTTTGTCCTGCATCTTCTGAACGAACCCGCCCGCCCAACGCGGCCAAGCCAGCGGCCATTCCGCATGCGACCAAGACTCGCGCAGTTTACTCCAGATGGCATAGGAAAGAGCAAATGTCGGGGAGCGACCTAAACCAATTAAAGAATGGGTAATCTGCTGAACCGCCCAAAGGTCTTCGGAGATACCGACCGCGTGTGGTGCAAAACCGACCAAACCTAAGCGGTCATCAATCAAATTGGCAAAGATGTTGCGACGAGCACGGATGCGAGAACTCATGGAGCGGGTCGGCATATACGGATTGAATAAAGCCACCTGCGTATCGCGATACAAATCTTTGACCATATTGCCCCAACCAGTACCTAACGCTTCGCCCGCCTTACCCCCGACCGCCATCAAACCGCTTGCATAAGCACGATGGCCTTCCTCAACCAGCTGTGAACCCTGACCAATCGGCGTCTTTAAATTCGGTGTGACCCGGCCCGGCAAGACGATGGCGATGTTGTCATTCGAGCGCAACCTACGAATATCGTTCAAAAAGAGATCGAGGTTATGTGTCTTCG
>CAZRVZ010000128.1:0-44927 GCA_964603655.1 uncultured Pseudobdellovibrionaceae bacterium | reverse complement strand
AATCACCGTGCGCTGGGCTTAGCGGCACCTATTTTACCAACGGTTGGCGCGTGATGGCTGGGCTGGACGTATTTCACCCAAACTCGCTCTTTGGTGAGCGAAATACCTTTAACCTTTCGGCGAAGGAGTACTCCGGGCAGGATTGGTCCAGGGTTTCAATAATCTATTGATACGAATTTCACGGAATTTACCGCGAGCTTAGGACGCCAATCTGAGCGACACCCTGATTACCAGCGGCATCGTAGGCCGTTGCCTTAAGGGTGTAGTTGGTCAAAGGCCGCTTGGGCACGGCCCAATTACACGCATACGGAGCAGCCGTTTTTGTGCACATAAGCTTGGTGCCTACGCGAATTTCAACCCTGGTGACCCCCACGTTATCAGTGGCCGTAACCTGAATTGAAACGGTCTTTCCTTTGGGGACGGTGCTCCCGGCAAGAGGTGCCGCGATCGCAACCTGCGGAGCCGCAGTGTCGGCGGGTGGTGGAGGCGGCGCGGTGTCACCCAGCGAATAGAGTAGTAAGTTTGTGGGGGAGTCGGGCAACCGTACCACGCCCTGCGTGGCCCGAGAGAAAATACCGTCGGTAACTGTTTGGGGCGAGGCCGTGGGATTGTGTTCCAAGTAAAGAGCCACGACGCCCGCAACGTGTGGACTCGCCATCGACGTACCGCTCAAGGTTGCCGTCGCAGCAGGCGAGCTTATGGCGTCCGACACGATCGAAACTCCCGGAGCGAAAAGGTCGACACAGGAGCCGAAATTGGAGAATGACGCGCGCGTATCGGTTGCGTCGGTTGCCCCGACGGTAATGGCCGTGGGGGCTCGGCCGGGTGACGTCGAGCAAGCATCGGCATTGCTGTTTCCGGCGGCAACCACCGGAATAACCCCTGCCGTAAAAAGTGATTCAATGGCCGTATCGAGCGAGATACTGGCGCCGCCACCAAGCGACAGATTGGCAACCGCCATTGGAGTGTGATTTTGAATGACCCAATCTACTCCCGCGATCACACCGCTCGTCGTTCCGGATCCCTGACAATTGAGAACTCTCACTGCAACGAGAGCGGAGCCCTTGGCCACGCCATAGCGTGCGCCTCCCACGGTCCCGGCGACGTGCGTGCCGTGTCCATTACAGTCGACGCCGTTACCACCCATAGAGTCGAACCCGAAACTGGCACGCCCCGCAAAGTCGGTGTGATCGAATAAAATCCCCGTATCGATGATATAGGCGGTGACGCCAGAGCCCTGATAATTAAAATTGTAAAAGCCATCGACGGGAAGCGCGCGTTGGTCGATGCGGTCCAGGCCCCAACTCAGTGCCGACTCGCTTTGGTCGGCCGTCACTATCGAGTCCGGTTCCACCCACTTCACGTCCGGGTCGTTTTTAATCCTCTCCAGCTGCTTGGCCTCGAGAGTTGCCGAGAAACCCTTCAATGCCCGCTGATACCTGAATTTTCGTTTTCCGTTCCCTAAGTCATGCTTGGCCTCAATACTGTCTTGGTCGGCATCTTCGTGAAGGATTATCAGGTAATCATTTGGAATCACGTCCCCTTTTTTTTTCTTGGGCTCCCCGAAGACCTGGAGCGTCATGAGCGTGATGATTAGGCTGGCTATACAACGTGTCATTTTATCCTCTTTCAGGTGTTATGTAGATTTTCGGAGGAGTCGTCCGAAAACTTAACTACGCAGCCAAGCTGCGTCATCAAGATCCTTCCAGATTCTGCCGAAACATTCGCGGGAGGAATTATGGAAAGCGATGTTCAGATGCTCGCCATTCCGCTGGAGTCTGTACCCGTCGACACACCCATCCAGTATCCAATTTACGTCAAGATCGGAAAATCATGGGTGTTATTCAGAGCCGAGGGCGATTCATTGTCGCGGGATCGGGCGGACGCGTTGCGAACCAAGAATGTTTCGTTAGTGTACGTGAAGGATAAAAACTGGAACAGTTTTGTTTCCGGTCTTGAACGCGGTGTGGATAATAGCGGGGAACTGGACCTTGCCGCGGTTTCGCAGATTCGATCGCTACTACTCGCCTACAGTCAAGAAATCGAACGTCAGAAAAAATTTGAAAAGGCACACTTTCAAAGATTCGTGAAGTTGGCGGATAAACTGGCTGCCGGAATCTATCGCAAACCCTCGCTTGGGCCCCAGATGCTTCGCAGGTTTGGAGATCCCAGCGTTTACTTTGTGAATCACAGCTTGAATGTGGCCATTTATAGCGCCCTGCTAGCAAAGCATCTCAGTGTTCCGTTAACCGGGGCGAAAAAACTGATGTGTGGAGCGTTAGTGCATAACACCGGCTACCTGTTTATTCCGCAGAGTGTCATTTACAAGCCGGGGTCCTTGTCCAAAGAAGAATGGGAACTCGTCTACCAACACCCGGAAACGGGAGCGAAACTTTTGAGCGCACTCGATGCGCCCAGCGAAGTCGTCGTGGTGGCGCTGCAGCACCATGAAAGGCTAGACGGAAAGGGGTATCCTGCCAAAACGGGAATCAAGAAAATTCACCTTTTCGCGCGAATCTGCGCCATTGCGGACGTTTTCGATGCGATGACCAACAATTCCCCTTACCAGAATACCCTCGCCCCCAAAGAAGCAATCAATAAGATGGTGGCGATGCGGGGCAAGTTCGACCCATCCGTTCTGGAAGTTCTGGCAAAAGTGAGCTAGGCCCTGCAGTGTTAAATGGGTACTGAACCTAAACTTGCCATTGCGTCCCAAACGGGGCTAATTTCACGATCCGCCAATTGAAAAGGCTGATAAGGCTGATAAGGGCCGCTAGCTCAGTAGGTAGAGCACCTCCCTTTTAAGGAGGGGGTCGTTGGTTCGAATCCAACGCGGCTCACCATTTCCGCGTTAACAAATGTCTCTTAAAATACGTTGCCCTATACCGACACCGCTTCGTTTAAGTGTAAATTGGACGATAAGAGGGTTAGAGACACTTAACCCAGGAGGTTGCGTGAAGCGACTCACGGTTTTTTTGTTAGCCGCGTTCGTACTCCAATCAAATATCTCCAAACTGGCCCACGCGGCGCCGGTGACCGCCGCCGAGTTTTTCAAAACCTATGCTGGTCAATACAAGATCGACCTTCACGGGGGCGTGAAGCCCCACGATAACTCCATTGCCGAAATCGAGGATCTCGGTGACGCCGGTTTTATGCGAATGGGTTATTGCCCGGATGGCAGCGGATTTTGTGACGCGGGCTATCTCGACTTCCCTCTCAATACGACCCGAATTGAAAGCCTGGAACTATCCGCCACGCGCGCGTTATACCGGATCGAAACTGATTGGGAGGGTGCCGTACTTAAATACGAATGGGAATTTGAGGGACGTCTAGCGGTTTTTCGAAATCTTCAGTACCCATTCCCCTCGGGTGAGGTTGCCGTATTAGAGCACCGCCTGACTCGCATTTCTCCCAGTGAGGACAGCTCGGTTGCCGTCGATACACTCGAATTTTTCAGGGCTCGTCTGGGGAATTACAAAATTGAACTTCACGCAGGTGTCGAACCACACGCTAATTCCATAGGTACGGTTTTGGATCAGTCGGATCAGGCGCTCGTAACGTTGGGGTATTGCCCCGAAGGGGCCGGATTTTGCGATATCGGATATCGGGATATGCCCTATGCGTCCACTGTGATCACGCTCATTTCCGAGTCGGCGGAGAGCCGCCTGTTTCGTATTGTCGCAAAGGTTGGCGACGTAGCGTCTGAATACGAATGGGAAGAGTCTGGTAAGCAGGTTCGGTTTAAATCCTTCAATTATTCGTTGAACAACGAAATAGTGCCCGTACTCGAGCACGTCCTGACCTTTGTAAACGAGCTATTACCCTGAGCGCCGCTCAGAAAATCCAGCCGCCTCGGCCTCTGCGGCCGACTTAAAAAACACTCGATTGCATGCGTCGATTTCCTTGTAGTTTTCAGGCTCGACGAAGTACATCGAATCCACATCTCCCACGAACTTATCAGGCTTGCGCCCCGACAAGCGCATGCGAAACTCAAACGGCATCTCCGTCAGTGAGTCCTTGAGATTCCAAAGGCCCAGACCATTTTCGCGAGCCTCATGACACGCCGTTGAATACCCCTCAACATTTTCCTTCTTTAGGAACGTCTTGTTACAACTCTCACCTTCGCAAATGATGTAGGTAACGGCCACCCCACGACGCACCATTTCCAAATTAACATCGGATTTGCGTACAAAAACCCGTCCCAACGTACGATTATATTTATCAAGTCCCTTTTCCTCGACCGACACCTTGGCCCCGACAGGCGCGAGAGCTGCCAGCTCGTTCTTGGAGTCTGTTCCGAAATGCCCCTGGCTTTGGCACCCTCCGGTAGTCGGAAAACAGGATTCAGGGGCATCTATCCCAACCATACGAATCTTCAGAATAACCGGCTTACGCGATGAATATTCGCCGTCCGGCCCCGGTCGTCCCTTTTCAACCCAAAGCGTGTCGCCATCCACCTCTTTGACGACGATTCCACCCACCTTGGCACCGAACCCGGCACCAGCACCTAAGACGGTTACCGCTATCAGAACCAGAATAGTACTCTGCCATCTCGATTGAGTCTGAATTTTCATTCGGCCCCCTAAGTTGGTTCTTCGTCTAAAAAATTATTGTTTCAGCAATTGAGAACGAAACGCTCAAACCCAGTCTATTGTAACGTATGTTACAGTCATGGCACACCGCGATTGCTCTTCAAATTGGTGTCTGGATACTTTTTACCGCTTTGCGCCGCTATTCAAATTGCGCAGTCGACGCAAATCCTGGCGGTGAAGTTTGTCGTTATCACCCGGGTCGGTTTCGAGGCACATCGGAACATCGGAAAAGCGCGGGTCGTTCAACAAAAATCGAAAGGGTTCTTGTCCCAGATATCCGAGTCCAATGTTGGCATGGCGATCCACGCGGCTATGAAACTCCTTAACAGAGTCGTTGAGATGAAATGCCCGAATTCTTTCGGTCCCCAACTCGCGATTCCAACATTCGAATGTGGCGGTATAGTCGGCGGGCGTGCGCAGGTCGTAACCTGCGGCAAAAGCGTGCTGGGTGTCGAAACAAAAACCGATCCGGTCGGGATCGCAGGTTGCACTCACTATAGATTTTAATTCCTCAAAACGACTCCCGACACAATCTCCTTGGCCGGCGGTGTTTTCTAATAATATCTGTGTTTTGAATCCGGAACACTGTTTCAAAACTTCTTCTAAGCTTTGAGCGGTGGCCCGAATTCCCGATGCGAGACCGTCTCCCCGATGACTCCCGGGGTGGGTGATGAGCGACTCGATTCCGAGCGCTTCACACTGGTGCATCACCTGAATAAAAAACGTAACTGATCGCCTTCGCAAAGTTTGATCGGTCGTGCTGAGATTAAGAAGGTAGGAGTTGTGGGCCACTACATGCCTGACGTGTTTTGCCCGTTTCAGAGCCGACCGAAAGTCCGCGGCATCCACCTCGCGAATCGGCGCGGTTTTCCAGGTCCGACTGGACTGAGTGAAGATCTGAATTGCCGCGCACTTTAATTTTTCGCCTCTCTCGATTGCCAGTGGCAGCCCGCCCGCAATTGAAACGTGAGCGCCTAAAATGGACATGCTGCGCCCTCCACATTACCAACGATGATAGGCCGGGTGTCCCGGCGTGACGGCCACAAAGGTTCCCCGACAGGTGGCGCATTTTTTTTCGCCGGCCCACAGTTCCGCATCGATGATAGCGCGATCGTTTTTAATGTCCTCTGCCCGTGCACTGAGACGAATCGGGCCGCTCGTCGGCGTGGGTCGAAGCAGTTTTACATGGAATTCCGCCGTAACGGTACAAGGTGGGTGATTACTCTTAAGGTGGATCATGATGAACCATGCCGCAGTCCAATTAGAGTGACAATCGAGCAAGCTACCGATGATGCCGCCGTTTAACACTCCCGGAAACGCTTCGTGGTGTTTTTCGCACCGCCACTCTGCCGCTACCGCGTCCCCGTTTGGAAAACTCCTCACCCGCAACCCCTTCGCATTACTCGGGCCACACCCGAAACACTCACTGTGTGGCGCATACTTTTCCTGCAGGCAGTCAGAACTCATGACTCCCGAAAGGTACTTACTTCCTTTCGGGAGTCAAAGACGAAAGTGCTTCGGAACATTTACTGACGACTTTTGACACATCGGGGAGTTTCTTGATACCTGTGAGCCTGCTTCCTTTTGCGGAATATTTCCGATGCGGGCGGTTAGCTCAGCTGGATAGAGCACGTGGCTTCGAACCACGGGGCCAGGGGTTCGAATCCCTTACCGCCCATGTCCCGGTACGTACACCCAGTGCCAAACCAGCTCGAATACCAAAATGGACCCAGGTAAAACGACACAACGTGAGCCTAAATTTGCTGGCACAGCTTGTGCACAGTCCGACAACGTCCGAAATTATTCGGCGATTTTTTGGAGAAAAATTATGAAAAACCTAATTGCTATTTGTCTAGTTGGACTTTTGACTGGATCATCCGCCGTTGTTGCCTCAATCGTCCGACCCATCAACCGTGAGGTTTCTCCTCATTTGGTCAATTTGGATGTTCAGGATGTTGCCGTCGGGGCTGAAGTCTTAAACCAGACCATAAGCCACCCCTACACTACGTTCCTCATTGGAATTACGGCCTCTGTGGACCGTGGAAACGTCTGTACGGACTTCGTCGGAACCGACCTCATCAAGGCCGCTCGCCCAACCAATAGGGCCACGGTTCTTGCAAAGGGTGCTACGAGCCCGCTTTCGAATGCCTGTATCGCGTTGTTCGTCGAGCCGGTAAAAGCCGTGCTGACCTATCCGATGGACATCCTCACCGGCGGATTCGTTCCGGCACATGGTGAATTCACGGATAACGTAAAGCTGGGTAACACGGTCTATAAGGTTACGTTGAACGTTGATAATCTGTCGGTAACCGTTCGCCCGACCCGCACTCGGTAAGTCAATAATCTAAGGCCCGGCTTCCGAAAGGAAGCCGGGCCTTTTTATTTCTGTAATGGGAAATCGCGACCCGAGATCCTACATATCGCCGTAGTCTTCACCGCCCGATGCAGCCGCCTTGGTATCCCTTTTCGGCTTTTCGGTGATGAGTGCTTCCGTCGTGAGGAGCAGGGATGCGACGCTACTGGCGTTTTGAATCGCACAGCGCACAACCTTCGTGGGATCAACCACACCCGCTTTAATCAGGTCCTCGAACTTCTCGGTCAATGCATTGAAGCCGTAACCGGCTTCGGAGTTTCCCTTGACGGCGTTAACAACAACGCTCCCCTCGCGACCGGCATTTTCAGCGATCTGACGGAGCGGCTCTTCGAGCGCCCGACGGACGATAGAAACGCCTGCCTGCTGTTCGGCAGAAGCGAGCTTCAAAGCCTCCAGTGCCGGCAGAACGCGAATGAACGCGGTCCCGCCCCCAGCCACGATTCCTTCTTCGACCGCAGCCCGCGTCGCATGAAGGGCATCCTCGACTCGTGACTTTTTCTCCTTCATCTCAACTTCAGTAGGGGCACCCACCTTCAGCACGGCAACGCCGCCAGCGATCTTAGCCAATCGCTCCTGGAGCTTTTCTCGATCATAATCCGACGTGGTGTCCTCAATCTGTCTGCGTATCTGGGCCGTGCGCGCATCGATATCTGCCCGCTTTCCACTCCCGTCGATGACTGTCGTGTTGTCCTTGTCGATTCGGACCTTCTTTGCTCGGCCCAAATCATTCAGTGAGGCCGACTCAAGCTTGGAACCCATTTCCTCTGAAATGACCTGGCCCGCGGTCAGCGTGCCAATGTCGCCCATCATCTCTTTGCGACGATCGCCGAAACCGGGCGCCTTCACGGCTACCACCTTCAAGGTGCCACGCAGCTTATTCACCACGAGCGTCGCGAGCGCCTCGCCTTCGACATCTTCAGCGATGATCACGAGCGGTCGCCCAGCCTGAACCACCTTTTCAAGCAACGGCACTAGATTCTGCATCGAACTGATCTTTTTATCGTAGAGAAGAATGTACGGATCCTCGAGCTCAACGACCATTTTGTCCGGATTCGTGACGAAGTAAGGGGAAAGATAGCCTCTGTCGAACTGCATTCCTTCGACCACTTCCAGTATCGTCTCGGCGGTCTTGGATTCCTCGATCGTAATCACGCCTTCTTTCCCGACTTTTTGCATCGCTTCGGCCATCATCTTGCCGATACCCGCATCATTGTTGGCGGAAACGGTCCCGACCTGTTCAATTTCCTTGGGGCTGTCGATTTTGCGAGACAGCTTCTTAAGCTCCGCTACCACTACCTCGACTGCTTTATCGATTCCACGCTTCACCTCAATCGGGTTTTGACCGCTGGATACTACCTTGGCGCCTTCCCGAAAGATTGCCTGGGCAAGAACCGTGGCCGTCGTCGTGCCATCTCCGGCATCATCATTTGTCTTACTGGCGACTTCCTTCACCATTTGGGCGCCTAGGTTTTCAAACCTGCCTTCAAGCTCGATTTCCTTCGCCACGGTTACACCGTCTTTTGTGACGAGCGGAGCTCCCCAACTTTTTTCAATAACGACATTTCGCCCGCGTGGTCCCAGTGTGACCTTCACCGCATCGGCCAGAATATTGACACCCTTTAAGATCGCGTTGCGGCCCTTTTCGTGAAACAGAATTTCTTTTGCAGCCATTTTTTTCTCCTTTTAAATAAAGCAAAAACGTCAAATCGAATCTAAGTTACTTTCCCATGATTCCCAGAACGTCCTCTTCCTTCATCATGAGTAGCTCCTCGCCGTCCACATTCACCTCATTACCGCTGTACTTGCCAAATAAGATGCGATCTCCCGGCTTAACCTCTAAAGGAATCTTGCGCCCATCTTCGAGAATCTTTCCCGAACCTACAGCGACCACCTCAGCCTCCTGGGGCTTCTCCTGGGCTGAATCGGGGATGATGATACCCCCCTTTGTCTTGGTGACCTCCTCTAGGCGGCGAACAATGATACGGTCTCGTAACGGTCGAATTTTCATAGGTTCCTTTCAATCAAAAGTGGTGACCTATAAATAGGGATGGACTCAAAAAGGTCAAGTCCCCTCTGCTTTTAAAATCCGTTTCTCGGTGCTAAACCTTTAAATCGTGCGACCCATCCCGTGTTTCGCCACCTTACAGGGGGCTAATAAAGTGAAAATCCAGGTCCTTTGTCTCTTACTCGTTCTAGGCTGCTCAGCTCCCAGCCCGACTAATCCCGTTTCCCAGCCCGATCAAAAACCGCTAGGCAGCGGTCCCGCATCGTGCCCGATTCTCTTTGATGAACTGGGGTATTGTGGAGAAGTTCAATGGAATACCCAACCAGCACCAGATGTCGACCTTTCGTTCACGCTCCGCCTGTGGAAGCAGGGGGGTCTAGTCTGGGACCGTATTCTCGACCGCCGGCAACATTCACCGGCTTACTGAAGATAACCTGTTGTGGTAGCCTATTTCCACTGAGCGTAGCGGAGTTGGAGCCGGGGGTTTTGAGGGTTACGCCGGTTCGATTCTTGCCGGGAGATTGGGGTCTCCTTCTTCGATTGGCAGAATTGGAAGATGATGGGGGGACAAAAGTTCATGAACACATTATTCACTTTAAGTTCGATGAGCTTGATTTTGTTCAGTTTCAGCTTGGTCGCAGCCCCCTGTTGCGGTTCCTCGACGACCGCTCCTTCCATCATTCTGGGTGAAGACTATCTGCAGTTAAATAGCGGCTACGCTTACAGCTGGATTCGGTCCGAGGCTGCCCCAAACGGTATGATTCGTCCTCGGGGGGAAACCGACCATGATGTGAGTCAAAAAATTACGCTGACTGGTTCACTGCTATTGACCCAAAATACCCAGGTCGGCTTTTCGATTCCCATGGTCCATCGCTCCAGAACCCGCTCCGGTGGCGAGAGAACGGCCTTTGGACTTGCTGATATTTCTGGGAACTTCGGCTGGGAATTTACGCCTAAAGCGCCGGGGTTAATGGGTTTACGAAAGGGTATTTTATTTCTTTCGGTAACAGCCCCGACGGGAACATCTGAGTACGAAACCGGAGAAATTCTCAAGGTTGATGTCCGTGGCCGCGGATTTTGGACGCTTGGATTGGGTACTCAACTGGTCAAGAATTTCAGCTACTGGGACGTCTCCTTCAGTGGCGAGATTCATCGCTGCCTGCCACGCTCGGTGCGACCGACTGGCCTGACCGAGGACTATTCGCTTGCCCCGGGATTTGGCAGTAACGTTGGGCTTGGATTTGGGTTTAGACTGTGGAACTCCATTCGATTCGGGGCTTCGCTGGCTCATAATTTCGAAGAATCTATCACCGCAAAGGGTATCGTGAACTCGGTCTTTGCGCCGCAAACCTATTGGGCCGTCGGTGCTACGGCGGACTATTCGATGCCTGACGGTTGGACGCTCGGCCTCGACTATACCGATCAAACGCTACTTGCCGCGCGCAATGTGGCATTATCCCAATCCATGGTACTGAGGGTCCAGAAAAATTGGGGAGGCTGAAACCATCGCTTTTTGGTCTCCGGCGTTCGCTTTTCTGGAAATGGCGCGGTTGACACTCCGACCAGCCCCTAATATTAATCTCGCGTTGTTAAAAACTAACTAAGGAGTCTCTCAATGCGAATACTTTCAATCGCAGCCTTATTGGCTGCAAGTTCCCTAATGGCTGCTCCGACAGGCTCATCTTCGGCCAACTTTTCGACCCATTCGGTGCCGAACACCGTTCTCAGTGTTGGACCGGCGCTCAACATCCAGGGTGCGGGTAAAGCGCTTCCAGGGTTAAACTTTACCGCGGTGACCGCTGCGGCTCCTGGCGTTCCGCTGTATATCGGGGTCGATGCTGGTTTCTTCTTCAACAACGAACCGAACTTTAACGGAGTGCTCCCCGTGCTGGGAACGATGTACTATGAGTTCCCCACCGGTGCTGCAACCCGTCCGATGTTAGGCGTTTCCGGAGGACCGGTATTTGGTATCGGTGAGAATCAGGAAAGTGCCCGTTTCGGAATGCTACTCAAGCCCGGCCTGAATATCCGCATGGCGGACACGGTTGGCATTACGATTGAGTCGCGCATTGGCGTCTTCGGCAGTACCTTCGTGTACCTGCCGCAGGTTTCTGCGCACTTCATGCTGTAGGAAATAGGTGCCTATCTACTTTCCGGCTGAAAAGGTGCCAGGTAATTACCTGGCACCTTTTCAGCCGGAAAGTAGATAGGCACCTAAAGAGCCTAAAATGGAATGACCCCTGAAGCAGGCTGGACGTTGGAGCGTATGAGCGCCGGTTTTGGAGCGGTTTCACAGCCTCGTTTCAGAATCGTTCGAAGGTGACGCGGGTAAAGCTTGGCCTCATCTGGGCTTAGATGGCACGACCGCATGACGCTGTCATCGGCGCCGAGAGTACGGTGCTCTACGCTGGAATCCGGATACTCGTCCCGCAACCCCAACATGTGACCAAACTCGTGACTAAAAACGGTGCAGGCCACCTCATTAGACAGCGGCACGCCATCCATTTCAAAGGCCCAATTGCTCATGTTAAACGAAGTGACCCGAAAGCCACTCTTTCGAAAGTTCACATAGGCGGGGTCCCCAGGGCGAACCGCCTTAGGATTGCCCGCATCCAGCAATTCGAGCTGGAGGAAAATCTCATGCCGCATATAGAACTCGCGGACACATTGGCGAATCCCCTGTAACCGCTCCCAGTAAACCGGCCTATCTGCCGGGTCAATTGATGTAAGATCCAGCGTTAACGATGCAAAAAGCTGAACCGTTTTTTCATTCGGCTCGAGCCGATAGGGAATCGTAGCCCAGCGGTAAGGGCCGTCCGTGAGAGATCGAGATGGGACGTCGACGGGCACGGTTTTGATTGAAAGGTCCTTACGACACTGCTTCACGAAACCGACAGACTCTTCGTCACCCATCTCATCAAATTCCTCGACGATAGTGCGGGCGTTGTTTTCGCTGTCATCCCGATTTTCGACGAAAAATTTTTGACAAGATACGGCGACTAACACCGCTAGTACGAGAGTTAAACGAAGAATCGACAATGGCACGACCCACCCCGGAAAATCACTTTCGATGCGGGGATGGTACCAAAAAGAACGCAGAGGAATCGAGAGACGATTTTTGGCAACCCCATTAGTCTCTTATTTTAAACTACTTACAGCGCAATTGGAGGAGGCCCAGGGACGTCCAGAGCTTGAAGAATTGCGAAATCTCAACGGGTTTTGCGGTGCCGCCCCTAAAGGTTAGTCGGCAAAAATTCGAAAGTGTGTGCCAGCGACGCGTCCTCACCGGGTGGAAAAATTCGGGAACCGGCTGAACCTGAATCGTTCCGCCGCGTCGGTAAAGGACCCAGCGCCTCAGGTGCTTTTTTTGCAGGACAAATTCGGAACGCTCGGCGAAAGCCGGGATGTTCCAATGACTCTCAAACAACCTAATGCCGGCATGGAGCCGGACAAGGCTCTCGGGCTGAGCGACAACTGAACGAGGGGTGGTTACTGTCGGAACGTAAAAACACAGATGTGAAATCCACTCGAACCGAGCAAGGTCCGATAGGTAAGTCGGATCGGCGGGCCTTACCGACCGAGCAAATGCATTTCCAAGGTCGGACACCGACCAGTAGGTTGATGGCCGTTTCTTAAGATAGTCGATTACCCGCTCCGAGAATCCATCGCCCAAAACTTTTCGGGTCAATGGATACACATTCTCCAACGCATCTCGAAGTCGAATAAAGTACCCTTCGGCATACACGTCGAGGCGGGTCGCGACGGCGACCTGTGACGTGGCCAACACCCAACGTTTACAGCTCGGGGACGGCTCGCTGTACCTGCTAGGATACCGCCGATTTTTTGGAGAGATCATCCGGGCCCTGGGGTCGGACAAGGCCCCTCGAACGCCACGCGGATCGACGATGATCCACCGCATCCAATCTTGGAGAAATTTGAGGCTTGGACCGTTGAGATTGCGGCCCTTTAGATTGGGTACGTCCGACGCTTTTTGCAATGGCTCGCGCATGGTTTAGCTCCATTAATAATTCATTCAGCGGGGGAATGTTAGCGTCGCGCTCCAGTATCACCGGAATGTTTCCCCACCTCTTCACAGCTGCCAAGTACAAGTCCCACACGGAGTCGCACACATCCTGATCGTGGGTATCGATTCGGTACTCACCCTTGTCGACATGTCCGGCGAGATGAAACTGCCTGATGCGCTTTTTCGGGATGGCCCGCAAGTAGCGCATCGGATCAAAGTTATGGTTAATTCCGGACACGAAAATATTATTGATATCGAGAAGAATTTCGCAATCGGCGCGTTCGACCACAGCCACCAGAAACTCCCATTCGGTCATCTCGGAATGTTCAAAGCCGATGTAGCTTGAGACGTTCTCAATAACGAGGCGCCGCCCCAGGAACTCCTGCACTCGTAAAATCCGATCCGAAACATGACGAATGGCCTCACTCGTATAGGGCAGTGGCAATAGGTCGTGAAGGTTTTCACCCCCGGTCCCCGTCCAGCAAAGGTGATCCGAAACCCAGAGTGGCTCGACGGCAGCGATGAGGCGCTTGAGGCGTTTGAGATACCGCAGATTCAGCGGATCCACCGAACCGACAGAAAGGGAAACTCCGTGCAGGGCGATGGGATAATGGCCTCGAATTCGCAAAATGTTTTCGAAAGGCCGACCACCGAAGGCGCGGTCTAATCCCATGAAGTTTTCGCTAATGGCTTCTAGAAAATCGATCGCGGGGATGGGTTTCGCTAGTAGCCCAGGAATGTGCGGGGTTCGGAGTCCAATGCCAAACACAAATTACAACTCTAAAAAAAACGGGCTCCCACAGGAATTTCCTGGGGAGCCCGTCCGGTAAAACAATTACTGCTTCGGTGGAGCTTCCTCAGCCTTGCCGCCTTCGGGCTTTGCGCCGTGGCAACTGTCAGCCCCGCATTTGTGCTCACCCTTCGCGTCGGCCTTGCCACCGCAGTGGTCCGCTCCGCCGCAATGGGCTTGCGTCGCACCGGCCTTCTCCGCGGTGGTTGTGGCAGCCTTCTGTTTGGCTGACTTTCCGGCTGCCTTTTTGTCCTTCGCGATCGAGGGGGTTACAGCCATGATCCCCGCCAGTGCCGCGGTTACGAACATTTTGCTACGATCCATTTGAATGTCTCCTTGTTGGTAATTTCAGTGTTGTGGTTTCAAAACAATTTATAATTATACTCAAGTCCCGACAGTTTCGGCGACAGAAAATTATAAATATTTTAAAGGGGTTCGGTTAATATAGGGTGTGACTATTCTCGCTTTGACTTTATGCGTTATAACGAGCGGAATCACGGTGGTCATTTCTCTGGTTTTAATCGCTTACCGTCGCAACCGATTAAGGACCCACAACGCAGCATCACTGCAACGGCCACCGCCACCACTACCGCTTTTTCTTCGAGCCGTCCGCAAGGCTCACTCGACGTCCCTAAACCGGCTCGATCCCGACAAGTTTTTCGACTTTTTGAAAAACCGTTCGGACAGCGAAATTCTGACTGCAATGACCGGGGATATCGCACTCCACTCAGCCGTCGCGTTGCGATTTGTGCCACGCGATCAGCGGGCTCGAATTCTCTCGGGTTTTTCGCCCAAGGAACGAGTTCACATCGAATCAATGTCCGAGAAGGTTCCCAAACTCTCCAGTGATGAATTCGTTCGTGTGGCCGATGATCTACGACGAAAGATCGCATCGGCCAGTGAAACGGAAACGACCGAAACCCCTTCGGATTCCGATGAAAAATTCTGGGACGACACCCTTTCCCGCTCCACCGCCAAGGAAATCCTTTTGAACGCACTCGAGCGAACGCGCCCCGATCTTAAGGCCCTAACCGACAGATACCGGATTCGCCTCGATGAGGTACCCGCACTGCCACGGGCGCAACTCCAATCGGCGCTCACGAAACTTACCGATAGGGAGCTGACCACCGCCATGGCGGGGTGTCCGCGCCTCGTCGTGGAGTCGCTGCTGGGCGCGCTCTCTCCGCCTCGCCGGATGCGAGTCATGGCTCGCCTCAAGGTTCAGGGCGAGTTGCCAAAGGCGCTCACCGGACCGGCCGTCCGGACGCTGCTCCGTCGATTTCACGATGCGGTAACTTGATTATCCTGATGATTTGATTATGGTTATGGAGTCAGAGCATGATTAAAACTTCCACAATATTTCGAAGTTTTCTTTTCTACGCTTGTTGGGGCGGAAACCTTTTTGCCACCTCTTTTTCTGCGGGGGGTACTTATGACTGCCTTAGCCTGCCGGGTTCTGGCGTTCCAAAGGAAACTTATTTTGCATCTTTGAGGCTTCCTCTTCAATACAGCGAAGGCACGAACAAGTGTGAAGAATACCATCAAGAATTCAAAACCAAAGTGCGAGCCCTGTTCGCAAACACTGAGCACCTTTACTGGCAAGGTTTTTCAGATTGCGAATATATGGAAGGTCGATATTTTCAAGGGCGCGTTGTTTTAGAACCCTGGACAGAGCAAGGTTTAGCCGAGGTAAGGACTCTAATAGAGGCGGGGAAAATCACTAAATTGAATGATGTCCCCCTGCTTTTTGGTCCGATTCCAACGGTGAATACACTGAAACGTATTAATGTTTGGAAGAAGAATGGTGCCGGGAGTTCCTACGAAGTCAGTATTGATCAGTTCGGTCATCTCCTTGAACTCGTGCGAACGACCTGTGGTGAAAAAACCATACTCCAAGATTCATCTTTTGATGGGACACACCGGTTACTCAAATCGATAATGAAAGAATCGGAATTTAATGAGGTCTTTTCGAATCTTTCTGAGGCAAAAGAAATTTCGATTGATCGTCGCATTGATTTTCTAAGTAATTTAAGAATCGAAATGAAACTTATGGCTACGCGAGAATGCACCGAACTCCCCTGTAAACCAAATTGAGAACTATCGCCCGGACAGTGGCGTAGCAGCAAAGTTTAGTCGCGCTTCAGACCGCAAGTTTAAAATTCGCCAGGATCGGCAGTTCAAACAAGTTGCCGCGCAAAAGCCTGGTAGAAAAAAAGAGGACCTCCAGGTTTTCAATATCACCGGTTTTTGGATTCATGCGGGCAATGACATCATCCCCCAGCTCTTCGGTCTCTTGTTCCTTGTAGGGCTGTATCTTATCAATACGAAGAATATCAGCCTCTCGATCGTAAGAAAATTTTAGCTTCGCTTCCATTCGATCTCCCCTTCTTTAACTTTACGAGCAATATATCCAGTAATGATCCAGTGCCGGTCGGTAGGATGGCTATCGGCTACCACAACTATGACAACAAATTTTCCGCCCTTAAGCCCGGTAAACCAGCGGGTGAATAGCCGGGCACTGGGAAACCGGGTGCTCCGACGAATCTGATCGGGGTCACCTAGGACATCTGCAATTTTATTTTCATGGTCCGGCAAAAAATCCGGGTGACTTTCAGCAAAGTGCTTAAAGCGCTCGCCAGACAGCTCAACAACGCCATTCAAATACTTGCACGAATACTGTTTCATAGTCGAAAACGACTTTATTCGGAACGAATCCTTTACACAATGGCGATCTGAGGTTTGCCCTGGTCCGTACGCGCTGATTGACCGCTACTCACCAATCAGCAGTCGAATTGCCTGGGTGCGGATCCCCTGGAGATTGGCCTCGAGGTTTTCGAGTTTTTTGGGAAGTTCGAGATGGGCACGCGCGAAATAAAACTTAGCGGCGGGGGTGGTGGGAAGCTGCTGAACATAAACCTTGGGGAGCGTCCATTTCGCCGTCGCTTCGGCCCCAATGAAGTCGGTTTCGAGCGCGACACATTCCAACTGCACCTTTTCGGTCTCGGTCTCCCCGACAATATTGACAACCAGAATGTTTCGCTCAGCGCTGAAGCTCGGCGCTCGCCACTCGAGCGACACGCCCTCTGCCTTCTTAATCGCCGCCATTTTATCCGTCATTATGGTTCCATTAACGCGCGCGTCCTCGATTCGGCCGGGCATCGAGAGCAGTGCTTCGAAACCGGGAATGAGATCGGTCCCCTCTCCCATCAGCTGGTAAAACCCATCCGGGATCAGTCCCAAAATCGTTCGAGAGTAGAGGTGAGTCGATGCGTCCTCTGGAATCTCGACCAGTGTCGATTCATTCGCCGGGGAAAATTGCAGTTTGCCCGCAGAAACGGGCTCGACCTGCGAGGCTGAAGTGGACTTGGTCCAAGTTTTCACTTCACATTGGGGACCCTGGGCGCGATCGGAGGAGAAGTTCTTGAGGGTGCGCACACGTCCAGTCAGTTCCCGTTTTGGCTCCACATTGATCTTTAAGAATTCCACTTTGATTTCGGACGTGACGTTCACTTCATTGGCCTTAACATCGAAGGCAATGACCTCTTCCAGAACGGCCGTGGCCAAAACCCTCGCCTTTTTGACAGGTTGGTAATTGGATTCGTCTCGATTGGCGCACGCGCACACTACTACTACAGAAACCACAGATAAAATCCAGGCTATGTTTTTCATCGATTGCCCCCTATGTGATGGAAATAAAAAAAACTAGCGCCGCGGGTGATATTTAATCTGCATCACCTTCAGATTCTCGATATCCAGGTGCGTATAGATCTCGGTAGTGGTCACCGATTGGTGGCCCAGTAGTTCCTGAACAACCCGTAAATCGGCACCACCCCCAAGTACGTGAGTTGCAAAGGTATGCCGGATGAGATGCGGCCACACACGCCGTGAAATGCCCGCCCGTTTGGCGTAACGCTGAAGCAACAACGCGATACTCTGACGCGAAAAGGCTCGCCCGCGAAGGTTGAGAAAAAATGGCTTCGGGTCTTTCAGTTCCATCCGACGAACCCACTCCAGTCGCACGTCGCGATACTTCAAGCACCATCGCCTAGCCTCTTGTGACACTGGAATCAGGCGATCGGTGCCACCCTTTCCTCGCACTTGAATTGTCCCGGCCCTCCAATCAAAAGCCGATCCCGGGAGCATCGCCAGCTCCGACACGCGGGCACCCGTTGCGTACCAAAGCTCGAGTAACGCCCGATCCCGAGTATCCTGTTCGCCGGCACCACCCGCGCTCTCCACCAGACGCTCCATTTCCAGCTCGGTGAGGGTTTTGGGCAAACGCTTGGTACGAACCTGAATACTCAAGAGTTCCGTCGGATCGCTGTGCACGACGTTTTCTCTGAGTAGAAACTGGAAAAACTGCTTCAGGGTCGAACTTTTTCGCGCCAGCGAACGCTCCTGATTTCCGCGCCGACGCAACGAGGCCATAAATTCGCGAACCTGGGTCAGGGATAAATTGAGAATACCCAACTTTTTTTGGGTGCAAAAAAGAATCAGCTCATCCAGATCCCGACCGTACGCTAAACGAGTATTTTCCGATAGCGCCCGCTCGGACGAAATGTAGGACAAAAAATCGGATTTCAGATTTTCCAAACTACCGAACCTCAAGCTCCTCGAAGTGGGACTTTAACTTTCTTCGAAGCCAAAAGATAGCCTGGGTGTGTAACTGAGACACTCGACTTTCCGTCACCTCGAGTACATCGCCGATCTCCTTGAGATTGAGGTCTTCATAATAATAAAGACTCACGACGAGCCTCTGTTTCTCCGGCAAGCTCTCGATCGATCGGGTCACAATCGCCTTAACCGTTTTCATGTTCAGATGGGCAAGCGGGCTGGGAATCTTGCAGCTTTCAAGCAAACTTAAAATACTCTTACGATCGCTGCTGTTAAAACTCCCGGCCTCGTCCAGACTCAAGATAGACACCGACTTCACCTGATTGAGCAGATCGTAATACTCTTCTTTGGTCATCTTTAATTCGCGGGTGATTTCATCTTCGGTGGGGATGCGACCCATCTCGCGCTCCAGCCTCAGGTGCGCCCGTTCCAATTGTTTGGCCTTTTCGCGGATGCTGCGGGGAACCCAATCCTGCGCCCGCAGTTCGTCCAGAATGGCGCCGCGAATTCGAAACTCTGCGTAGGTTTTGAATTTATTGTCGCGCGTCGGGTCGTATTTATCGATAGCATCCATGAGCCCGATAACCCCGCTCGAAACCAAATCATCAAATTCAATGTTTGATGGGAGTCGGACCGCGATTTTTTGAGCGATGAACTTGATAAGGGGGGAATATTCCAGAATCAATTTTTCCTTGGTCCGCTTATCGACCTTTTTCACCGTCTCTTTGTATTTTCGTGCGGGGCTTGCGGCCATAGTTCCCTCTAGGAATGAATGGTGTCGAAAAAATACTGCATGCCATGAAATCGACTCGGCTCGCTGCGATCCAATGTTGCGCGAATCTGCTCAAATCGTTCGGTAATCGCATCTACCGGAAACAAATCCACGAATATCTTTTGTGTCTGGGTCGATGTTATCAACCGGGAGTCCCACGGAATCAGTCCTAGCATGTGGACTCTTACGTTCAGCTGTCCCCGTGCTGTATCCAAAAATTTGCCCAATATACGTTCAGCGTCGCGCATCCGAGTACACAAGGCACCAATCAGCCAGAACTCGCGAATCGCAAAGCGTTTCGATAGTAATTTCATTATAGCATAGGCATCCATATAACTCGTCGGTTCGGGCGTGGTAACGATCACGTGTTGGTGGGCCGCCGCGGCAAATTGCAAAACACCCCAGTGGATCCCCGATGAGTGATCAATGAGAATCCTATCGTAACTTTTGTTTCCTAACGCATCAAGCTCAAAAAAAAGCTGGTTACGCTGCAATTCAGTCAACTCCTCGAATCCCATCACGCCCGAAGGAGATGCGAGGAGATCTAGACCGTCTTCGACGCGGATCACAACGTCCGACAAAGGCCGTTCGCCTTCAAGCACCGTCTGAATAGTCCACTGGGGCCTCAAACCATACGCGAGGCCCAGTTTTCCGAGTGACCAATCCCCGTCGATGATAAGCGTGCGCCGCCCGGAACGGGCCCACACCTTTCCCATGTTGGATGCCAATGTAGTTTTTCCCACCCCGCCTTTTCCGCTTGAAAATGAAACAACTCTTGTCATTCAAACACTCCTTGGCGAATGATTAACAGACCAAATTCCTTTTCGTCCAGAAACCGGATTGGGACCTTGAAACCTTGGGAGTGCGAAATTGCCATCAGGGGAAGTTTTGAAGCCCTGAGGAATTCGAAAATCGGCCCAAGCTCCATTGCCAAATCAACCTTTGTCACGACGACTCCGACAGGAGAAAAACGACTGACCTGCTCGAGCAGGCGCTCCGCCTCTTTCAGGCGCATCGTCGCGTCGAGAACCAGGAAACTTCGTTTTTTGTCCACGCACCTTTCGAAACGCTCCCAATCGTCCAGACTCCCGCCGATTGGAAGGCTCGGACAATCGATAAACTTGTTCGCTTCCTTGGAACGCAGGTAATTTTTTTCGCTATAAAAGGGAATGTGGATAAGGCGGGAATAATTTTGAAGAGCCTCGCGAGCCATCAAACGTGAGCTATCCAGGCTCACCAACGATGCGCTGCGGCCGCGCGAGCGTGCCAAGAGCGCCAATTTGACCAGGAATGTCGTTCGCCCACTTCCCGACAGCCCAATGGGAACCCAGTCGCCGCCCGACCATACGGTTTCTTGCCCCGCACACCGTATACGCTCGGCCAACAGACGCGCCATGGCCTTTTCAAGCATGGGGCTAACGGCCAAATCTTTTTGCGGATAATCGAAAACCAGCTGGTTTGCGAGGTCTTTGGCAAGGTTAGCCGACAGACCGAGTCCCAAAAACCTGTCTTCGATGCGGGTCGCATGCGTGCTGCGCTTTCGGTTTCCCGGAATATCGATATAACGCGGGGACCGATGGTGTCCGCTAACGGCGCTGTCGAATTGTTCTGGACGCTGGGTCAGGTCATCACCCTTGACTCCTCGCGCGTCGTTCGCGCCATGCCCCTTGGACACCCCGCTCGTCCGCTCCACCTTCCGTGATGGCTCGGGTTGATCACCCAAACGTTTGTTCCCGTAACGGCCACGCCGGTGTGGAAATATCTCGTAAAGGGACTGCTCGTCAAAAACCTGCTCTAAGCTCCGAACCGGGGACTCTTTCGGCGGCTCGAACGCGGCAGTTACCTCGACACACTCCTTGTTAAACCATCGTTGTCGTCTTTGTTGAGATGATAAAATGAGCGCGTTAGGTCCCAGGGACTGTTTTACGAGTCCGAGCGCTTCATCGAGTGACGACGCTTCGAATTTTCTCACCTGCATAATTGACCCCTAGCATTTCCTAAGGAACTGATCAGACCCTAAGTCACATCCACGGTCGCAAGGCTCTTCACCCTCGCAAACGCGGCAATCTCGTTCGCCGAGATGATGTTGAGGTTCGGAACAAACCTATCCAAAAGTTTTTTGAGATGACTTCGAATCGAGGGCTGAACGATCAGCGTTGGATTGCCACTCTCGAACACATTTGCTTCGATAGCGCGCTGAATTGCGAGCACGAGCTTTTCGAAAAATCCCGGGTCCAGATTAAGGTGCACACCCTTGTCGTTCTTTTGGTACGATTTTAAAATCAACCCTTCCGTTTCCGGAGAAAGATTGAGAACCTCCATCAGATTGGTCCCCACCGAAAGCCTGTGTGTAATCGTTCGGGCCAGGGCCCAGCGACAATACTCAGTAAGCGTATCCGGGTCTTTTACCGTTAGGCCGTAATTGGCGAGTGTTTCCAATATCGTCAGTAGATCCCGGACGGGCACCTGCTCCTTGAGCAGATTCTGGCAAACCTTTAAAACCGTGCCGAGGGTGCAGAGATTGGGAATGAGCTCTTCAACGACCTTGGGGTGGGTCTTTTGCAGATTTTCTACCAGTCCCTGCATCTCCTGCCGCCCGATAAGCTCGCTAGCGTAACGCCTGATAACCTCAGAAAGGTGTGTAGCAATTACGGTCGGGTGATCCACGACGGTGTAACCCGATGCCTGGGCCCGTTCACGAGACTTCTCGGGTATCCATAGCGCCGATATCCCGAAAACCGGCTCTTTAGTCTCGATCCCGCTCATCGTATTTTCTCCGCCGCTTGGATTCATCGCGAGCGAGCAGCCGGCCATCAACTCACCCTTTCCAATGGCGATTCCGCGGATCAGAATTCCGTATTCCGTTGGTTGTAACTCCAGGTCATCCTTGATGTGAACCTTGGGGACGATGATACCCAGCTCCTTGGCAAATTCCCGACGAATACCGAAGATCCGTTCGACCAGCTCACACTTGTCCGATTCCACCAGCGATACCAGCCCGTACCCAACCTTGAGCTCCAGCACATCCACCTCGGGCGGCACACTAGTATCGGTTGCACTCATCTCGGCCTGACGCCGCTCCTTGGTGGTTTCCTCGTCACTCTTCTCTTTCTGGTGATTACTAACCGCAAAGGCAATTGCCGCGACCAGACCGCCAAACATCCAAAACGGGGTCACGGGCAGCCCGGGTAACAATCCCAAAAGAAACAAAATCCCAGCTGTCACGGACATGGCCCGAGGCTGCAAAAACAATTGAGAAGTTACTTCACTCGATAGATTGGTACCCGTCGTGGCTCGGGTGACCACTATGCCGGCCGCGACCGACACCAGGAGCGATGGGATCTGACTGACCAGTCCGTCGCCGATCGTCATTAGCGTGTAGATCTGGGCCGCTGAGGCCATGGGGAGTCCCTGCTGAAACACGCCAATAGCAAACCCGCCGATGATATTGATCAACGTGATCAGAATTGCAGCAATGGCGTCGCCACGGACGAATTTGCTGGCGCCGTCCATGGCCCCGTAGAAATCGGCCTCGATCTCGACCTTTCTCCGGCGCTCACGTGCCTGCTCCTGATTGATCAATCCTGCGTTGAGATCGGCATCGATAGCCATCTGTTTTCCGGGCATTGCATCGAGAATAAATCGTGCCGCCACCTCGGCAACTCGTCCGGACCCCTTAGTCACCACGATAAAATTGATAATGATCAAAATAACGAACACCACCAGCCCAACAATATAGCTGCCACCGACGACAAAATTTCCAAACGTCTCGATCACGTGTCCCACCGCCCCCGGCCCTTCGTGCCCGTGTAACAGAATGAGTCGGATGGATGCGACATTGATCCCGAGCCGAAACAAAGTTGCAATTAGGAGCACTGTCGGCAACACGGAGAATTCCAGGGGACGCCCCGTGTAGACCGACACCAACAGAATCGCGATACTCAGCGTGAGATTGGATACGATTAAGATATCCATGAGCCAGGCCGGAACCGGCAGAATCAGAACAACCAACATTCCGATAATGCCAAGGGGAATAACCAGATCGCTGTGTTTGAGAATGCGATTGAAAACTGTCTTGAAGCTATCCATGATTCTTTCCTATTGCGTCGCGGGTGCGGCCGCCCCCGGGACCCCACGAAATCCCCTCAACCGATAGACGTAGGTCATCACCTCGGCCACCGCCTTATACAACTCGCGGGGGACAGCCCGATTGACGTCGATCCTGCGAAAGAGCGTACGGGCGAGAGGTTTATTCTCGACTATCGGAATTCCGTGAGCCCGTGCAATTTCCCGAATTTTTTGAGCGATGAGTCCAGCCCCCTTGGCAACCACCCGAGGCGCCTCCATCGTTTTCTGATCGTATTTCAACGCAACCGCAAGGTGGGTCGGGTTGGTCACAACCACATCGGCCTTCGGAACACTCTCCATCATCCGCCTGGAAGCGATACGACGTTGCAGGCTCCGAATTCGATGGCGCATGAGAGGGTCGCCTTCCCGAAGCCGGACTTCATCCTTGGCTTCCCTTCGGGTCATGCGCATCTGCTTCTCCAACTGAAATCGCTGGTAGAGATAGTCTAAAACTCCCGGTACTAAAAACAGAGCAAGGGCGACCATCACGAAATCGAACAGCCCCTTGAGGGTCATCACTGCTCCCTCTCCGATGGTCTTACTGTAAAAAAGCGGCAGCTTTTCCGTCTGGCGGCTGATGAACCACCACAATACGAAGGCCCCAAGTCCCAGCTTGAGCACTGCTTTAACCGCCTCGACCAGACCCCGTGAGGAAAACAGACGACCGAAACCGGCCACCGGATCAATGCGCTCCCATTTCGGCGTGAGCGGCTCCCACGAAACGAGCCATCCAACCTGTGCCACGCAGGCAAGGGCAGCGATTACCAGAACCACCGCGAGCAGCGGCCCGGACATCGCGACTCCCGCCGTGAGCGCATCCGCTCCCAACTCGATAACCTTCGCCTTATCGATGTCCCAGCCTGCTGGAATTTTAAAGAACCGATTGGCCAGGATTCCGAACCGATCCAAAAACAAGGACCCGGATGCGTGGAGCGTCAGGAGCGCTCCCAGTATGAGTGCCACTCCGACGAGTTCACGGCTGAGCGCGACGGAACCTTGCTTGCGGAACTCATCCCGCCTAAAAGCGGTCGCTGATTCTGTTCTGTCTTCGTCTGAATCAAATAGGGACGCCACTTAAGCTCCACCCGCCATTAGTCTTGGTTAGTCTTATGCTGTACGCATCATTTCAGCCAGATTTACGGCCACATCGCCCAGAACGCGCTCGAAATAATCCAGTATTTCGGGAGTGAGAACATACATCGCGCCCAGGCCCAACGTGATCGTGATGGGAAAACTGAAAAGTAAAATATTCATTTGTGGCAACAGCCTGGATAAAAGCCCGACCAGAATATTACACACGAGCATCAGGAAGGTGAAGGGTGCCGCCATCTGCACCGATAGAACAAATAGCTGACCTGTCATTGTAATCAGGAACTGCAGAGCCGAGTCGTGATTAAATACATTGGCGCCAAACAGGCTCGTCACCTCGAAACTCCTCACGAAAACCTGCAAGACACCATGATGAAAATCGGCCAAAAGAAAAACCAGCATGGCGAGCCAACCCTGAAAGGGAGTTAGAATGGATACGGATGCCTGAGATTGTGGATCCAGTAGCGTCGCCGTTCCAAATCCCATCTGGAAACCCACGAAATGGGCACCTAAACTGATGGCCTCAAAGGTAATTTGTGCGACAAATCCCATCGCCAGACCAATTCCCGTTTCCCGCAGAGCAATCCATGCCAACCCACCGAGTGTCGTCGGAATGGCGTCCAGATACCGACCGACGATCGGGTGAATGGCCAATGAAAGGCTGAGAGCGAGAAGAATCTTGATGATCATCGGAATGGCACGATGGGAGAAAATGGGTACCATAAGAAACAATCCCAAGACCCGCAGAAATATCGTAAGGACAGCCAGGTATTGAAGCGGATCGGTTGGATAAAGTGCACTCATCGGATCGCGCTCGGAATGCTTTCAAATATCTGGGTCGTGAAGTCGATGATGATATCCAACATCCATGGAGAGAATAAAACCAAGGCAATCATCATGGCGGCCAGCTTGGGTACGAACGATAGGGTATTTTCGGTAATCTGAGTCACCGCCTGAAAAACGTTAGTCATGACACCAACGACCAGGCCGAACACCAACATGGGAGCCGAAAGAAGAACCACCGTCTTCAACGCCCCACGGGTGATATCGAGAATCATTTCATTTTGCATAGAGGGTAGTTTTCTCTGGCGACTAGCCGAAACTTTTAACCAGGCTGCCAACTATCAGCTGCCAACCGTCCACGAGCACAAAGAGAATTAATTTGAATGGTAGTGAAATGATTACCGGAGGTAGCATCATCATGCCCATCGCCATAAGAATTGAGGCGACGACCATGTCCAAAACCAAAAATGGGATGTAGATCATAAAACCGATCTGGAAGGCGGTTTTGAGCTCCGAAATCATGAAGGCGGGAATGAGCAGGTAGGTTGGCACATCGGAACGCGTTTTCGGCTGAGAGATCTTGGCCAATTTCACAAAGAGCCCTAAATCCTTGTCACGGGTCTGCTTAAACATGAATTGCCGGAGAGAGGTTTCCGAGTAGGCAATCGCCTCCTTTCCCGAAATCTTTTCATCCATATAGGGCATCAGCGCCTGTTCATGGAGGGTCTTCCAGACCGGAGCCATTACGAAAAAGGTGAGAAAGAGCGAAAGGCCGACAATCAACTGATTCGGGGGCAGCACCTGAGTACCGATTGCCTGACGAAGAAATGACAGGACAATGACGATACGAACGAAACTCGTCACCATAATCAATAACGAGGGCGCGAGCGAAAGTATGGTCAGGAGCGCAAGGATTTTCAGCACGACTGCCGCCTGATCCGGGGAGTTAACGTTTCCGAGAGACAGTTGCAGGGCAGGTATCCCGGCCACCGAAGACACCGCGGCCATCGCATCCTTGGACGCACTTCCAGCGATCACGCTCAACATTAAAAAATTGGGAATCATGTTTATTAGGCCGCTAAAGACGGCGTGCTCTTGATTCGGAGGAACTCCTCTTCAACCGCATCCTTGAAGGCTCGTCGCTCCAAACCCGACTCCGAATCATACTGTTCCTGTAGTCTCGGCATTGATGACAAAAACGATACGTTTTGGCCCGTAACACCGACAAGCACAAGCTCCCCCCCAACCTTCAGAAGGCACACCGACGCTTTTGCGTCGAGCGGAACTTGGGCCACCTTTTCAATCAAAAACTTACGGCTCCCTGAGAGCTTCCCCTTTGTCTTAATCCAGCGAGCGCCAAAAAAGCTGGTCGCACCCGCCAGCAGAATTACGGCAAGTAGCCCCATCCACTGAAAACCTCCGAACCGAGGGGTGATGATATTCTGACCATCGAGAGCGGCTTTTAGCGGGGCATCCTCCTGGTGTCGCAGGAGCGCTAGGGCTTCGCTGGTACCGTTAGGAAATGCCAACTGTAAAGTGCTGCCGTTCGAGTTGTTACTCACGTGAACCCGTCTCTCGAGGTCTTCCGTGGAGCCACGAACAGTTATCACACCCTTTACGGAATCCGGCTCGGAAGAAAAGAGGCTCAACCGCGAAATGAGCGGGTGCGGATCCGTAATTTCCAATTTACCGTGATGCTTCTCAGCAAGCTGCGCGTCGGCCCACGTCAACTCGATCTGATTGCTTTGAATGCGCACCGTCGGCGCACGGTCGTCGCAACCCAGGCACTGCACCTTTGTCGTTGCAACCCCCTCGCCATCGATGATTACATCACGAATCTCGGAGACTGCCATAGCGGACAGGCTGCTCCAAAAACTGATGACAATCAGAGTTTTCGTCATGCGCCTCACCTATTTTCCCAAATCCCGAATGCGTTGCTCGTGGTTTACGATATCGGTCAAACGGATCCCGAATTTCTCGTTAATCACGATGACCTCTCCACGCGCAACCACTCGATCGTTCACCAATACCTCAAGCGACTCGCCAGCCAGTTTAGAGAGCTCGATCACGCTACCCTTATGGAGCTTAAGAAGATCCTCGACAAGAATGCGGGTGCGACCGACCTCGACGGTGACCTTGACCGGAATATCGAGAACAAACTCGAGTCCGTTAGCGGCCACGTCCCCGGGAACCACATTTAAGTTGTGTACTGTGGCACCTTCCTCCGATACATCGGGTGCGGTTTCGTCATTGAAATTCTTCGCGCTTTCCATTATTTGCCTCCTGTTTGCGTTGCCATTTCGGTGATCCGCACAGCAGAGTTGCCGTGACACGTCCCCATCAGTCCCATGAGCTTGCGCTGGCCCTCGACCAAAACCGCCAGCTGACCGCCGGCGTCCTGATCGAGCGCAAGAACATCTCCCTTTTTCAGCGTTTGGAGCGAATTCAGCGTCTTACTAGTGCAGCCAAGCTCCACTCGCAGATCGAGCGCTGTCTTTTTGACTTCTTGCAACCAGTGCCGTTCCCAAAGCTCAGTCTCCTCATCTCCAAAGGTGGTCGCGTTAACCGCCAGCGCCTGAGATATCTTCTCGAGAGGGCGCATCGGTATAACCAGAGCCACCGAGCCGGTCAGGTTGTCAAAATCGATATCTATCGTCACGACCGCCACATTGTCGGACGGCTGGATGTCTCCGACGAAATTGGCATTTGTCTCAACCCTTTTATATTCCAACTCTAATGGAAAATTCGAACGCCAGGCTGCCTGAAGATCCACCAGTGCGAGCAACGCCAATTTCTTAATCATCATCGCTTCGATATTTGTGAATTCCTCGCGACCTCCAATTTTGGAGTACGGCCGTTCGGCGCCGCCGTAATAGGCATCCACCATCGCATAGGTGAATTTCGCCCCCACCTGAAATATGAGATTATCCTTCAGGTTTTTCATCGCGATGATATTGAGTGCCGAAGGTACGGTAATCGTAGATGCGTGGTCTTGGAATTTCAGAAACTCGGTGGACGCAACCGAAACGGCCACATTTCGCTTGAGCAGCCGAGTCAATGTCGCCCGGAAGGACTGGGAAAACCGTTGGTGAATTCCGGTAAGACCCACAAAACGACCATGAATGAACTTTTCATGTGACGTCAGATCGTAAGCGATCCAATCCTGATTCTCTTCAACAAACGCAACGGGCGCATCCGTTACCACGTCACCCATGGACACCGCCGCTAGAAGCGCATCAATTTCGGACTGGGATAATACTTCCGCCATAAATACCTGTCTTTAAGTTTTAATTGAGATGAAACTGAGTGAAGTAGATCTCTTTCACTTTTCCAGAGGACAGAAGGCTATTGATGGATCGAATCAGATCAGCACGCAGCTTCGCCATTCCTTCCGATTCCCTCAACTCCCGGTAGGAGCGACTCGACAAGAGCACGATGATCGCATCCCTCAAAATGGGTTTTTTCTTCTTGAGTTCGTCCTCGACGACCGGATCATTCAACTCCAGCTCCATCTGTACCTGAAGAAATTTAGGTCCCTGATCGCTGTTGATATTGACGAGAATATTTTCGAGAGGGAAGAGCGGACCCATCTTGTACGGCTCCAACTCCTTCCCTAAGCCTGAGGACTTCGTGCCCTCAGTTTGGTTTTCGACTGCCTTCTTGGCTACCTCGGCGACTTCGTGCAGTCGGCCCCACATCTTTTGCAACAGCACGCCCATGCCCGCGAGAGCAATCAAATTGATGGTTACCACTCCTAAAAGCGCCATCCCGATCCAGTCCTTTTTGGACGGTGGCGGTACCGCCTTCAAATCGGCGGCTGGGTGAACGAGTGCATTTTTTTCTTTTTTGGCGACGGCCTCGGCCATTACGGTCCTCCGGACAGCATTTGAGTGGATAGGCGTTAATTGTGCAATCGATATGCCAACCCATTGGCGCCCAAGTGGGCTTCGAATCGATCGACTGGCGTCACCAATTCATTTCAACCGCCAATTAAATGACGATTTTGAATCATTGGTAGCCCATGCCGTTATAGTTGGACCAGAAATAGCCGGGGTCAGCGTAAGGTGAAAACTGGGTGTCATTGGGACTTACCCATTCATAAAAATTGATGTCGATGGAGTTATAGACTCCCGCCATCTGACCGCCCGACCATATCTGCGGACAGTAATCGTACCAGAAGGTATTAAAATCAAACTGGCTGCGACCCACATCCTGGGCATAGCCCTGCCAGCCGCGCCACACCTGATTCCAGTACGGCATTGTCTGGGGCTGACCACGAAAATAATTATCAACCGGCAAAAAAGGATAATACTGCGAAGGCATTCCGGGCGGCATCTGCGGTCGAAACGGCGGCATCATTCCCGGAGGTTGAAAACCCGGAGGATAACCCGGATTGTAACCACCAGGACCTGGCGGGTAGAAACCACCGGAGCCGCTCGGGAAATAACCACCGGGAAAGTATCCACCCGGACCACCCATTGGCGGCGGCGCCTGCGTGGGCGGATTCGCCGGAGGCGGCGGCGTAATTGGAATCGGGCGCACGGCCTCGTTTTTTCCGCAGCCCATCAAAAACAACACCCAAAAAAATAAAACACCCGTTCTCATTCGTACCTCTGGGACACACCCCAATTGTGGAAGTGGCCTAACGAAAGATAAGAATGCAAGACCGTGCCAAAACAGGGTGAGTGCGTAAACACTTGTATTCAAAATGTCTTATATTTGTAGTGTGTTAGACGGAGTGACAAGTTGCGCGGGGTCAAGACCTGACTATCTAAGAGGCTCTCTGTCTTATTTGTGTAAGTGGTTGATTGCTCGTTGCATCGTACACCGATCGCGGCGTGAGGCACGACCATCCTACTCTTTTGCCGGAACGGATCGCGCGCGAGGTAGGGGGACTCCCACAGAGAGCGTCCGTAGTTTTGCATCGCAAAGCGTAGGGCCGACAAGTCGCTCCTGAAGTCGACAGCGGGGGCCCCCCGAGTCAGGGCACGACCCAACGTCCAATCCAATGACTTCAAACAACGAGTCGCTTTGCGACTCATTATTGGAAGTCATGGGCGGACACGGACTTGAACCGTGGACCTTCGATATGTAAAACCGACGCTCTAACCAACTGAGCTATCCGCCCCCAAAAGGATTATAGAGTCGGTCACGGCGCGGGCTGTGGTCAATGGCTTTTTGGTGGAGTACAGTTCGGTGATGCAGTTGGCGCTGGATCCCAGAATATACCAAATAATTTTTCTTTCGCTGCTTCTGGTGTTTGGGGTTTTTGCGCGGGATTTTGGTGTTACGTGGTCGGGATTGGTTGGAGTATTGGGTGTTGGGGTTGCCGTACAGCTTTTTTGGGTGTTTTTGGGCCGCGCCCGGTCCGACAGTGTTTTGAGCGCGCTCATTTCGAGTCTGAGTGTTTTGTTGTTGTGTCGCGCGCGAACCCCGGAACTTTTGTGGCTCGCTATTGCGCTGGCGATTTCCAGTAAGTATCTGCTGAGTGTGGGCGGAAAGCATTTCGTGAATCCCACCAATTTTGGGATTTTGGCGACAGCACTCATCACCGGCGGTGCTTGGGTGTCGCCCGGGCAGTGGGGCTCGGATTTAGTCGTCGGTGCCTGGATTGGGGTGTTGGGTTTGGTGGTTGTTTTACGGAGTGCTCGACTGGACACGGCAGTATTCTTTCTGGGGACCTGGGCGGGATTGCTAGGGCTGCGCATCTGGTATCTAGGGCAATCATTTGCCGTGTGGCGCCATCAATTGTCGTCGGGAACTTTAGTGGTTTTTGCATTTTTCATGATTACCGATCCCCGTTCGACGCCCGATGATAGGCGGGGGCGCTTGTTCTTTGCCGTGTCGGTGGCTGGGCTTGCCTATTATTTGCGGTTTTTTCAACAGGTGCCCGCTGCGCCGCTGTGGGCTCTTTTTTTGCTATCGCCGCTGACACTGCTTCTTGATAATTTTTGGCGTCAACCACGTTTTGATTGGAGGGATCCCCATGCGCTTCATAGTGTTGTTAGTACTGCTTCTTGCCCAAAGTAGTTTTGGATTTTGCGGGTTTTATGTCGCCAAGGCCGATGCATCGCTCTACAACCAGGCGTCACAGGTGATTCTGGTTCACCACGATGACAAAACCGCGTTGACGTTGGTCAATGATTTTAAGGGGGAGCTGGCAGAGTTTGCTTTGGTGGTTCCGGTTCCCGAAGTTCTCACCCGTGAGCAGATCAATGTAGCCGATCGCGGCCTTGTGGAGCGCGTGGACGCCTATTCGGCGCCAAGGCTCGTCGAGTATTTCGATCCCGATCCGTGCAGTCCACCGATTGGAATCTATGCCGACGGTATGCGCGCCATGAAGGGTGCCGTGATGCAGGCGACGAGCGTTAATGAAAAGAGTTTGGGTGTGACCATCGAGGCTCAATATACAATTGGAGAATACGACATCGTGATTCTCTCGGCCAAGGAGTCAGATGGCCTGGAAAAATGGTTGATTCAGTCTGGGTACAAGATTCCCAAAGGAGCCTCCAAGGCGCTCGAGCCGTATCTCAAGCAGGGTTTGAAATTCTTTGTGGCGAAGGTCAATCTCAAGGAGCAGGCCAAGACCGGGTTTACCTTCCTACGTCCGATTCAATTCGCGTTCGAGTCGAAGAAATTCATGCTGCCGATTCGGCTGGGGATGATCAATGCCACCGGGCCGCAGGATCTCTTGGTTTATGCGATTACCAAAAAGGGTCGTGTGGAGACTACCAACTATCGGACGGTCAAGCTCCCGGCGGGCATGGATGTTCCGGTCTATGTTAAGAAAAAGTTTCCCGATTTTTACCGAAGTCTTTTCGAGGTTTCCCATGAAAAGGAAAACAAAAAGGTAGTCTTTCAGGAATACGCCTGGAACATGAGCTGGTGCGATCCGTGCGCGGCCGAGCCACTCACCCGTGAAGAGCTGAAAAAACTGGGGGTTTTCTGGTTGGATGACGCAACAGAGGTAGGTTCGTCGCGCCCCGGAGGAATTCGCCCCCAGCGAATCATCATGCCGCCAGGCGGCGGTGCAATCGAAGCCTATATTACCCGTCTCCACGTACGATATGACGCAGAGCGATTTCCCGAAGACCTCATGTTTCAGGAAACCGCCGATACCGAGAACTATCAGGCCCGATTTGTGTTGCGCCATCCGTGGGTTGGCGATCTGAAGTGTGAATTGGGTGAAGGGTACCGCAAAGAGCTCAAATCTCGCCGACAAAAAGAGGCGGAAACACTGGCCATGCTAACCGGGTGGAAGATGGCTGACATTAAAAGTGAGATGGGCCCGGACGTAGTTGTTGTTCCGGATGACACGAAGCCCAAAAAGTGGTTCCAGAAGATTTTTAAATAAATTCTGTCTGGAGCCCCGACAGAATCTATCCCGAGGCGTGGCCGAAGAATCTCGGGTGCCAAGCGTATTACGCTCATCTCCTGACCAGATCCGTCGATAAGTGTAGCGATGGAAAGCCTTGGGATCATCGGAATGGGCCGCATGGGGCGCTGTTTGGTCCAGGGATTATTGGACGCCAAAACTTTAAAGGCTTCCCAGATTTTATTTACGACCCAGCACGATGAGTCCGCTCAACGCGTCGCGAAAGAGCTTGGGATCCAACCAGCAAAAGGAAATGAAGACCTTGTAAAGCGTTGCGGCGTAATTTTGATTGCGGTCAAACCTCAAAATGGCCCGGCGGTTTTGCAGCAGATCGCAACGGGCGATCTGAAGGGAAAAACGGTGGTCTCTATCATGGCCAGTTATTCAACCAGCCAAATTGAAGCGTTGCTGGGTCAGCCCGCAGCGGTGATTCGGGCGATGCCGAATACTCCAGCATTTGTTCGGGCGGGAATTACCGCCTATTGCCTCGGGAAGTACGCCTCTGAGATTGATTCCAAAAGAGCCGTCGCCATTTTCAGTCCCGTGGGAACACAGGTTCGTGTCGACGAAAATCGTATGGATGCGGTGACTGGGCTTTCCGGCTGCGGGCCGGCCTATATTTATGTTGTTTTGGAATCCTTGACCGATGGTGGAATCAAGGTGGGGTTGCCCCGGGATTTGGCGATTCAACTAGCTGGCCATACCGTGCTCGGCGCGGCAAAGATGTTACTCGAGACCGGGCGCCACCCGGCTGCTCTCAAGGACGAGGTGACGACGCCAGCGGGTTGTACAATCGATGGGCTGATGGAACTCGAAGAGGGAAAGCTCCGCGTTACTTTGATTAAGGCGGTGGTTCAGGCGACAAAGAGAGCCCATCGGCTCGCCCGACGATAACGCGACGTTTCCATCTGTCGATTTAGATGATAAACAGATTCATGGCTTTATGGAAGTTGCCGAAGAGGACTTGATAGGAAACCGTATGCCAAAACATGTCATTCTGAAGTTCGGGGATCAGGAGCTGGAGTTGCCAGTCGTTGAGGGGACTGAGGGCGAGATTGGGATCGATATTAGCCAGCTCCGTGCGAAGACTGGAATGGTGACGCTCGACAACGGGTACATGAACACGGGCGCGTGCGAAAGCAGCGTTACGTTTTTGGACGGTGAACGGGGAATACTGCGTTACCGAGGGATTCCGATTGAGGATCTCGCCGAGAACTCCACCTTCGTTGAAACGAGTTTTCTGCTGATTTACGGGCGGCTGCCCACGCTAAAAGAATTGGTTCGATTCACCACCTCATTGACCCGCCACACGATGATTCACGAAGATATGAAGAGGCTCTACGATGGCTTTCCCAGGGATGCTCATCCCATGGCCATTCTTTCTTCTGCCGTTGCGACACTGTCGACCTTTTATCAAGACGGCGCCAGTCTCGATTCGCAGGACCATCTTGAGCTGTCCATTTTTCGTTTGTTGGCCAAAATTCCGACCATCGCTGCGTTTGCGTACAAGAAATCGATTGGTCAGCCGTTTATCTATCCGACCAACAGTTTGGATTACTGTTCTAACTTTTTAAAGATGATGTTTGCCGTTCCGGCCGAGGATTATCAGGTAGATCCCGAAATCGCAAAGGCACTGGACCTGCTACTGATTCTGCACGCCGATCACGAGCAGAATTGCAGCACGTCGACCGTGCGTCTGGTGGGTTCCAGCCGGGCGAATCTGTACGCGTCCGTGTCGGCCGGTATCTCGGCGCTTTGGGGGCCGCTCCATGGTGGAGCGAACCAAGAGGTTGTTGAGATGCTTCAGTCTATAAAAAACGACGGAGGCGACGTTAAAAAATTCATCGATAGGGTCAAGAACAAAGAGGACGGTGTCAAACTCTACGGCTTCGGTCACCGGGTCTATAAAAACTTCGATCCCCGCGCGAAGATCATCAAACGTTCGTGCGATGCCGTGCTGGCAAAACTGGGTGTGCGCGATCCTTCCCTGGAAATTGCCAAGCAGCTCGAGGAGGCGGCGCTGGCGGATGATTATTTTATCAGCCGGAAACTCTATCCCAACGTCGATTTTTATAGTGGGATTATTTACCGGGCGCTGGCGATTCCGATGAACATGTTTACGGTGATGTTTGCGATCGGGCGCGCCCCCGGATGGATTGGTCAGTGGAAAGAGATGCTCGAGTCGCCCAATGCAAAAATCGGCCGACCTCGCCAAATATACACCGGCGCTAAGCAGCGCAAGTACGTTCATATCGGTCAGCGTTAGCGATATTTTGTTTTCTCCAACCTTTCCCGTATACTTACTTGGACTACGGGGGGGCAGTGGCAAAACAAAAGATTACCACGAGTAGTACGGCAGAGTATTTTTCCAAAAACCTTCAACAGGTGGGATTTTCATCCCCCACCAAAGCAGTTTTGACGACGCTCAAAGAGGCCGTCGATAACTCATTGGATGCGTGCGATGATGAGGGGATTCTTCCTGAGCTTTCCATATTAATAGAAAAGATTGGCGCCGGAACGATGAAGAACACCGATCTGGTGAAGATCCGTGTGGAAGATAATGGCCCCGGACTTGAGGTGGACGATCTCGCCATGGTTTTTGGCGAGTATCTGGCCTCGTCGAAGTTCGGCCGGGGGCGTTGTTCCCGCGGTCAGCAGGGAATTGGTATTTCCGCGGCAACGACCTGGGCGCAATTGACGAGTGCCAAGGGTGTTGCAGTCATCACTAAGACCGCAAAAATGAGGCAGGCAGTTTCTGCCACGGTCGAAGTGGACATCAAAAATAACAAGGGAGTTCTCAAGGACAAAAAGAGTCTCTCGTGGGACCGTCCGCACGGGGTTTGCGTAGAGTTTTTTATCGATGGGCGAATTCAGTTAAATGGCGAGGGCGGACTCTTGACCTACCTGACCGGCACTGCACTGGTGAATCCCCACGTGAATGTAAAATTCAAGGTGCTCGATCAGCCCTGGCAGACGATTAAGCGGGTGACCGATAAGTGCCCTGAAGTTCCGGATGCAACCGAACCGCATCCCCACACGATGAAGTTGGGGGAGTTCATCGCGCACTCACATCTCTTCGGAAAATCCACTGCTGCTACTTGGCTCAAAAAGGGGTTTTCCCGGGTGAACGATAATGCGATTGCCGAGTTCGTGAAGAACGGCATGAATAAAAAATCGGTCCAAGCCAGCGTGGACAAGCTCACCGAGGCAGAGTTCAAGGCCATTTTCACAGCCATCCAAAAAACAGATTTGATGTCGCCCAGCACGCGTTCGGTTATGACGATAGGCGAGGAGGCATTCTCCAAAAGCGTTCGTCGTTTGGGCGAGGTTGATTTTTTTGCCGTCGTTACCCGTAAGCCCACGATTTGCGACTCCAAGCCCATCGCCGTTGAGGTGGCTGTGGCGCGACTTAAAGATGGAAGCTCCGTGGCCACCCCAGACGGCGAGCAGCCTCCGGGATCCGTATTACGTTTCGCAAACCGCGTTCCATTGCAGTTCGATAAGTCGGGCTGTGCGATGACCAAGGCGGTGGAAAGCGTCAATTGGCGCGCCTACGGACTGGTTCAGCCCAGAGATAGTGTGCCGCTCGGCCCGTACGTTATTGCTGTGAGTCTCGTATCCCCCTTTATTAAATTTAAAAACGCCTCTAAAGAAACGGTCGATGCCAGTGACGAACTGGTGGAAGAGATTCGACGGACTCTCATGCAGGCAGGGCAGCGTCTTTCCCGCCACATTCGTAAGGAGAGTCGCGAGGCCGATCTCGAGGAGAAATTACGGCACATCGAGCAGTTCTGCCCGATTTTGGTGGACTGTTTGTGCCGGATCACTGAGGCGCCGGCCCAACGAAAGAAAAAGGCCATTGAGGGAATCACCAAGCTGCTGGGCCGTGACGTGAATGCTGCCAAGAAGGATCTCAAAGAGGCCGTCAAGGACGTGACCGATAGCCTGGCCAAGGGAAAGATTCAAATCGTCAAGGATGAGGAGTCCAAAGCTGGCGCGCCCGGTGAGTCGAATGGCCAATCGAAAGATGACGCGAATGATGAGCTGTCAGAAGGCGCTTCTGGCGAAGCGGAGCCAGAAGAACAATTACAGCCCAAAGCATCTAAGAAGGCGAACGCGTTAAAGGTGAAGGTGCCGAAAGTGAAGACGCCGAAGGTCAAGGCCAAGAAACCCGCGGTTGAAAAAGAAGGGGAGTTATCATGAAGGAAGAATCACTGCCTAAGATTTCCAAGGATCTTTGTAATCGGGTTCTCACCGATCTCGAAAATGCCCGTCGCCCGGTATTAGAGGCGGTAAAGTGCTCTCTGGACAACTCTATTTATAACCAAAAGGTGGGTTACCTCACCCCGGGCAAAAAAATGGTGCAAACCGAGCTTAATGTGTCGAGCGTTCAAAAAATGTCCCGAGCGATTTTTCTGCTCGAGATTCTGCTCAGAAACGTCGATACCGGAGCCGTTAACACCAAGCGCGAACTTTATTATATGGCCAAAGGCGAGGTGAAACACGATCCCGGACTAAAACCGCTCGACTTTCAGGATCAGTCCGAAAGCGATTCGGTCATCGATTTTATCTGCGAGATGCTGGAGTGTTATCGCGAGGAGCTCAACTGCTATGCCAATGATCGCGGCGGCCAGACCTATTCCAACCAACTAGTCGTTACCGAGACGCTAACGGATGGTACCAAGGCGGTGGTGGATCTGGGATCGCTGGGAACGACAGCATTTCAACCCAAGAATCGCCCCCAGAGTCTTCAGTTAAAGGCGAAGAGTAAGATCGATTTTTGCCTGATCATTGAGTCCGAGGGCACTGCGAACACTTTCGTGGCGAATGGCTTTTGCAAACGCAATAGGGCCATCTTGATGGGTGCTCAGGGTGTGCCCAGTAACGCCGTGCGTGGCTGGGCGAAATTGATTCAGGATCAACTCAAGATTCCCCTCTATTTCTGGGGTGATCTGGACGCGTATACGCTGCAGAATATTTTCCGGACACTTAAGGCGGGATCGGCTGCGAGTCTAATCCGTAACTCCGATTTTTCTGCTCCCGATGTGCGGTTCTTAGGGGTGTTGCCGGAAGACATCAAGAAATACGATCTCAACGACTATCCCGTAAAAGAGAACGACGTGGGAGAGGCGCGGTCGTTGAAAAAGGCCGTGGACGCATTAAAAAACGATCCGTTTTTTAAGGACAAGCGCAATCGAGGACTCGCCGATATTTTACAGTGGCTTCTCAAAAACAAGCGTCGTTGCGAGCAGCAATCCTATTTTACCGTCAATCCCCGCGACCCGATCATGCCGGAAAAGATCATCATCGAGAAAATCAAGAGGAAGAACTACATCTAGTTCCCAAGGGAGTTATTCCAGCCGGGTGAGGACGGCGGTGGCTTCGCCGAGATTGGCGCACTTTCGTCCGTATTGGTCGAGGTAGGCGACCTTGGCGTATCCATTTTCGCCGAAGGTTGTGCCCCACGAGTTGCGCATGAGCCAGTATCCGCCACCGTTGTACACGGGGTCGTCAACCCAGCCCTCGATATTGACCATGTGATTGATGAAGCCGTAACTGCACGTTTTATAAACTCCGGCTCCGGCATGATTAAACGCCTTTACCGTTACGCTCAGGGTTCCGTAGCGCAGCAGGGCCTCTTTCATCTGATCAATTTCGGCGCCGCGAGATTCGCCCCTGCGTCCGATGTATGCCCAGGAGTATCCCCGCGGTAATTTTGCGACCGTGCTTTTGCAACTCGTGGTGTAACCTTTGTATGGAAGGTCTTTGTCGAGCGGAAGACCGGGGCCAGACTTTCCCAAAGCATAGTTAAAGGCGTTAAAATAGCCTCCGTTGCACGAGCCCCCGGTGTTTCTGCAAGTGGAAATGAGTTCCTGCTGGGCATACGAAACAAAGGGCTCGTCGGGATGCGCGAGCGCCCATTGGTTTTCAAGCACCGAGAGTATAGCGTGGGCCCAACAGTCGCCGCACTGTTGTCGCTTGATGGGATGCAGCTGTCCCGTCGGGTGCTTCGCGCGGAGATCGAACGACTTCGGAAGTTCCCGGCGAGGTTGGAGCGTAATCCATTGCGAATCATCGTAAAGCCAGTTCTTGGGTTTCAGTACACCCGCTCCGTGTTTCACAAAATGGCGAATTCTCTGTCGATCCGTCATCGTTGATACGTCGCTGAAATTTTCACCCAGCGCACCGAGCGCGAAAACCAGAAATGCCATCGCTGTCCGTTTCATCGTCGTCCTCCTACGATTTCGTTTACATAGACCTGAACGGCACAACTTGGAGATTGGCTTATAGAGTGGATCTCAGAGCTTTAACGGTTGTTAAGCGACGCGGAAATTAGGCACGACGCCCGGTGTTAATTTTCTACTGAGTGCGTACTCGGAGAATCGTATCGGTGGGTTCGAGGCGGTCGACCACCTCGATTCCCGAGGTAATTCTGGCAAAGCTGGTGTATCGGCCCATCAAATGGAGATTGGCGGCGGTGTTCACAAAAAACTGACAACCGCCAGTGTCCTTGCCCGAGGTCGCGATGCCGATGATCCCGCGTTCGTGTTCCTGAATCGATATCTCATCGCGAATGCTATAACCGGGCCCACCAAACCCGTCGCCGCGTGGGTCGCCACCCTGAACCACGAAGTTGGGGACGACACGATGGAACGTTCTGCCAACCTGGTTTTTCGCCTCTTTTAGAAAATAAAAATCGGTGATTGGAGTGTGGTCAAAGAGGCGGAAAGAAAAATCACCGCGGCTGGTTTGAATGTGTACTGTTCTTGCAACCGAGCCGGCTAGCTGATAGGCGGCAGGCAATTTAGCGCTGGCCGAGCTATTGAGAGGAAAGGAATAATTTTTACCGGTAATTCTTTTCAATCCCCTGGCCGCGGACTCGGCAACGATTCGGTGGGCATCTTTCATGGCAAACTCCAGAAAAACCGTATGGGACATATCCCCGAGTTCTCCGACCGCGCGCACGATTGCCGCCCTGATTTCCGCGGCATCGTCATTTGAAAAGCGGGGATAGATCTCGATGAGTGCGGGGAGGTGGTTACTCAGTCGGTGTTTTTCAATGGCGTCCACAGCCGCGGCTACTACGGCGCCATCCGCTTTGGCGATCGCTGTTCGAAGCGCCTGTTGAATTTCCGGAGTCAATTGAACCGAGTTAATTAGGACCAGGCTTTCCATGGCGCGAAACGTGAGTCTGGGGTGTGGCGAGTTCAAAAACTCAAGCGTGGCCGCTAGGTCAGCTGGTGTACCAAGAACCGCAAAGGCCCCGATGATGGATTCGAGAACCATCCCGCTACTTTTGGGCAAAAGCTCCCCAATGCGTTTTCTGGCCAGTGGCGGATCGATTCTTGCGAGCGTCGATAGGGCGAGCGAGCGAATCCATTCCGAACCCGATCCGGCGAGAAGGCCATCGACATCTCCAACGATCAGCGCGGCTGCCTGACTCAGGCGTTGGGTTGCCTCGAGGGTGGCGGCCTGAACGTGCCGATAATTGTTCGCCAACCCCGAGCGAAGGGCCGCAAAGACGCAGTCGTTGGGTTGCTGATTCCCAAGCGCTTTGAGTGCCTCGATCCGTTCCTCTAGGGCGCCGGTTTTTAGGGCGGCGTTACACAAAAGATCCCGCGCGGCGGGCGATCGGATTTTTCCCAGGACTCGAAACACCAGTGCCCGTGCCTGTCCCGTAACTACCGCTGGCGCGTTGAACAACAAGGTGGCTAACGGGAGTTTCGCCGGGTTCCCCTGCCACCGGGCGAGCGCAAACGCTGCGGGCAATACCGTTTCCGGATCGGTCAATAGGTCGGCCAGTACGGACAAAGTGGAATCATCCTCGGGGGCCTTGTCGCCCAATCGAGTGAACGCATGTCCGAGGCCGCGGCTGGCGCTGGCTCGCAGCAGCCTTGAGACGCCCGGTTTTAGATACTGAGTGAGAAAGTGGATCGCCCTCGGGTTTCCGGTTCTGCCAGCCGCAATCAGGAGTGCGCCGACGACCTTAGGGTCTTTGTGCATGGGAATGTTTTGGGTGATGAAAACGTACGAAGTTTCACCCTCGATTGAGCCCAGTGTGAAGGCTGCCGCCTCGCGAAGCTGGGTGTTTCGGCTGCTATTTAACAACCCATTAACGCTTTCAATGAAGGCGGGGTCGCCGATCCGAGCCATGGCGAGTAACACTCGCTTTTGTTGATCCATTGGGCCTTGGAAAAGCCAGCGCTCCAATTTGCCGCCTGAAATGCGAGAGTGCTCGACCTTCAAAATTCGGTGCGGGCTTACGGTCCACCGCGGAGCAGCTTTCTCCTTGGAAATTTTAGGGTTGGGCGCAAGGGGAGTGGAAGGTGCGTTGGGCGTCGGGGTCTCCGCCAGTAACAAAGTCGAAATGATGAGGATCAGCTGAAGCATTGTATTCAATTGTCTTCAATGAATTAGAAAAATCAAAAGAATATTTTGATTCCGTTACGATTTCGGAGGATAAGGGTTTCGGACGCGGGGCGCGTCCCCTAAGAACTGGCCTGAAAGTCACATGGATGGTCCAGGGAGCACTTCTTACCGTTCTCGAATTTTTCGGCTCCTTAACATTGGTGGTGTGTGCGAAGCCCAAAGGGGGTTTTGCGCCAACCACTAGAGTCAAGGAGTGTCCCATGAAATCACTGTTAACCATTGGCGTTGCCATTGCGTTGTCAAACGTATCGTTCGGCAGCGGATTCAAGTGTGAATCGGAAGACGGAGCCAACGTGAAGATCTTCAATCACGTCGACCCTGAAACCGGAACCCGAACGCCGGCCGCGTTCGTTTTGAGTACCGCAGGGGAAGGAACCCTTCTGGTGCGAAAGGGCTGGGAGATCCGCAAGAGCAATCGTAGGAATACGGTTCAATATGTGGTGGACGGCGGGCAGAATACGAGCGCCGACACCGTAATTCTCCAGATCCGCTTCAAAGAGGGACGAGAGGTGCTCGAGGCCGGCGAAACAGCCCAAGGGCAGCTCATCGTTATCGGCGCAGAGGAGCCGGGATCGAAATCGGTAACGGCGCTCGAGTGTGCGCGCTATCTGAAAAACGAATAGGGAATGTGCCGCGTCCGCCACCAGCAGCAGAAATAGGTGGTGGGCGCGGCCGGTTCTTCCTTTGACAGCACCCCCCGTGCGTTTGACTCCCCCTGTTCGCAAGGACGATAGTAGGCGGATCATTGAGAATGAAATCTCATGGATGGATTCTCATGGGGGGCTCGTGGACTATCTGGCGAATCTAAATTCCCGGCAGAAAGAGGCGGTCGAATGGGGAGGCGGGCCGATTCTCATTTTAGCGGGGGCGGGCTCGGGAAAGACGCGGGTACTCACATCGCGCATTGCCCATTTAATTCACACGCGGCAGTCGGATCCCACGCAAATTTTTGCGGTTACGTTTACCAATAAGGCCGCGGCCGAGATGCGGCACCGGGTGATGGCGCAGCTTCAGGGCGGACCGTTTGATCTGCACGAGCATGATCTCTGGGTTACCACGTTTCATTCCGCCTGTGTTCGCATCCTGAGATCGCACGGCCATTATTTGGGCTATCCGAACCACTTTACGATTTACGACGATTCCGACCAGTTATCTCTCGTCAAGGCCTGTATGCGGGAGCTCAACGTTTCAGAGACTGCATTCTCCCCTAAGTCGCTTCAGGGGCGCATCAACAAGGTTAAAAACGACGGCCACGACGCCGATACTTACCATTCGCAATACGGCGGCCCCTTTGAAGACGCCTTTTTAAAGGTATTCAAGCGGTATCGAGAAGTGTTGAGGCAGTCGGCCGCCATGGACTTCGGAGACCTTATTCTGCAGACGGTCCGATTATTTACCGACAATCCCCAAGTTTTAAAGGCTTATCAGGAGAGATTTCTGCACCTGCTCGTGGATGAGTATCAGGACACGAATCGTTGCCAGTATCTACTGATAAAAAAGCTGGTTTCCGGCAGCGCCAATATCTGCGTCGTCGGAGATGAAGATCAGAGTATTTACCGTTGGCGAGGTGCCGATATTTCGAATATTTTAAATTTCGAGAAGGACTTTCCAGCGGCAAAGATTTTTAAGCTGGAGGAGAATTATCGGTCCACTCGAAACATCATCGAGGCCGCGAGCCGGGTGATCGCCCATAATACCGAACGCCGAGACAAAACTCTGTTTACCCAAAACGTCGAGGGGGAAAAGATTTCGCTGTCGGAAGCCTATGACGAGCATGACGAGGCTTTTAAGGTTGTGTCCGAGGTTCTGGTCGAAGTGACCGATGGGGAATCGCTGAACCAAATGGCCGTTTTCTATCGAACCAACGCGCAGTCACGCGTGATTGAGGACGTGCTCCGAGCCAAGGGGGTCCAGTACCAGATCTACGGTGGCCTGAAGTTCTACGATCGTCTTGAGGTGAAGGACGCGCTGGCCTATCTGAAGCTCGTCGCGAATCCAAACGACGACGTCAGCTTTCGGCGCATTGTGAATGTCCCGGCACGAGGGATTGGAAACGTCAGTCTTGGGCGGTTGATGGACTCCGGGCGGTCCGAGGGCACCAGTCTTTTCGGGTTGCTCGAGCGCGTTTTTGGAAAGGAGCCTTCCGTTGCGTTGGATATCGGGCGTAGTCAGAAGGCGTTACGCGAGTTTTACAATCTCATCGTGAGCTTCCGACAATCGAAGAACCAACTCCTGCCCAGCGATCTTTTAAACAGGGTGCTTGAGGATACGAACTATAGGGCAAGTCTCCAGAAAGAGGAGTCCATCGAGGCGCAGAGTCGGTTGGAGAATCTGGCCGAACTCAGACAGGGAATCGTCGAGTACGAATTGCGTTCGGGCGGCGAGGATCCGAACAAAACGCTGTCGCTAGAAACCTATCTCGAGGAGATAGCACTAGTTTCGGATCTCGATAGATTCGATCCAGCGGCACCGGCCCTGAAGCTCATGACCATCCATATGGCCAAGGGCCTCGAGTTCAACAGTGTGTTTATCGTGGGACTGGAGGAGGAGCTCTTTCCCAATATCCGCAGCTGGGATGCGGCGGATCCTTCCGACATCGAAGAGGAGCGACGACTCCTCTATGTCGGCATGACTCGGGCGCGGAAGCGGCTGTGTTTGTACTTTGCCAAGAATCGAACGGTTTTTGGTACCAGCCATTTTCGGGTAGCCAGCCGGTTTTTAGACGAAATACCCGAACAATATTTGGAGTCCAAAAAGGCGGATTATTTCACGCGGCGGAGACATTATCTCGATCGGCCGGGGCTGCCCCCGTCGCGCGCCGTTTCAGATGATTTCAGCCAAGTCGAAGGCGTCGAAGGTAATGGTGGAGACGGCGGGGACGGCGGAGATCGTGGTTTTGAAGGTGGCCCCGATAGTGAGGAACTCGACGATGGTGGGCCGGTTCGCGCGGGCCGCCGCATCGAACACCCGGTTTTTGGCGTGGGTGTCGTGCGGCAGGCGATTGGCGACGACAAGCTTGTTGTGGAGTTTCAGGGGCAAGGGGTAAAAAAAATCTCCCGCCGATTCGGCCAAATTCGGGTTCTATGATCTCGGATCCTATGATTGTCGAGCGAGCAGAGGAGTTGGATCGACAGGTTCTTTGGCCGGCGCGCGGGGAGCTTTGGCGGGGCGCGCTCGCAGTCAGTCAGTATATCGAGAGAAACATTCGAGTTTATTCCCACCCCTACGCCCGGCAGAGAATCCAAACGTGGATCGGGCGCAGCCAATCGGGGGATCTCGTCACGTCTCTCGAAACACTCGAAATGGAATTCGTGATCGCTGGGAATCCACCCATTAGGGGGTCTTTGATTGCGTCGGTCTATACTCCTCCGGCCCATCGAGGACACGATTATGCGCGCCAATTAATTCAGAAAGTGTTGCCGAACCCGGACGCGCCCGTGATCTTACACTCCGATCTGGCTCCTCGTTATTACGAAAAACTTGGATTTAGAGATATGCCGGTGATGGATAATAAAATTAAGGTCGAGCCATCGCCTGCTGTTGTGGAGTTGGCCTTGCTTGAGGAATCGATTGCGCCCGACCATTTTGTCAGTGAGCTCCGGCTGCACAAGGAAAGGCGATCGCGTCACGGCGTTGCCGTGTTTTACGATGAAATTCTGCTGGACTGGAACATCGAGCGTTTTCGTTATTTCGCGGAGATAATGGGAACGCGACTTCCCAGTGAACTGTTTTGGATTGGAGTTCATGGCAATGAGAACCACCCGATCTTGGCGGTGCCAAATTATCTAGAGGGCCAAATGGAAGGGCTGATTCTCGATCCCGCCTGCGAGCGGTGTTTACAGCACCTCCATCGAAAGGCGCGGGAAGCCAAGCTCGCCCGTGTGCACTTCTGGAAACCCGACAGGCGGGGCGGCGGAAAACACCCCATGATTCGCATAACGCCAGATACGG
>CAZRVZ010000127.1:0-5680 GCA_964603655.1 uncultured Pseudobdellovibrionaceae bacterium | reverse complement strand
TATTCTTCCCGTCTGCTTGCGCTTTGCACTGGCAATCACGCCAATTTCTTTCTCCGACACTACGAGAAAACGTGAAATTTGCTTTTTCCACTGTTCAAGAAGCTGCATGCGATGCACGAGGACCAGGGTTCTTGCTTTTCGACGAGCCATAACTGCACACGCCATGACCGTTTTTCCGGCCCCCGGAGGGGCGACCAAAACACCCGTGTCCTGGCCACAGATCGCAGAAACGGTTTTCTTTTGCTCCGAAGTCAACTCTCCGGAGAACGCGAGCTTCAATTTTTTGTGATGAGGACGTTGGTCCTTGAGCACCACTGAGCTTCCGGCCAACCCACAAATCTCAAGACATTGATCCAAAACACCCCTGGGAAGCGACAACAATTCTCCTTGAATCTCCCCACAGGAGACAAAACGAGGAACGTTCCAAGTTGAAAAGCGCATTCGCTCTTTTTCGAAAAAAATCGGATTGGCGAACGTGGCTGTTCTTTTGAAGGCGGCTACAATACTTTTTGGCAATCCTGTGATGTTAATCCTTGTGTGCGAATCCAAGCTGATCTCTATTTGGCCGGGATAGCAACCTGCCTTAACCTTTCGTCGACCGGAATCAAGGACGCGTTCCGCTAGACGAATCCCCTGGTCCTCATATCGAATAAAAGCCGGTCCCTTTTCTTTAGGAATGGTTTTGTCGAGGACCGTTCTCAATTCCAAATAAGAAAGTCGTTTGGCGCTTGCCAAGGTTGACCACTGATCAGGAATGACTTGAAAACTGTCATCAATGAAAACGCTGTTTTGACTTTCCCTAGCCCTTCTTTGAAGGGGGAGCGCGATTAAATTTCCAAAGCCGCCTTTTGGCAAATAATCCTGGTTTGGAAAGAAGCGGTCGTAGGTACCAAGCTTCATGGAAGGCGATGATGCGGTCGCGCGTGCCACGATAACAGTGCCAAGTTGTCTTGCAAGGTGGGCCTGCACGGGTTCTTGGAAGAAGATCCACGCATGAGCACCATTTCCGGATCTCGATCGCTCGACCGCGACCTGCACACCAATCTCGCTTCCGGCGGTCTTGTACGCGGAAACGTCGTCTTTCCATCCGTCCCCGTCAAAATCGGCCGCAAGAAAGGTGCATGTGTCATCTTGACGAATTGCATACGTGCCAACGGTCTCCTTTCCTTCGAGATGGCGGCGAATCGCAGTTTCATCCAGAGGAATGAATGCTTGGTTGGAGCAATCGCTACACTTAATACGCGGTTTATCACAAACCCCTTCTCTCCACTCATTACTGCAGGCAGGGGCATAGCCCTTTTTACCCTGTTTGTGGTTTTCCCAAAGCCGCGGGTAGACTGATTCCCGACACCGAAACAGTTTCAAGAAAAGCGAAACCTTTTCTTCGGGTTCGGTGGGGACGGCCTCAGATGCGGCGGAACCCAAGGGGCCCAGCGATGTCATGGTGAGTTGTTCGTCTTCCCGCAAAAGGCCCAATTCCGCGAGGAGCTGCTGCCGCTCTCGGTGAAGCTCAGCCAACCTTTTTTCGATCTCTAAGATTCGCTGGTCAGTTCCCACAAAAGTATTTCCGAAGGTTGCTCATTTTTTTGGGACATCATACCAGAACAGCCACGCTACCCTAAGATCATTGAAATTCGTTTTTTGTTCGTTAACGTAGAAAAGGGCTTTCGTTGTATGTTGTAACATATTGAAATTAATAACATTTACAGTTTTGTGAGTCTGGCTGTCTGTGGTAGGCTTTTGAGCAAGGGAGAAGAATCCCCCTAGGAGATGTCGATGAAAGACTTAAAAGCACACAAGGAATCTACAGCAGAAACAAGCCTGGTCGATCAAGTAATGAATTCCAAGCCTGAATTCGCCTCCAAAGAAGAAGCGATCGCCGCCTACACAAAGAGGTTAAACGATCTGGCGCAAAAAAACGGGTGTAGCGTTTCCGAAATGTTGAATAAGGCTGAGCACTCACCGGAGTTCAATGAAACCTGCGAAGAGGCGATGGACCTCTGGAGCACGCTTTCCTTTTTGAAGCGAAAGTAGACCAGACTTTCCCTTGCCAGTGTCATAAATTTATGACATGCTGTCCTTGGAGATGAAGGCTCTGCGTGTGCATCGGCATGTTACCAGGGAAATCGAGAGCCTCGATCCCTTTACCCGCCGAAAACTCGCAGAACTCCTCGCTTTGCTGACTGAAGGTGAAAACTTGGGTTTGCCCATAAGCCTTCCTCTGAAGAAGAAAACGGAAGCTACCCCGCGCCATGAGATCGAAATTGCAAAACGCCGTTTAGAGGAGATGCTATGAAGCCCTATATCGAAGCCAAGAATCCGAAGGATATTTGCAAGCTGTTAAAACTTCCCCTTAGCGAAGCACCCAAGATCGAGATCCGTGTACAGCTTGTGAGTGCCATCAGACGAGCTATCGAGCGGGGGAAGCTAACCCAAGCCCAAGCTGCCGCAAAGGCGGGTGTAGGTCGGACTGTAATCACTGCCATTATGAATGGAAACTTGGAGAGCATTTCAACGGACAGACTCATCGACATCGCCCACAACCTGGGGCTTCGGCTACAACTGAAGGTTGCGTAGTGAACAATCCGAGAGAGAAATTTGGCAATGACCCATCGTAGCTCGAAGAGTCAGTGCCATGGATAAACTCATACAAGAAGCCGCTGAAATTCTTCGTCGAGGAGGAACAGTCGTTTTTCCCACCGAAACCGTTTACGGACTCGGCGCCAACGCGCTGGATGCAGATGCCGTCGCCCGCGTTTTTGAAATCAAACGCCGCCCGCGTTTTAACCCCCTCATTGTTCACATTCCCGATCGTCAGATGCTGAACTTGGTAGCAAAAGAGGTTCCGTCAGAAGCCTTGCGACTTGCGAAGACTTTCTGGCCAGGACCATTAACTCTGGTACTGCCCAAGCAAGATGCCATCCCTTCATTGGTCACCGCGGGCTTACCTTCTATCGCTGTGCGCGTGCCCGATCATTGTGTCGCTCGGCAACTTTTGAACGCGGCGGGCGTGCCGCTCGCTGCCCCCAGTGCCAATCGTTTTTCTCGGCTCAGTCCCACTCGCGTAGAGCATGCCAAGGATCAATTAGGCACTGAAGTCGATCTATACCTCGATGGAGGACCGTGCGAAGTGGGAGTGGAATCGACCATTGTGGGTTGGATAAACGGTCGCGCCACCCTATTGCGACGAGGCGGACTCGCTGTCGAACAGATCGAAGCCGAGATTGGAATCCTAGACGCCATTCCCGTGTTGATTCGCCCTATCGCTCCGGGCAATTGCGACAGGCATTATTCCCCTAAAACGCCGCTTCTTTTTTCGGAAAAGCCAGTGGCCTTTAAGGAAGGGAAACGGGTGGGGTTATTGACTCTCCAAAAAGGAAAGGAAGATGAAACACCCTTTTCAGTCGTTTACTACCTCTCAGAGGACGGCGACTTGAACCAGGCGGCCGCCAATTTATTCGCAAAACTCAATGATTTGGAATTATTGGAATTGGATCTGATTGTCGCCAGGCCCGTGCCTAACAAGGGTCTAGGTGCGGCCATCAACGATCGTCTGCGCCGAGCAGGCAGCTAAAGTCTATTTTACAGTTGAAACATGCAGAGACTGGCGTGCCGCAAGTGCTCTTTCCACCGCCTGGCCTGTCGTTTTTCCCAATGCGGTGAGGTGCCCCATTTTTCGCCCTGGCAACGGCTCTCTTTTCCCGTAACTGTGCCATTTCACATCAGTGTGTTTGGAAAGTTCGTCCCAGTCTGGCTCACCCGCTGCCCACACGTCTCCCAGGACATTCACCATGGCCGATGGGCCTTTCAAGTCCGTTGCTCCAAGTGGCAAGCCGCACACCGCGCGGACCTGCTGCTCAAACTGGCTCGTGACCGCGCCTTCGATGGTCCAGTGTCCAGAATTATGCGGCCGAGGAGCGATCTCGTTCACAAGGAGTTGGCCATCGGGGCCGATGAAAAACTCCACGCAAAGCAAACCAACCAATGAAAGCGATTCGGCGATGGCGCGCGCGATTTTGATGAGTTCTTCCCCAGTCGACGGCGACACATCTGCCGGAGCAAAAGAAACATCTAGAATGTGGTGACGGTGGCGGTTTTCAACAACTCCCCACTCCGCCATGTGACCGTCCATTCCTCGAGCCACGAGGACAGAGACCTCTTTTTCAAATTCATGCCACTTCTCCAACACCCAGTCTTGCGATGACGCTCGAACGACCTTCTCGGCCTGGGTGATGTCTGTAACTTTGTGCTGCCCTTTGCCGTCGTATCCAAAACCTGCTGTCTTTAGCAATGCCGGGAGCCCGACCTGCCTCAGAGCTTCAGCAACAGTGGATGCGCCTTGAATCACCGCAAATGGCACGACAGGAAACCCATTTTTTTGGAGGTACTTTTTTTCTCTTTCGCGGTTTTGGGCGATTTGCAAGATAAGCGGGGCTGGACGAACGGGTTTCGCGTTCTCCAGTCTCTTAAGTGATTCGAATGGAATGTTTTCGAACTCGAAAGTCACGACGTCCACTTGAGCAACAAAACGATCGAGCGCAGTGGCATCCTCGTAGTCCGCAACTGTCGTTGCGTCAGCGACCTGTTCCGCCGGCGATCCGCTTTCTGGGGAATAGATGTGAGTTCGGTATCCCATCCGTTTGGCGGCAATGACGAGCATTCTTCCCAATTGCCCGCCGCCGACAATCCCTACTGTGGCGCCAGAAAGAAATATCTTCTGGGACGTCATCGTTTGAGTTTGGTTTGCAGGACCTTTAAAGTTTGATTCTTCCGAAACTTCAATAGCAGTTTTCGAAGTTCGGGCCGCGAGTTGGACAAAATCGCAATGGCAAGCAGAGCCGCGTTTGCAGCTCCAGCTTTGCCAATCGCCAGAGTACCTACCGGAATACCCTGGGGCATTTGCGCGATAGAAAGCAACGAGTCTAATCCTTTGAGTGCCTGATTCTCAATCGGGACACCCAAAACCGGGATGATCGTTTGAGCGGCAAGCATCCCAGGTAAGTGGGCGGCACCCCCCGCACCCGCGATAATCACTTCGAGCCCTCGTTCCTCGGCTGTTTCAGCATACTGTGTCAGGCGCCTTGGCGTTCGGTGCGCTGACACAATGGCAATTTCAAAAGGAACATTGAACTCTTCCAAAATATCTTCAGCCGACTTCAAAGTTTCCCCGTCGCTTTGGCTTCCCATCACCACAGCCACCAAAGGCTTTTTCCCTTTCCGGTTATTCATGCGCCCTCTTATACTCGTTTCGGCACAGAATGTCGCGACTTGGAACACGATTTCCCTCCCAGCATGGCTGGCCATGCCAGATGTTTTGGAGGCGCTGCAATATCGGTGAGGACGGTACGATCAAGTATGGTGGCGGCCACAAAAGACTTTGTGATTCACAACGGGGTCGATCTTCCACTCGCGCCAGAGGACATCTTTCCGCTCATTTCGCAAATGCAAAACTGCGACATCCTGGTACTTGAACGCGATGCCTACCCTGGCTACTCGGTCTGGCGGTTCATCTGCTCTAAGATCAATCGGATCCTGATTTGTCTGTTCTTTCATCAGTCTATTAGGGATCTCAATTTTACCCAAATGTATCGCAGAGAGGTAATCTCAAAAATCCTCCCCGTGGCAAAAAGTCCGGCCTTTACTACGCCCGAAATGATTTTACGGGCCATAAAACTTGGGC
>CAZRVZ010000126.1:0-5772 GCA_964603655.1 uncultured Pseudobdellovibrionaceae bacterium | reverse complement strand
TGCTTCCATCGCTATCATCATAGCGATGTTTACTTTTGCCATTATCATCTGCCCCGAAAGGAGTAGCGAATAAAATGCTCGAAATAATGATTGGTTTGCTGATAATGACTGCTCTTCTAGCTTTGTGGTACGGAATTGACCGACACCGCGCCAAACATCCCCATCACCATTGAGGGAAATTCTTCCCCCTCTGATTAATCCTAGTGATTTCGCGAGCGCGAGGACCAGGCCGGCAAAGACCAGCGCCGCCAGCGCGGCCCAGATGAGAATATAAAAATTCACCGCCATATTTATAGACAGGGCAGTATTATCTTCTTCAACCAACTCAATCCGCGCTCCTTCTTGCCATTGCCGCGGATTATTTAAACTCTCCAGCCATCCATACCGCTGTCCCTCTGATTTCACGTACAGCCCTCCAGCCATCAGCTTATGAATCAATCGTTCTCTTTCAGGCGGCCTCGAATCACGCAACACCATATAGCCTAGAACCTCCAGCGTATTCGGTGCCCGCATCGGATATTCCTGCCCTTGATACACCACCGTACTCTCACTGACCCCGTTAACTCCCATAATACTTCCCGCGTCCTCCACCGCTTCCAGCCCATGTTTCTCCAACAACGCCATGTCTGCCATCAATCGCGCAATAACATCGCCGTCCATTTCTGCTATGATCCGCTCCCGGTTCGCGGCGGCTATTGCCTCCAGCCCTTTAACGGTCCTCTGCTCCCGCCGAATCAACGGAGCATTATGTCCCAAAATCCCAGGTCCATACGTGTCCTCCACATGCAACAAGAACAATGCCATCGGGTTTTCATTCATTCGTCGCCAAAGTAACGCATGGACCAGGGCCAGAATCTCTTGCTGAGCTTCTCTGTCTTTTACATCGAGATATCCCATATTCTCCAGCAAATATTCTCTGCCCCGGCCTGTCAGACGATACAAAATACCGCTCTCTGGATCAAACACAAGACCAGAACCTTGCCGGGATCTCATTTCTTTAAGCCGCGTATAACCTTTAAACCATTGTTTTCCTGCCGGGCCCACCATCTCAAGCCAATCTCCATTTCGCTCCATTGTTAGAAGATCTAATTCTTCTTCCTCTCCGATCTGTGTTGCTGTGATTCTTTCTGTGTGATACGACTCCAGCACGCTGACAAGAGACGCCAGCTTCTTAATGTCGCCGACCGCCACCCCTTCATCCAGTTTCATCTCTTCATGAATAATATCTTCTAATTGCCTCATAAACTGTCCACCCAGCATGCAGCAGCTGATATATTCATAACTCCCCCGCACCACATAGAACACCTTGTCCTTATTCGGCCCTATCCCCAGCAATCGAATCCCCATCTCATCGCTCATCCGCGGACCTTCGCTATCCTCCCTTAAATGATGGTACACTGGCATGTAAACCAAAATTCTCTCTCTGGCTTTTTCACTACCGCCCGCCAGAACTCCTTCTTTCCAGCGTCCCCCTAAATATTCCTCCCCGCCTTCCACAATCTCTATCTTGACATCTGCCGGAACACCTAGGTATTCGGCCAGCTCCTTCACCTTTGCCTCTGCCCCCAGTCCATACGACACAACCAATATCTGTCCCCGCTCCACATCAACAAACCCGCGGTTCGTCGTAGCCTCGTGCACAACATTGTTATACAAATATTCACTGATACAGCCTCGATTCCTCGCTTCCAATAACGGCAGGTGGAACACGTCTTGCTCGTGGATAAAGCCCAGCACCAACCCATACCCTAGCAGCATATTAAGCTCATCGCTTCTGGGCTGATCTTTGATCTCTTCCCACAGCAACCGCAAAACTTCATAGGCTTTGTTCTTTTGTATGACGTCTCCCATGAATTCCAGAAGCCGGCCGATGTCCTCAATACTAGGCCTTGAGTTAATCTCGATCTGCCATGGTTCCTGGTCAAAAAACACATAGATTACAGCAGGCTCTTTGGCCGGTGCTGGTTGATGAACTTGTCGCAAGATCATAACCGTATGATCCTTTGATCCCGTTGCCAAACGTGTCCCGTCCGGACTAAACGCCACACTACTAACCCCATTGCCATGTCCTTGCAGGGTGGCGAGTTCCCTGCCGCTTTCCACATCCCAAATCCTGGCCGTATTATCCCATAACCCCGTTGCCAAACGTGTCCGGTCCGGACTAAACGCCACTGCGCTTACTCTTGTCCGATGCCCGCCGATCCAGTGAGCGATCTGATAGGAATAATGCCCTTCGGATTTTTCGTTTATTGTCACCGCCAGCACGGCAAAGATAATGACGGAAAGAATCGTCCACCCCGTAACACTCTGGAAAGAATTTGCGAAGATATTTGTAGCAGGTGACGCATTAGAGGAAACTTTCCCGTGGCGATCGATCGCGCGAACCGAAGCCACCGCAAAACTCCCCGGCATGCCGGTACCCGTTGTTAGACCGTTAATCGAGTATTGTCCATTCCTCCCATTATTGTCCAAGGCTAACGCGTAGGAGTTCATGACCATGAGACCGCCCAAAATAAGAATTGCCGGCAGCATCAAGGGCATGTTGAGTTGAAGCGGACGAGTGGTCGATGGCAACGGAACACTCTTTTCGCTCGGGACAGACTGAGGAAGCGGCAATGATTTACGGCCTTGGGCCGCATCCGCCTGGCTCTGTGCGCGCAACACCGTCGGAATCGGCAGACCCTTGCGGGTATAGTGTTGCCGCAAGAACTGCTGGATCGCGGACTCTTGAGGAATCGCCTCGATGAATATCTTTAAAGCGTCCGAGAACTTAAGACCGTTAGCGGCGATTCTCTTGGTTGAACGGTTGTTGAAAAATTCTCTTTCCGCGGGCGTGGCGCTTTCAAGCATCTCTTCTTCCTCAACGCTTCCATAAACCAAAAGTCCGTAAATCCAGGCAAAGGTTTCGGTATCGGCGTTGAGGTTCCCCTGTTTAACCGCAAGCGCTCCGAGCGAAGAATTCCATATCCACTCCCTTAATTTCTCATCCTTCTCAACAAATTCATCCAGTCGTTTTTCTTCCGAAGTTCTACGATCGATGGTCGTTTTGAGATCATACTTTTCACCCTTCCCTCCAAACAATTTAACTTCAAAGGATCGTTCATCAAGGTACTTATACCTGAGAATGTCCGCAATAGCGGCAAAGGCTCTTTGGACTTCTGGGTTCTGGCTGGCATTGACCAACTGAATAAGACGGATGTAATCATAGGAGACTTTGCTGCCGCCGATAACCATGACATCCTTCCCTGCCATGGGCATTTTTTCGTTTTCATCATCCAGCGCATGCGAGGCCTCGTGAGCAAGAGTGCCGACTCGCCTTCCGGTCGACCAAGCACCGTTATAGACATAAACACCCGCTGAATAAGGCCCTTTTGCTTCGGAAGCATAAAAGCCCCGGGCTCTTTCTTTGTAACCGAAGGCTTTCAACATCAATTGCCACTGATTGAAATTGGTGACGATATGAATTCTGACCTTTTTCTGCTGAAGCCTCTTGACGATCGCAGGCGCAAAACCCGTTGGATCTTCGTTGAGAAGTTGCTGCAGTGAAAATTGAGCAGGTCGCACTTGAGCCGCGTCCTGAGCGTCAGCCGCGCCGCTTAGTAAAGCCGCCAAAGCCAATAGCGCCGCGCGGCGTCCGCCAATGGCCCGATGAGAACCGGCCGCGAGCGCAAGGGCCAGGCCGATGAAGACCACCGCCCCGAAGACTATGAGCGCGCCGTCGGGGAGGCCGAGGGAGAGAGCGGACTGAGCGGACTGCGGGGCCGCTCCGCCAAAATATTCTTCATAGATCTTCCCAGAATTTATCGTTCCTCCGGCCGTCACCACCTCCCATAATTCTGATTGCGATAGATTGAATTGGCTAAATCTCTTCAGATAGGCGGCATCCTTATTTAGGACTTCTGGCCCAAACAGCTCAACGGCCAGATCCTTGACAGCTTTATAATCCTTATTACTCTCCTTGAATTTAGTTACCAATACATTGGTGACGGAACTACCGGGATATGTACGTGCCGTCGCATTCCTTAAAGCCCCAAGGAGCAGCCGTGCTTCCTGCAATTCAATCTCATCCATAGAACTCTCCGCTTCTTCAAGCCGGTCTCTGACCATCCGTATTCCTAAAATCAATAAAGCAGAGAAAGAATCCAGATCATCCACATCGTCTTCCACTTGAGTGAAATGCCTGCCCTGAAGCGATATAAACAACAGAACCGCCCAGACCATGGCTTCTTTCAATTCCCCCAGACTCTCCTCTTGACTTTCATACACCAGCCTCGCCAGGGCAATAAAATTTCTCACTCGTTGCATGAAAATTTGATTATTCTCACCACTATCAAATACTGCCAGGGCTGCCGCCAACCACATCCCTTCCCGGTCCAACACCGGTAAGCCTTCTTCTTCTTTTAACTCTTGGAGAACTTGATGGAACCTTTGCGCTAAGACGATCTTCTCTTGTAACTTCCGGCTCAACACGGGAGGAACACTCTGAGCATTCTCCCACCTCACCTCAATCATCACCCGGGATGACTGACCGACGAAAGCAGGCAAGCCAGGCTCTTGTTCTTCTTCTTCATTAACAACGATATCCAAGACAAGGGCGGCCATTACCACTGCAATTAGACTAAACAATGTCCTTCCCTGTTTATTGGGATTGTCTTTGAGCAATGCCACATTTTGTTTGATATCTTCCATGATATCCCCAGTGCTTTTGCGCTTACCAACCAGTTCCAATGCCCTTATTGCCACATCTTTAGTCCGAACCGCTTGCACGATCTCTCGAATCGCATACACCGCAGAAGAGCGGATACGGGCATTGGAATGTTCCAAGCTCGGGACAAGTAGTTCCAAGGCTTTGAATGCCACAGCCTCGGTCCGAACCGCTTGCACGATCTCTCGAATCGCATCCACCGCATAAAAGCGGACATCGGCATTGTCATCTTCCAATCTCGGGATAAGCAGTTCCAATTCTTTTATGGCGCTCTGTTCTGCCTCTGACAATGGATTGCCCCCCTCCAAAGATCCATCCATTCGAACGGTTGCCGCCATGGCCAGCATACCCCCGCCTAAGCCGGCGATCTGCCAGTCCAAGAGCCAGGCCGCAATAGCGACGAGGGCAAACCCCGCCAATAACGGCTGCTGACGGAGGAATCGAAATTCTCTGCTAAGGAAGTCTCTTACGGCGCGAGATTGAATAATAATGATCGCGAGCGCCAGCGCCGCCAAAATAGCATCTATCCAGACGCTGCGCAGGACCTGCGGTTTCGCCGCTTGCTCTCCAAAGGCTTTGCGCAGGCCGGCGTTTGAAATCAATTGGAATTCTCCCGATTTCTCAACGATTGTTTCATCCAGGATGCCGGTCAAAGCGTGACCCGCCAGCAACTTGACCACTTCCTGCTGGGCTCCGATAAAGCCGCGGCTCTCCAGCGCCTTCACTACGGTCTCCATGTTCTCATCAACCAAGGTGAGTAATTGAACCCAGTCGATTCCCTCGTAAGCCCTATAGAGACGAACTTCAAATGTCCTCGCTGCCGCGTGCTGATTTTGGGCGGTATTGTCTTCGGTCATCCGGGCGATCAATTCTTTATACAATCCGAGATTCGCAGGGTTACGATCCTTGAGCAGCCCGCGTTTTTGTAAATAGGCCAAAGCGTATAGATTAGCCACAAATTCATCGAAGGCTACCGCATTGGCATGTTGAAGTTTTACTCTAGAGCTAAGATAATTATGACCATTCTCATGAACAGGAATGAACCAGCGGTCCGTTGAGTTCGCAGC
>CAZRVZ010000125.1:0-14054 GCA_964603655.1 uncultured Pseudobdellovibrionaceae bacterium | reverse complement strand
ATCAAAACCCACAATGAATAGCTGACCGACCTGACTGAGAATTTGCTTTCGATTGGACATAAGGAGCGCCCGAGCTGGTGCGTCAACAACTGACATGTCCAGTATAGTTTAAAAGATTCCCTAAAGGTAGTTACTTCCTTTCGGTTACTTCCTTTCGGGAGTTGTAGCTCCCCAAAGGAAGTAACTACCTTTAGGGAGTTCTGGCGCTCTCAAGTTATAATTAGAGGCGCTGTTGCAAAAGATTGTGGCTAAAGTCGGGGAAGCACAACTAGCATCAGGCTAGGAGTGGGCCCAGGAATTTTCCCCTTCCGCACGATATCGTCGAGAAGAGGCCTAATAGCCACAATCTTTTGCAACAGCGCCTAATTAGAATACTCTCGCCGCCGTGCCCCCGTGCCCCCGGCTCACAAATGCTCTTCAACTCGATTGAATATTTAATTTTTTCCCCCGCTGTCACAGCGGTGTACTTTGCGCTCCCACACGAGCGCCGCTGGCCATTTCTTCTGGTAGCAAGCTTCGCTTTCTATATGACGTTCGTTCCGGTCTATGCCCTTATCCTGTGCGGCGCGATTCTCATCGATATGCCAGGGATTGGGCCGAGCATGTCAGAATCAGAGCGGCCGTTCCGCCCCATGCATTGGTGCTTGCCCCAAAATCGAGTGGGGGTGGGTTCGCAGCGCCCTCAGGAGAGGCACGATTGCGGACAATAAATGCATTCCACACGGGGGACCACATCTTCTCGGGGGGTATTTTGCACTAACGGTAGCCTTTTCATCCCCTTCCGTGCTACTGCCCTGTTCCAGGAGTTAGCGCCAGAACCATGGAACCCGTTCGCTGCATTGAGTGTTGGCAGGCCACCGAAACCTGTTTCTGTAATCAGCTCAGTGTTGTGGAGTCTCCCATGCGGGTTCTGATTCTGCAGCACCCCCAGGAGTCTCGCCGGCCAAAAAGCACCGCGCGACTTCTTGCTCTATCACTAAAGGGTTCCATCCACCGCGTGGGGCTCTCGTGGCCGTCGCTTTCCTCGGCCCTGAAACAGCCGGCTCGGCCGGAAAACTGGGCGGTTCTTTTTTTAGGCCCGCGCAAGGATTCTGATGCGTTTAAGCCTCAAGAGAAGATTCGAATCGTCGACCGCAAGGGCGGCGTTGTCCCAAGGCCGAAAATCGATGGGCTCATTGTATTGGATGGCAACTGGAAGCAGTCCAAAACGCTTTGGTGGAGAAATCCCTGGCTCGTGCGCATAAAGCGGGTGCTTCTCAATCCGTCTAGCGGTTCGGAATACGGCGTGTACCGGAAGCAGCCCCGCGCCAATTGCCTCTCCACGCTGGAGTCGGCCGCCACGTGCATCGCGATCTTGGCGAAAACCCCCGCAACGGAGCAGGTGCTGAAAGACAATCAAGGGAAATTTCTCGAAAGGTTCGCCCTACCGAGACGTCTCGACGAAACGCAGGCGAATCTCGGTCAGGAGACTCTCAATTAATTTAGACTCATCGGGGGTTAAATTGCCCCGCGTCTTTTCCTTCATTATTCCCAAAATATCGATATTTTGCTTCGCAATGGCTAGGTTTTTTTGAGTCTTTTTGGTGATGGGGTCCGGGGCCACCCCCATGCTGATGAGCGCGCCGGTCGCGAGGGACAATACGAAGGTCGAAAAATCGACCTCATCGGGTGCGATGGCCTGCGGCTCCTTGGCAGTAAAACCGTCACCTCGCTTTTCCGAATCCTTGTCGGCCTGCCCCCTCCGATCGACAACCTTGAACTCTTTGTCTTCGCTCATACTAATGTCTCCTCACGGCTTTGCTTCAACAAGCGGTTCCACCGGCTTCGGCGGCACCGGCTTGATTTTAGCTTTAGCGGCCGCAGCCAGCGACCTCAACCGATCTTTACGTACCACCAGTTCTGAGTAGTCGAGTGATGTCACCGCCGCCGCATCTTCCTTGGCCAACGCCTGGACCGCTACGCGGGGTCCAAAACTCTTGGGAGCCCCATGATAAATTTTTTGCAATCGCGGGAGGCGAAAATCCTTTGCCATCACAAAATTCTCCACGCCGCGAGCCTCGACTGTTATGACCGCGCGATTCTGACGATTGTTCCCCTCGACAAGCTCCTTAAAGAGGCCGGGCAATTCTATCGGAACGAAGAACGAGGACTTCATGGGCGACTCGAATGTAACGGTAAACTGGGAATCCTTCACGAGCCGCGCCGGACTGAAAAATCGGAATCGAATGCGCCAAATCTGCACAGCATATACTTCAGGATCCCAGAGGACCGAAACCCCCAGAGTTCCCGGAACGCCCCCGGGCAGTAATTGCATCGCTGGCCTGGCGTGGCGGTTTCGGGCTCCAAAGAAAAAAAGAACCCCAAAATAGGTGGCGGCGAGAAATCCGGCAGTTCCTAGAATGGCCAAAACTAACGATAATAGCATCGGCATAGGCGCATCTCCGCGTTATCCTAATGTTTTAGCACCTGCGATTGCAGGTTGTCGAGTTGATGGAAATCCCGCTTCCCAGTATGCTAAATGTACCAATAGTTAATGAGGGGAACGATGAAACAATTATTCTTTGGACTTATTACAGGACTTTTCTGGATTACGACCGTCGCCTTTTCAGCTGAGCAGCTTAACTCTGAATCCATAAACTCCAAAGTCATGGCCGCTTCACAGGAGACCCAGCAACCGATCGGTCTCACAGCTAGCCAAACGATGACTGTTGGAGTTGACGTTCGCTGGGCGCCGATTCAATTCGCCCAGTACTCATACACGACCGGAGTTCCCACCGAAAAAAACGGCCACGCCGCCCTGATCTCCCTGGAGTGGCTCGCCATTGAACGTTTTGGAAAACTGGGGTTGGGATTGGGCTCCGGTTTCTTCGCTCAACCCGATCAGGATATCGGGGGCAACCGGTTTGCCTCGCTCTACGCCATCCCCCTTGAGACGCACCTGAGCTATCACTTCGATTACTGGAGCGATCAATTCGTGGTACCGTTCGCGACGGTGGGGACATCGATTACCTTTTTGCGTCAGGCATCGGCAAGCGGCGCCGAGATTTCAGGCACCCAGCAATACCAAGGTTGGGAATATTCTTTCGGCGGCCAGCTGTGCCTTAATGCCATTGACCGGCACGGTGCCAAATCATTCAACAAGAATTTTGGTGTGAACAATACCTATCTGATCTTCCAATATTCCCGAAGCCAGCCGCTGTTTCTGACACGCGCGCCTGATTTGTCGTATCAGGTTTACCAGTTGGGTTTTCGACTGGAGATTTAAATCAGGGCCCTAAGTTAGGGCCGTAGGTCAGGATCAGAACGCTAGCGGATTACCCCGCAAATTATTCACCACGAAGCAGACCCCGGTCACGAAAAAGAAACCCGCGATCAGGAAATTAATTAGATTACTCCCCCAGTGAAGACTCGCTTTGGCATCGGTCCGGCGAATCTTAATCATGCCCGTTGCAGTCCGATAACCGATGACAGGACCCGAGACGAAAAGAAGGACCCCCGCCAGCATTAAGAGAACATTGGCCAGTTCAATGGGGTGTTGCATGGCAATCATCCTAAACCGTACTAATGGCTGGCGCAACCAATTGTCTACTCACGGCGAGAGGACTGCAGTAAGATCTTTTCCGTGGCACGAAATGCGCTGAAGCCCCTCGGCATAATAATTATCGATACACACCCAATCCAATACCGTTCTCCGGTATTTGCCGCTCTATCAAAGGTACTGCCAAAAACCCACGTCTGCTTTCTGAACGAAACCTTCAGTGGGCGCCGCTGGTGGTTCAGAGAATTCGACAAATCACCGCGGAGCGATTTCAACGTGCCGCTAAAGGTCGGTTTTAAGAACGAAACTTTGCGATATTCGAATCCTTTTGAACTGGCGCGCGTTGTCTGGCGTATTCTGAAATGCGAATCACCCGATGCTGTTTTAATCTACGGTTATTACCTTTGGGAACATTGGCTGATTTTGTTCGTCGCCAGAATCGCACGCGTGCCGATCCTATTTATCGGTGAGACATTTTCGCTGGGCTCTAGCCGCGCACGAATGGCCTTGAAACGCGCGATCCTGCCGACTCTCTATCGTTGCATGGGCGCCATCATCGTCATCGGAGTGAAGAATCGAGCGTATTATGAAAAACTAGGCGTTCAGTCGCCCAAACTCATCAATGCCCGTTACTGTGTCGACGGTGCTTTTTTTAGTCCAAGCCCTGCGCAATCCAACCAAGCAAGGCGCACCGTGCGGGAGCGTTACCAGATTGAGCCCGATGCCTTCGTGCTGTTGTTTGTGGGGCGGCTGTTCGACCGAAAACGACCCCGCGATGTCGTAGAAATTCAACGCCGTCTACAGCAAGTCCATCCGAAACTGCACACGCTCATGGTCGGAACGGGTGAACTCGAGTCGGTGTTACGTCAAGAAGCCTTGGGCATCTCCCGAATCACGTTTACCGGATTCGTGGATCAAGCGCAGATTCGCGATATCTACTGCGCATCCGACTGTCTCATTGTGCCTTCGGAGTTTGAAACCTGGGGGCTCGTCGTGAATGAGGCAATGCATTGCGGTTTACCCGCTGTCGTAACGGAAACGTGTGGCGCGGCCGACGATCTGGTTAAACGCGGCGAGACGGGGTTCGTTTACCCTGTGGGTGGAATTGAAGTCGCTGCTCAGTTAGTAGAGTCGCTCATCGTAAATCCGGGACTTCAGGCTCTGGTGGCAGAGAGAGCTCGGGAGCGAGTGAACGGCGAGTTCGGGGTCAGACAATTCGCTCTGGCTATCGAATCTGCAGTTAAATTTGTCAGCCGGACCGCGGTAGCTCGACCCGGATAATCGCAGGAAAACTGGAATTCGACGATACCGAAAGTCTTCCGCCGTGGGCTTCTATTACCGTCTTAAAAAGCGCGAGTCCCAACCCCAAGTTTTGTCGGTGTTTCAAGGGGTCGCCACCGAAATCTAACTTTTCAAACGCATGGGCAGAAATCGAACCCCCTCCGCGTCGATACTCGATGATAACGCCATCTCCGTCAGGCATCTCCGCACCCGAATCCTGGCATTCTATTTCGATAACCGATGCCCGTGGGGCCTGGACCAGCAAGTCAAATAGGACCTTTGAAAAAGCAATGTTCAAGCGGGTCCGGTCCCAATTGCCGTTGATGGCCTGGTCTCCTTTGAAATCGATCCGAATTTTCTTCTCTTTCACCAGTTGACCGTGAGCCTTTACCGAATCCTGCAATAGAGTGCCGATTGGGACGGCCGTTCGATTCAAGGTGGGAGAGACCTCAATCCGCGTGAAATCGACAACCTCAGAAACGACGGAGCTAAGCCGGTTGGCGGCGAGAATGATTGCGTCGACGGCTTTGGCAGCATCCCCGGAAAGCTTTGCCTCGCTCAAAAGTGGCACGAAAGATCCAATTACCGTCAACGGTGTATTCAATTCATGGGAAACCAATGAAAGAAAACGCGCCTTGGCCGCATCGAGCCCTCTCAGCTCGCGCAGCGCGGACTCTAGCTTTGAATTGGCAGCAGTGAGCGCCGCATTTCTATTTTCCAACTCCCGGCGCAGACTATATGCCTCGTTCGCCTGCCGAAGCGTCATCTTCAAATCCTCAGGGTCCCAGGGCTTTGCGATGTAACGATAAATCTGGCCCCGGTTGATCGCGCCAATTACCGATTCGACGTCGGTATACCCGGTCAGTAAAATGCGTACGGCCTGCGGCTGAGCCCCTTTAACCTTTTCCAAAAACTCGACACCGGTCATCTCGGGCATTCGCTGATCGGAAACAACAACGTTAAACTGCCTGGTAACCACCTGGCGCAGGGCCTCGACGGGGGAGCTTGCGGTCACGACCTCGTACTCGGTACGGAGTAGACGCTGCAGCGCATCTAGATTATCGGGTTCATCGTCGACGATGAGGATGGGATCCATATCCATTTTTCGGTATACCGCGGCCAAAGATTGAATTCCTGGGGTTGAATTCATCTGGTGCATTGTGCCATGCTGACAACCCGTTCGAGTGCCCATTCGAGAGCTTTTTGGGAGGATTTATGGCCGATATTGAGACGATTCTTCACGAGAACCGCCGTTTTCCACCGCCGCCAACTTTTACCACTGCGGCAAATCTCAAACCCGAAGCGTATGAAGAGAGACTTCTGGCGGCAACGGCCGATCCCGTTCAGTTCTGGGCGGACGTAGCCGAAAGCCTTCACTGGTTCAAGCGGTGGGACAAGGTACTCGAATGGAATGCCCCCTTCGCGAAATGGTTTCTGGGTGGAAAAATTAATGCCGCTTTTAACTGCCTAGATAGACATATTGCCGCTGGCAAAGGGGAGAAAACGGCGATTATCTGGGAAGGTGAAAATGGAAAGACTCGTCGACTGAGCTACCGCGAACTTTTTGAAAGGACCTGCCGCCTTTCCAACTTCATGGAGAAAGATTTGGGACTGCATCCGGGAGACACGGCCGCAATCTACATGCCTATGGTGCCGGAAGCGATAGTCACCATGCTCGCGTGTGCTCGGGTCGGTGTCACTCACAGCGTGATTTTCGCGGGATTCAGCGCTAACTCGGTGCGAGATCGCGTCAACGACGCTAAGTGCCGAATTATCTTCACTGCCGATGAAACCTACCGAAAAGGGTCCTCACTCGATCTGCTCTGCATCATTCGACAGGCCATCCAGGAATGTCCATGCGTGGAAAAAACGGTCGTATTTCGCCGTAATGATGCGACCACGCTCGAAAAAAATGAGAGGGATTGGGAACAAGCCGTCGCCGATCACTCACCAACGCACTCGGCGCGCGAGCTCGATTCCGAGCACCCCTTGTTCGTTTTGTACACGAGCGGAACGACGGGAAAGCCCAAGGGCATTGTCCACTCCACGGGTGGCTATCTTGCCGGAGTCTCTCAAACCTCAAAGTGGGTTTTTGATCTGAAATCCGACGATATCTATTGGTGTACCGCCGACATAGGCTGGATAACCGGCCATAGCTACGTCGTGTACGGCCTCTTGTCACAGGCGATGACGTGCCTCATTTACGAAGGGGTACTCAATCATCCCCACCCGGGCCGGATTTGGGAGATTGCCGATCGTCACGGTGTCACCATTCTCTACACGGCTCCGACGGCAATACGATCTTTCATGCGCGCGGGCGATCAGCACCCAGCCAAATTTCCCATGAAGTCACTGCGGCTATTAGGAACGGTCGGTGAGCCCATCAACCCCGAGGCGTGGATTTGGTACCATGAAAAAATCGGGCGCGGCCGTTGCCCTATCGTTGATACCTGGTGGCAAACGGAGACGGGGAGCATTCTAATCGCGCCGATTCCAGGGGTGACGACGACGCGACCGGGTTCGGCGACAAAACCATTTCCGGGGATCCTCGCCGATATCGTCGACGAGAACGGCGCCTCGTGTGGGCCAAACGTGGGTGGTTACCTGGTCATCTGCAATCCGTGGCCCTCTATGGCTCGAACCATTCTGGGGGATTCGCAGCGGTTCGTAGATACCTACTGGTCGAAGTTCAAGGGACTTTACTTCACCGGCGACGGCGCCCATCGCGATGGGGATGGCTACTTTTGGATTAAGGGGCGCATTGACGACGTACTCAACGTCTCTGGTCACCGCCTGGGGACCATGGAAATCGAAAGTGCCTTGGTGAGCCACCCTGCGGTAGCCGAGTCGGCTGTCGTCGGGCCTCCGGATGAATTGAAAGGCCAATCCATCGTCGCGTTTGTCATACCCAAGGAAACAGCCGATCTTTCCAATCTGCCGGAACTGGAAAGAACTCTCAAAAACCATGTCGTAAAAGAAATCGGTGCGATCGCCCGACCCGATCGGATCATTCTCACGCGCACATTGCCCAAGACACGCAGCGGAAAAATCATGCGGCGGCTTCTCAAAGACGTGGCTTCGGGCAAACAGATTACCGGCGATACCACCACCCTCGAAAACGCCAGCCTTATCGATGTAATCACGTAAGGGTAATGGTGCCTATCTACTTTCCAGCTGAAAAGGTAGCGGGTAACCTGGACTTCAAACTAGGCACCATTACCGTTACCCGCTACCTTTTCAGCTGGAAAGTAGATAGGCACCTAGCGGGCTAAATGCCGACCAAGCCGTTCGAACGCGGTTTTCAATTGGGCCTCACCGGTCGTGAGGGACAGACGAAAAAAGCCCTCCCCCTCGCGCCCAAAGCCGATTCCAGGGGTGACCACCAACCCTTCGCTTTCGATTAATGCCTTAGTGAATTCCATCGATGAGCGATTTCCCGGAACGCGCGCCCAAACATAGAATGTCGCTTTGGGTTCAACGTATTCGATGCCAAGCGCGCCGAGCGCTCGGGTAGCTATCTTCATCCGTTCGAGATAGACGGTTCTCAAAGGTGCCGTCAGCATCTCGGCATTATCGAGAGCAAAGGCTCCGGCATCCTGGGCCGCCAGAAACGGGCCGGAATCGATGTTGGTCTTGTATTTAATCAGACCCGCAATCAGTTCCGGGTTGCCCACCACGAAGCCGACGCGCCAGCCGGTCATGTTAAATGTTTTCGATAGTGAGTGAAACTCGATCGCGACGTCCAGCGCTCCCGGAATTTCAAGCAGGCTGGCGGGACGGTGTTTGTCATCGAAGTAGATTTCACTGTAGGCATTATCATACGCCAAAATCACGGAGTGCTTCTTGGCCAAATAGACAATCTCCTCGAGAGTCCCCTTGGGACAAACAACGCTCGTGGGGTTACTTGGAAAATTGAGCAGCAGGTATTTAGGACGGTGGGAAAGAAAAAGCTGTTCCACCTGTTTGGCCTGTGGCAAAAACCCATTCTCAGGTTTTAGCGGAAGCGCGATCGCTCGTGCTCCAGCGAGTGTAATAGCCGTTTCGAACACGGGGTAGCCCGGCGAGGGGTAAATGGCCGAGTCGCCCGGATTGAGAAACGCCATTGGAAAGTGGGCAATTCCTTCTTTCGACCCGATAAGGGCGGCACACTGATTCGACTCCAGTGACACGCCAAAACGACGTCCAAACCAGCGCCTCGCGGCACTTCGGAATAACTCACTCCCTTCGTACGGCGAATACGTATGATTCGCCGGCTTCTGAATCGCCTGAATCATCCGCTCAACAATCGGCTGCGGCGTAGGTAAATCCGGATCCCCGATTCCCAAACTGAGTAGGTCGACACCCCGACTCCGCGCCTGATCTTTGAGGAAATTTATTTCGCTGAAAATGTAAGGGGGCAATTGAGCCACCCGGTCTGCGACGCGAAAACTCATTTTATCTCCCTTGCATCCTGAATTTGCCAAAGGTCCTGTATTCCATAAAGGCCGGACGGCTGGCTGGTTAACCACGAGGCAGCATAGAGCGCACCCTTGGCAAAAATCGATCTATCCAGCGCCCGGTGCGATAGGACTATCTCCTCGGTATCCGTCACCCAGCGAACCTTGTGCACTCCAATGATGGCGCCTTCTCTGAGGGAGTGAATCTGAACACCGGAAAACCCCATTTTTTTAAGCTCACCTGCCAAAAATCCGGCGGTCCCACTCGGGGTGTCGCGTTTGGCTCGATGGTGTTCTTCAATGATCGACAGATCAGCATCGACGCGGCCGACTGGCGGAAGCGATTGAATCATCCGGCGAAGTACTTCAATACCAAAGCTCATATTCGCCGATAACAGCACCGGAAACTGGCGGGAATAGTCCCGAATCGCCAACATTTGAGCATCGTTAAAACCGGTCGTGCCAATAACAATAGGTTTGCGAGCTACCTCGAGCAATCGCAAGATCGCCTCTGGCGCTGAAAAATCCACCCACACATCGACGTCAACAGCCCCACTGGCCACCAACGAAATTTCTGAATGCCTGCTCAGCGCGCACGTAATCTCAAATCGCCGCCCGTCAATTAATTCCAGAGACCGAACGAGTTGGTAGATTTCCGAACCCATTCGACCGGTCGAACCGCTTACCCCCAAGTGCAAAGCGTTCATATCAGACTAGCCCCGTGCAAAGCGGAACGGATCATCTCGATTGAGGCTGGGCCAGGCGGCACCAAAGGCAACCGAAGCGTTTCACTCATACTTCCCATGAGCCTCAACCCGTATTTGATAGGGCCTGGGCTGGATTCGACGAAGGCAGCTCTCACTATAGGGTTTATCGATCGCTGAAGCTCAAAGGCACCTTGTACATTTCCATCGGAAAATAACTTTCCAATTGCCACAAATAATTCCGGAATCCAGTTCGCGGTCGCCGAAATAATTCCAGAACCGCCCAACGAAAGAGTGGTAGCAAATGCATCGTCGTCACCCGCCAGCCAACTGCGCTCACGCCAATCCACGGCCGAGGAAAGCTCCAGCCAATGCGAGTGATTTCCACTGGCCTCCTTAATGCCCGCAATTCTCGGGTGAGCCAGAAGTTTGCGCGTCGATTCCACCGACAAATTAACTCCCGTTCTCCCAGGAACATTATAAAGAAGGATGGGTAAATCCGAGGCGTCCGCTAACGACAAGTAATGCTGAATCAGTCCAGCCTGCGTCGGTCGATTATAGTAGGGGGTCACGACAAGCGCGGCATCACAACCCATTTCTCGTGCCCGTCGGACTTGGGCGATCGACACTCTGGTAGAGCTGCTACCGCAACCGGCCAGTACCAAGATTCCCTTCGTTTTGGCCACGTCCACCGTCGCCTCAAGCAGCCGATCGCGCTCGGAGTCTTCGAGCACTGCGGACTCTCCCGTGGTTCCGCACGGCACGAATCCCGCCACCCCAGCCGCGGCCAAGCGAACCACATGGGAACGATAAGCATCGATATCCAGTTCTCCATCCGATCGAAACGGCGTGACGAGGGCTACATGAACCCCGTTATAGCGCATCGAGCTTCTCGATTTTCTTTTGGCTAAAAAGTGCGGCGGGGACGTACTGCGATTCTCCTAAACGATATTCGCCCTCGTAAACATAGAATGCCGGGCCTCGCAAAAGAACGATTTTGGATACTGGGCTCATATCCACCACAAGCTCTCCGCCCGGTACCTTCACCACAATCGGAAGTGCCTGGAGATAAACTTCCGAGAATATGCATGCTGCGGCCACGGCCCCTGTTCCACACGCCATCGTTTCATTCTCCACGCCCCGCTCGTATGTCGTCGCACTAATCACATTGTTGGTCGATTTTTGAAAAAAGGTGACGTTGGTTCCCTGACGACCATAGATGAGATTGGAACGCAGTGCTGCTCCAACTTTTTGGATGGGGTAGTCTTTGAGTTCATCCACCTCTACAACGGCGTGAGGGACCCCGGAATCGATAAAGTAGGTTCGGAGCGTGCCCATCCCCTCGATAGCAACCATTTTATCAGCGAAGCGAAAAGTCGGATTGTTCTTTGATACCATCGCAACCTCGGCCAGATTGGGACCCAATTTTTTCCCCTTCACCGTTCCGGCCTCAGTTTGAAGCGAAATCACCCGCTCTTCCGGAAAATGTCGATCCGCAAGAAAAATCATGGCGCACCGGGCGGCATTGCCACACATCTCGGCCTCTGTTCCATCGGCATTATAGAATTTCCAGCGGGCGTTAGTCGGCCCCCCCTCAAAAAGCATCACCAATCCATCTGCTCCAATTCCGAAGTGTCGGTCGCATAGATGGCGTACCTGATTCGAATTCAGAGTGTTTATGCCCCTACCACGCATGCAATCCACAAAAATAAAATCGTTCCCGCACCCCTCCATTTTGGTAAATTGCAGCTTCATTTTTTCCCCTCGCGATTCTTTTTTGCATCGATTGCCGATGACGGTGTGGGCGTTTTTGGTGTCGTCGGAGGTGTCACCGGGGTTGTCACCGGAGTTGACGGTACTTCAGAGCGAATAACCTCGGTATAGGGTCGAACGTCGCCCTTTACGCCACACCCAAACGCCGTAAAAAGACCCAAAACCAAAATCAAATTCGTCAATAAAAACAATCGTTATCCCTTCGGCAACACCGCTACTCTAATACCTCTATAATGCGGTCCACTCCCCAGTGCAAATCCGCGAAAGCAATGGTCAGGGGCGGAGCAATTCGAATGACGTGGTCGTGAGTTTCCTTGCAGAGCACACCAAGCTTCGCCAATCGTTCGCAATAGGCACGAGCGCCCCCGGCTGTAGGGTGAAGCTCGATCCCTATCAGCGCGCCCTGGCCGCGAATCTCCTTAACATGACGGGATCGTAGACCACTCAATTGTTCCTGTATCCGACTGCCGATGGCCTCTGCCCGGTCCGCAAGTTTCAGTTCACGCATTAGCCCGAGCGCCCGCCTGGCCACCGCACAGGCAAGCGGGTTTCCCCCGAATGTAGACCCGTGTTGCCCGGGCTGAATTGCATCCATGACGTCGCGTCGAGTGACTACCGCTGATACAGGTAACAGGCCGCCGCCGAGTGATTTGCCAAGGATGAGAACATCCGGAACGATTCCCGCTCGCTGGAAACAAAAATTCCTCCCTGTCCGCCCCAGACCCGTCTGAATTTCATCCAGTACCAATAAGGCTCCATGGGAATCACAGATCGATTTCGCCTTTGCGAGATAATCCGGAGAGGGAATTAAGACGCCCGCCTCCGCCTGAATCGGCTCCAGCAGAACAGCCAGAGTGTCCGGGTTCACGGCCGCGGCCAACGCGTTGGCATCCCCAAAGGGCACCACTTCGAAGCCGGGAGTATACGGACCAAATCCATCGCGATAGGTAGATTCCGTCGAAAACGAAACCACGGTAATCGTTCGTCCGTGGAAGTTATTCGCCATAACCACGATCTTGGCCCGGTCCGCGGGGACCCTCTTTTTTTCCGCTCCCCATTTGCGAACAATCTTCAGAGCCGTCTCCACCGCCTCGGTACCTGAATTCATCGGCAGGACACTTTCCATGCCGCAAAACTCGGCCAGGTCTTTGCAAAATAGGACCAGCTCTTCCGATTGAAACGCCCGTGAGCATAATGCCAGTCGCTGCGCTTGCTCGGTGAGCACCCGAACCAGCTCAGGATGAGAATGGCCGAAATTCATCGCGGAATAGGCTGCTAATAGGTCCAGGTAGCGCTTCCCATCAACATCCCAGAGCCACGCCCCATCGCCTCGATTTAAAAAGAGACTCAGCGGGCGGTAATTCTTGGCCCCGAACTGGTCGAAAATTTTTCCCAAATCAGCCGCGGACATGGAGCGATTCTAGTGGATCTCACTCGGAAGTTCAAAAACGGGTCCGGATGAGGTAAGAATTCGGCATATGGGATTTTATTTCGAACTGCACCCCACCCGATCCGGTGTTTTTTCAGAAGTTCGGGCCCCCACTGTTTTTTGGACCCTTTACGGGCTGCTCGGCTTTTCACTTACCTGCATGGGTGCGGCAGCGTTCGGTGTGTTTTCCGATTTGGTCCGGTCGGGAGATTGGTTCGATCGCGCACTCATTTACGGCTTCGGACTCACCGTCATACTTTACGGTTTGGTCGGCATCCGACTCGGCTTTTTGCGAAAATTCATTCGGACCAGTGAATATTATATTCAGTGGGGACACCGAATGGGGACCTGGCAGGTAACGTCACGGCGCCTGGAGAGGACAAAGCTCAGGGCCTTTGAAATCGTTCACTCCCACCCCGGTGCCAACACCGCGCCCACGCTCCACGCCGACACCCAATACTTTATTCAGGGACACTATCGCCTTATCGCTAAGGATGCGCACGACAGAACGTGGACATTGGATCGCGCCACCGAACGTGAAGCGCTCATACCGCTTTGGCAAAATCTTGAGCGGTGGCGAGTTTCTTAGGGCGTAATATACTTGGAGAGTCAGAGTGCGATCGTCTTTAGGCCTCCAATCGGTACGGAATGGCCATTAACCGGCCAATATTACTAAGAGTGGAAGGAATTAATACCCGCTAGTTAAATCGCATCAAATTTAGTTTCCAGTCATTGGAGCCTACATTCCGCACCCAGCCGATGCACCACCCCGCGCCATATCTGAGTTGCTTTAGCAACCGTAAGCCGCTGTGGGCACCTTCACGAGTTCCAAGATTTGGGACTGCACCGGAGTTAGCGGGGTTGTAAACGACTGTCGTGCCTTGTCCATTTCA